>JBAXEO010000040.1:0-14514 GCA_037140395.1 Coriobacteriia bacterium
CGATGTGGCCGCTACAGATGGCATCGCGCTGCCAGAGCAGATTGTCCATCAAGTAGACCGGCCGAAAGACCGTGAAGGGAAGGCCGACGTCGTGGATGTGCTCTTCAATGCGGGCCTTGCTCTCGAAGTGCGGCACACCGGTCTTCCGGTCTGCGCCGGCCACCGACGAGTAGACAAAGTGCTCGACGTGCGCACGGGCGGCGGCGTCGGCGAGCGTGGTGCCTTGGCGCTCCTCGGCATCGGCGCCGTCGGCCCAACTCTGAACGCTGTAGACGCCGTACGCTCCATCGACGGCTCGCGTCACCGAGTCGGGGTCGTTCAGGTCGCCGATCGACAAGCTGACCCCAAGGCCTGCCAACGCGCGAGCGGCGGGCTTGTCGGCGTCGCGGACAAGAGCGCGCACCGACCATCCGTCAGAGACCAACTTGCGGGCGACGGCCCCGCCCTGTCGGCCAGTCGCACCTGTTACCACGATCGAGCGCATCGAACGATCCATTGCCGGCCTCCACCACCAGATCGTGCTAGCTCACACTCCCCACCTATACCCGCTGCGGACCGGGCTAGTCACCATTTGCGTGCTTCTTTGGATCGCGCAAGCGGGTACGATGGGTCAGGGGCACGAGCGTGCGGGGCGACGCCTTGCGACAGGCTCGAATCATCGGGAGGCAGGGACGGATGCGGATAGCACTCGCGGGCGGGAACGGGTTCATCGGCAGGGAGTTGACGACGCAGCTGCTGGCTGCTGGCCACGAAGTTACGTGGCTCTCGCATCGCCCGGGAGCCACCGCCAGGCCTGACGACGTGCGAGAAGTCGCATTCATCCCCACCGACGCAACCGCCGAGTGGACCGGCGCGGTCGTGGCAGCCGACGCGGTCGCCAACCTGTCGGGCTTCCCCATCGCGAGCCGATGGAATGCGCACACGAAGCCACTGCTGGCCACGAGCCGTCTCGACACCACCCGTGCGCTGGCCAACGCCATCGAGGCCGCACGTGCTCAGGGCGCCGGTCCGCGAACTCTGGTGGGCGGAAGCGCTGTCGGCATCTACGGCGACCGCGGCGACCTTGTGCTGGCCGAAGACGCTCGCACCGGCGGCGACTTCCTCGCCGACCTCGCCGTCGAGTGGGAAGCCGCGGCCTTCGCGGCCGAGAACTCAGGCTGCCGAGTCGCCACCATCCGCACCGGAATCGTACTTGGCCCCGAAGGTGTCCTGCCGCGCATGGAGCTGCCCGCCAAGCTGTTCCTTGGCGGCCCCATCGGCAGCGGCAAGCAGTGGGTGAGCTGGGTACACTTGGCCGACATCGCCGGACTCTATCGGCACGCGCTCGAATCCGACTCGGTCACCGGCCCGCTGAACGCCGCAGCCCCCGAGCCCGTGCGAATGCGCGACCTCTCGGCGGCGCTGGGTCGCAGGCTCGGTCGACCGTCATGGTTCCCGGTGCCTGGCTTCGCCTTGCATCTCGTACTGGGGGAAGTCGCTCAATACACCGTGATGAGCCAGAGGGTGTCAGCCGAAAAGGCCGTCTTGAGTGGGTACCGATTCCAGTTTCCCGACGTAGACGCGGCGCTCGCTGACCTCGTGCGATGAGCCGAGACGGCCGGCCTGCGGGGCCTCGGCTGAACGCCTGCGGTTTCCTCGGCGTGACGCTTTGCGCAAGGTGACGCATACTGCAGCCATGACATTCAGAGAATTGGGCCTGGACGACGACATCAGTTCTGCCATCGAAGAGATGGGCTACACGGAGCCGACTCCCGTACAAGTGGAAGCGATTCCGTTGGTGCTCGCCGGTCGTGACGTTGTAGCCGCCGCGCAAACTGGTACCGGCAAGACTGCCGCCTTCACCCTCCCGCTCATGCAGCGCATTGGCCTGGGTGACGGGCGCCCGATCGCGTTGGTGGTCTCCCCGACCCGCGAGCTTGCGCAGCAGATCGAGAAGGTCGCCGCTGTTGTCGGCGGGCACACGGGGCAGCGGACGTGCATCGTGGTCGGCGGCGTGAAGTACGAGCCGCAGGTCAAGCGGCTCAAAGACGGCGTCGAGATCCTGGTGGCCACACCCGGCCGCCTGCTCGATCTCCACGAGCGCAAGGACGTCGACCTCTCGCAGGTGCAGGTTCTGGTGCTTGACGAGGCTGACCGCATGCTCGACATGGGCTTTTGGCCGAGCGTCCGCCGCATCTTGGCGCACCTGCCCAAGGAGCGGCAGAATCTGCTGTTCTCGGCGACGCTGTCAGAAGACGTGACCAACGTGGTCAGCCGCATGCTGCACGACCCGGCCTACGTCGAGATCGCCATCAAGGGCACCACCGCCGAGGGCATCGAGCAGGCAATCATGCCGGTTGAGCAGTCGCAAAAACCCGACTTGCTCGCGGGCGTCATCGCACGGCGCGGCGCCGACCGAGTGCTCGTCTTCACGCGCACCAAGATGCGTGCCGACATGCTTGAGACGATTCTCGCCAAGATGAACATCCGAGTCGGAGTCATGCACGCGGACCGCGGCCAGGCGGAGCGCCAGCGCGCGCTCGAGGACTTCCGCGCCGGCAAGATGGACGTGCTCATCGCTACCGACATCGTCGCGCGCGGTATCGACATCTCCGACATCAGCCACGTCATCAACTACGACGTACCCGAGAACCCCGAGGACTACGTGCACCGCATCGGCCGCACTGGTCGCGCCGGAGCGAGCGGCTACGCGCTGACTTTCGTCGGACCGGATGAGATTGTGCAGCTCCGCGAGATCGAGTACATGCTCGGAAAGACCCTGCCGCTTGAGGACCTCGAGGGCTTTGAGTACCGCCCCGGCCGAATCATCCCGTTTGAAGGGCGGCCGTGCATCAAAGTGAAGCGCTCGGTGTTCGGTGGCAAGGTCAGCGGCAGCCGGCGCGGAAGCCGGCGGATCTAGGCCACCAAGGTCGCTTGCACGATAGCTCGCCTACTGCGTGTTGAGCACTGGCGCGCCGACTCCCAGGACGACAATCACGCTGGTCAAGTCCGCTCCGGCCGGCTTCACGATCACAGCTGACTCGGCACCACCCTTGACGAAACTCAGCTTGCGACCCCCATCTGCGGCCGTATCCGAGATGAGCTGCCAGTCGGCTTTCGTGTACCACTCCGCGTACCAGCTCACTACGTCGGCCGCACTCGCAGGAATCATGAGCTGGTAGTCCCACGCATCGGCCCCCTGCGCCTCGCCCCGCACCACTCGGCCTTGCGGAACCGGCACCTCGATGGGGAAACTCGTGGCGATAGTCGTCCGCTTCTGCTCGGCAGACATGCGCGCGATTGCGACGCTGCTTGAGGCGGTCGGCGTTGGCACCACCGATGGCTTGGGGCGCTGCCCTGCACAGCCCCCCAGCAGGAGAGCCATCGCGAGAACGACGGCGAGCACGGTGTAGCGGTGAGCGGGCAGCGTGCGCGTCATCGGTCGGTCCTCTCAGCATGTGGCCTGAACTGGATTCTACTTCCCCAGGCAGTACAGATGCCCGTCGCGCGACCCGATGTAGATGCGGCCGTTCCACACGATCGGCGTCGACTCAAACGATGCGCCACCGGCAAACGACCCCGTCTCGACAAGGCTCACGCGCACGCTACGTCCATCTCTCGTCTTGAGTGCAACGCCCGAGCCCTCCTTGGCGTCGTAGATGATGCGATAGACGTGGATCTTGGCATCGTAGCCAGCGGCAATGACATGGTCTTCGACGATGAGCGGCGTCGAGATTGAGCCGCCGATGTAGCGCTTGGCGACGATGACCGGAGTCGGCATCTGGGTTTTGCCGTCGAAAGACAGGGCACTACCCTTGGTTTCGTTTTGCGAGAACAGGTAGAGGTAGCCGTCGATGGCGCTCGCCGCCGCGAGTGGGGGCCGGTTGTGCTCGGGATCGTACTCGTCGTTGACCGCCACCGAGCCGATCACTCCGCCGTCCCAGTCCACGAAGTGACGGTCCGCGGTGGGCAGATACCACACGGCCGCCTCGGCGGCTGGCTTGCGCGGGTCCAGTTTGATGACGCCGCCGTGGCCCGCGATGTACTGCTTCTCGATTCCGCACAGCAGGAATCCATCGCGCGTCGCGACGGCCGTCGAGTCAAGGTCGGAGCCGGTCTGGTAGTCCCACACCACCTCGAGGTCCGGGAGGCTCAGCCCGTAGATGTGTCCCGAGCCAGCCTCGACATAGAGGGTCTCGCCGATGACGCAAGGCGAGCCCTCGAGCACAAGGTTCCCACCGTGCGTCGCCGAGTCGCCCTTCTCGTAGAGGAGCGTCTGGCTTGTCACCAGCGGTTGCCTAAACACACCCAGCGGCGACGTGTAATTGGGATCGAGCCCATAGAGATTGCCCGACTCAACACCCTGGTAGAGCCTGCCCTTGTGCATCAGGGCCGATCCGTCGGCGTCGCGCGAATACGACAGGGTATGCGGCACCGGCAAGCGCCAGAGCTCCTTGCCCGTCTCAAACGAGACGCAGCGCACCGGCGTGACCGCCTCAAGCGACGAGTACAGGTTGGCCCCAGTCCCCCGCCGAGAGCCGCAAACGACCCTGATGCGACCATCGGGATCGGGCGCGTTTTGATCGATCCACACGGTGTTGGTGCCCTTGATGACGTCGGGGAATTCGTAGCGCCAGATGGTCTTGCCTGTGGCAGCGTCGATTTTGCGCAGCCCGTGATCGAACCCGCCGATGAGCAGATACAGCTTGCCTTTGTCGCGCACGAGCGTGGGCTGGCCGGTCCACCCCGAACCGGCCCACGTAACCGGTCCCTTTGACGACGCGGTTCCTGAGGTCTTGCCCGAACCGAGCTCGGTCTTCCAGATGACGCGGAGCTGCTCGGGCACCGGGCCGATGCCGTAGAAGCGGCGAGTCGAGTTGCCGAGGAAGGTGGATATCTTGACCCCGTCACCCTTGTCGACTGGCTGCCCGGGCGTCGGCTTGAAAAGGGCGAGCGGCGGCAGCGCTGGCTTCTTAGTCGCGGGCTTCTTGGCGGTCTTTTCGGCCGCAGGCTTTGCGTCAGGCGGAGCCGTGATCTGGGCGCCCTTGATTGCCAAGAACGCGCCAGCCGCGCGGACGCCAGAGAAGAGGCCGTACCCGGCGACGGCAAGCGCCACGAGCAGCAGAAGCCAAGACACAATCACCGAGGGCGTGATGCCCCGACAGCGAAGACGGCCGCGCGAGACTCGCCTGCTGGTGCCGGTGGTGCGGCGTCGTGCCACGCTTCCCCTGACTTGGCGAGAAAGGAACGAGGACGTCTGCTAGCCTACCCGAGACGACCCGCTGGCGACAGAATAGGTGGATATGGTGCCATCGCCCGCTCCCGCCACGACTCCCGCGACGCTGTGCGCACGCGTCCTCGCCGAGCTCAGCGCACGCGCGAACCCCGACAACGTCGCCGGCATGGCACGCTTCGGGATCTCACCGACGGACACGCTCGGTGTTTCGATGCCGAACGTACGCTCTCTTGCGAAGGATGCTCGGCGGCAGCTCGGCCGCGATCCACACGCGTGCCACGAGCTCGCGGAGCTGCTGTGGGCGAGCAGCCTGCACGAGGCACGAATTGCGGCGTCGCTGGTCGACAGCCCCGCACTCGTCGACGACGCGCAGATGGAGTGCTGGGCTGCCGACCTCGACTCCTGGGATGTCTGCGACCAGCTGTGCATCAACCTGTTCCGCAAGGCGCCAGGCGCCTGGGACAAGGCGCTCCAGTGGCCGGGTCGAGCGGAGGAATTCGTGAAGCGCGCCGGATTCGTCCTCGGCGCCACGCTCGCTGTCCACGAGAAGGCGGCTGATGACGCGCGCTTTATGCCGCTGCTCGCACTGGCCGAGCGCGAATGCGCCGACGAACGCAACTTCGTGAAGAAGGCCATCAACTGGCAGATCCGGCAGATCGGCAAACGGTCGGCAACCCTCAATGCCGAGGCGATAGCGGTATGCGAGCGCATTCTGGTCGAGCGCCCGGAGAGTGCCTCAGCGCGCTGGGTCGCTCGGGGAGCGCTGCGCGAACTCTTGAGTGAGCAGATTCGCGAACGGCTCGGGCTCGGCCCGGGCGGCTACGCGAACAGGGCGCGAATCTCCGCTTGGACGTTAACGTCGCACCGCATCGAGTCGGCACCGATGTTGATCTGCATCGTGACCTCCGCGAGGTCTCGCAGGTTCCGATCCACTTCGTAGTTCTTCTCACGCGCAAGCCAGTCCAGCACGGGAGCCAAATGCCAGACGGCCTGCTTACCTTCGTGTATCGGGACTGGCGCGCTCGCGCCGGAAGCGGCCATGAGCTGCCGGATGTTCTGCCGAGAGCATCCGACCACGTCAGCGATATCAGTGACACCCCCCAGATCGGGTGTCGCCTCGATCAGCTCTGCACCGGGGACCGCTCGCCTGACGTCACCTATCGCCCCGAAAACGGCCTCCTGAGCAGAGGCTGCGCTGCGATTGAAATCGAGGGCGATGCGGCCTGGAGCTCCGATGCCTATGAGCGCATCGTCGCAGCCCTCCTCGGCAAGGCTTTCGAGAAGTGAGTCCATGTCCGCATCTGCGGACGGCAGAGCGAAGCGCAGAGTGAATTCGTATGCGTTCACCGCCCTACTCTCCCCTTTTCCTCATTCGGATCCTGTGAGCCTCCGCCGACACATCGATTGACTCTGCGGGTGATCTGCCTTGCATGGTCTTCCGGGCTCCGTGGTGTAGAGCTGATGCTCGTGATGCAAAACTCGCCGCAATGGCATTCCGGATTGTCATGCGGACAGTACAGCCTGCCCCAAGCATGCGAACTCCGGCCCGCAGGTTCCACCCGCCAGTTCTTGCTCTCTGCGTGTTTGAGCGCCTCCTCGATATGTGGATTGGGGTGTCGTTGCCTGGGCATTCTCGGTCACTTTCTGCGATTGACGCTACCTCCCGAAGTTTAGATTGTCAATTGACAACCTGTTTGCTCGCGAGGCGTCGCTTCCGCCATCACTTGCGAGCGCAGCGAACTGCGCTCGGTGACCGATGTTAGCGAGGAGTCTTACTAGAATCTCAACCGTGCCAAACAGGCCTCGATCGGCTTGGATTGCGGTGCGGAAAGCTCCCCCGCATCTACGGCAGTGCCGGTGGCGCATTGGCGGTCCCGTGCGTCCAGTCGTCGGGGTTTCGCCAGTCAGCATCGGGGGTCTTGGCGAAGTGGACGTTGACCGCGCCCTCGGCCTCGAGTCGCTTCAGCTCCACGAACTCGTTGGTGTAGAAGATGCGATTTGCCTTCGCCCCCTGCACGAAGCACCAGACTCCGACCGGCTTGCCGGTGGCCGCGCTGATCGCCGTAGCTTGGTCGGCGTAACGTCGAGAATACTGTCCCCAGATTTCGTCGGCTTTGGCGGGTGGGATGGTGGTGATGTTGGAGCGCGGAACACCGTAGACCACGACTGCCCCGTCGGTGGTCGGGTACGCGCGCTCATACCAGGCCTCGCGATTCATGCTCACGTACGAGGGAATCTGCAGTGAGGTCGTAACTCCCTCGTCCCAGATTGCCTTGTGGACCACTCCGTCGGTCGACTTGTAGCCGTTGATCGCATCGAGCAGCCGGGCCAGATTCCCGTGGTTCCCCGGACCCGAATAGAAGCCCATGTGGACTTGAGTTCCGGATGCCTCAAGCGCGGGCTCGAGGGCGGCACTCTCGTCGAGCAGCTTTCGCGTGAACGCGGAATCCGAGAGTTCGATCAGCTTAGCCTCGGGGTCGACAAAGGTCGGCGTAGCGAAGTCGGCCTCGGCGCTAGCCGCAACGGGCGCTGGCTTTGGAGCGAAGTACGATGCGCTCACAACGCCAAGGGCGAACAATCCCACACCCAAGAGGACGAGTAGCACGATGAGAAGCGCGGATCGACGACGAGCCAGCCCCACGGCGCTTTCCGTCATTGCAGCTCCCCTCATCTTGACCGCGCAAGGCACAATCTCGTGTTTAGCCCGATGGAGTACCCCTACCCAATTGGGGAGCCCGACTCTACTCGTAGTGCAGCGCCGTAACGATATCCAGTTTCGCCGCCGTGCGCGCCGGAAGAATCGAAGCCAGCAGCGCAAAACTGAACCCCGCGACCACCGCGACCACGATGCCTCCCCAAGGGAAGTAGTACGGCATCACATACATGGAAGAATTCAGCGCATAGACCAGCGCGTACCCCAGAGCAATCCCACCGGCGATTCCAAACGCGACGCCGACCGCCGCCAGCAACAACGCCTCGGCAACGACCATTCCGCGGACCTGCCCGCGCGTGGTTCCTACGGCACGCAGCATGCCGATCTCACGCGTGCGCGCGAGCACGCTGATCGCGAGCGTGTTCAGAAGCGCAAGCAGCGTCGGCAGCGCGAACATCCCGATGAGGAAGTCGAACACGACGAACGTCTGCGAGAAAAGCGCCGTCTGTGTCGCTTTGAAGGTCGCGGAGTCGTAGAGCACGAACTGAGGGTAGTTGGCCACGAGCCGCCCCAGCGCAGCCTTGACCGCGGGCTTGGGCGCCCCCGGCTTCGCGTTGGCGAGCACGAGCACGTTGCTCGTCACATTGAAGTCCTTCTGCAGATTCTCCTGCGAGATGTAGACAGTCGAGAGCTTCGCGTTGAGGTAGTCCGTCGCCACCCCCACCACGGTGTAGTCCTTCAGGCCGTTGGGAGTCTGCAGCGCGACCTTCTTGCCGACAGCAAGTCCCTGCTGACCCGAGGTGATGCCGTTGACAAGCATCGTTCGTCCCTGACCGAGTTTGGCGATGTCGGAGGTTTTAGTCCCCTTCGAGTACGTGAACGACGCGACCTTGGGATAGTCCACGGGATCGATCCCCACCACCTGCACCTGGCTCTTGCCGATCTCGGCCTGCCCCAAACGCAGTGTCGCCACGGCGCCCATCCCGGGCGTGTCGGCGATGCGCTGCACGAACGATTCGTCCGCACCCACGTTCGCGCCGCCCAGGATCAGGCCGTTGGGGATGAACACAAAGTCCGAGCCGAGAGACTTGTTGATGTAGTCGAAGAATCCTGCGTAGAGTGAGGTCACCACGCCGAGGACCGCGACCACCACCGCAAGTGAAACGAGGATAGCGCTTGCGGTTGCGGCAGCGCGCCCCGGCTGCCGAGTCACGTTGGAGCTCGAAAGGTCCGCGGTGGCTGGCGCGAATGGGCGCAGCACGAACGAAAGTGCGTAGGAAAGCGGCTGGATCAGGGCTGGCGCCACCAAGACGAGGCCCATGAGGGTCGCCGCGGCTCCCAGCATCACGAGAGAAATCTGCTTGGAGAACAGCATCAGTATGCTCGCCGTAAGCGTGACCCAGCCGACAATGACCCAGCGGCTACGCTGGCGTTCTTCGACCTCGGCGGCCTGCGGTCGGAGTGCCTCAAGCGGCGTCATGCGCGCGGCCTGGCGAGCAGGAATCACCGCGCTGAGCACGGTGACCCCGACCCCGAGTGCGATCGCAGCGACCCACGTTCCGGCCGAGTAGCTCGGGCTGATGGTGGCGTTGATGTGCATGATGTTCTTGAGCATGGGTTGGTACCAGCTCAGAGCTACCAGCGTCAGCAAATACCCAGCGGCGATGCCTACCACGGTGCCTAGGACGCCCTGTATGACGCTTTGCGTGAGGAAGATGCCGAGGATGGTCCCACGATCAGCGCCGATGGCTCGCAGCATTCCTATGTCATGCCGACGCTCGGCAACCAGAGTCCGGAATGTGTTCAGGATGATGAAGCCGCCCATAATCAGCGCGAACACCCCAAAGAACGTGAACATGTAGTTGGCCGTCTGCACGGAAGCCAGAAGCGTGCTCTCATTGGAGAGGCCACCGACGGTGTAGTCGCTCCCCAACCTGCGCCGCGCAGCGGCTTCGACGACAGAGCGATCGGCGCCGCTGGCGAGGCGCGCCTCGACGGTGTTAATTAGGCCACCCGCACCGATCATGCGCTGCGCATCGGGAAGCGTCACGTACACCTCGGGGGCCGAGGGCGAAGAGCCGTTGGCAAGCAGGCCGGCCACTGTAAACGACTCGGTGCCGGCGACGGTCGGTATCTTGAGGCTCGAGCCCACGTGCAGCCCCAGGGTAGTCGCCGTGTCGGACCCGATCACCACCTGCCCCGCGTCCCCGTCGCTGAGCATCCGGCCCGCCGCGAGGTTGAAGGAGCGCACCTTCTGCGCGCTGCGAGGATCGATACCCACGATCGTGATGACACTGACGGCGCTGCTGTTGGGCATCCCCGCCGACCTGCGAAGCGACGGAGTCGCCACCGAGACACCCGGCAAACCCGCGACCTTGTCGGCGATGGAGGTCTCAAAGTTGCCGGCACTCGGACTCGAAACGGTCAGGTCGACCTGACCCGCCGCCGAGAACAGCGTCTTGGTGAAGACGTCGGCCAGTCCCGGCATCATGCCGTTGAGACCGAAGATCAGCGCGACACCCAGCGTGATCGCGAGCGTGGTCAGGGCCGTGCGACCGGGACGGCCGATGAGGTAGCGCCACGCGAGTGTCGCCGAAACGTTCACAGCAGTCCGGCTCTCTCCATTGCGTGCCGCGCGTCGGCAGCCGGGTCAGCGCCGAGCGCCACGTCATCGACCACGGCGCCGTCGCGCATGAACACGATGCGGTGGGCGTGCGAGGCGATGGTCACGTCGTGAGTGACCATGACGATCGCGCGGCCCCACTCCTCGGCGGCCTGCTTGAGCAGGTTGGCGATTTCGTCGGCCGACTTGCTGTCCAGGTTGCCGGTAGGTTCGTCGGCGAGCACGAGCGCAGGATCGGTCACCAGCGCGCGTGCGACCGCGACGCGCTGCTGCTGGCCACCGGAGAGCTGGTCGGGGCGGCTCTCGAGCTTGTCGCCGAGACCCACCTTGCGGAGCCAGTCTCGCGCACGGTCGTTGGCCTCGGCAGGCTTGACGCCGTCGAGGGTGAGCGGGAGCGCGGCGTTCTCGGCGGTGGTGAGCACCGGGATGAGGTTGAAGAACTGGAAGACGAATCCGAGACGGCGGCGGCGCAACTCCGTGACGGACCTGTCGGTCATAGTTGCGATGTCGGTGTCGGCTATGAGGACTTGGCCGCTGGTGGGTTTGTCGAGGCCGCCGACAAGGTTAAGCAGAGTCGACTTCCCGCAGCCGCTGGGGCCCATGACGGCGACGAACTCGCCCTGCTCAACCGTCAGATCCACGTGATCGAGGGCGGTGACTATGGTATCCCCGCTGCCGTAGATCTTGGTCAGTCCACGAACTTCCACAATCGGCATGTGGCTCCTTCTCAGCCCTTGCGCAGCATCTACGTTTCAGCGTATGCCTGCCCCGAACTCACCACAACCGGTAGTGCCCTTCGCGCTCTTCCAGCTCAACCGGAATGTCGAATAGCTCGCCCAGCCGCTCACTGGTCAGCAGTTCGCACTTAGGCCCGTCGGCGACGATTCGTGCGTTCTGCAGCATGACCACGCGCTCAATCTCGGGCACAATATCCTCAACGTGGTGGGTCACTAACACCAGCGATCGACCACCTCGCGCAAGCAAGCTAACCGCGAGCCGCACGTTGTGCGCCGCATGCGGGTCAAGTCCGGTGCACGGCTCGTCGAGCACGAGTACCGCGGGATCGTGAACAAGCGCGCGGGCGATGAGCACACGGCGCGCCTCACCCGTCGATAGCGTGCTCATCAACCGCTCGGCGAGGTGCGCGACTTCGAGCTCGCCGAGCGCGACCAGAGCCCGCTGCTCCTGCGCGGCCGTCGGCTCCACCCGAATCGGCACGCCGAGCGACCCAAAGAGCCCGCCCAGCACGATGTCGCGCGCCGGCAAAGCCACGTCGGCCTGCTCCTGTCCATCCGCCGACACCACCCCCAGTAGCGAGCGCGCCTCCAAGAGCGGGATGCGTGCCTCGCCACGAAAGAGCACCGGTGGCGGGTCGACCCAGAGCGGGAGGATGTCACGCGTGAGCAGCTTGATGAGCGTCGACTTGCCAGCGCCGTTGGGTCCGAGGACGGCGAGATGCTCGCCCTCTGCGATGCTGAATTTGTCGACCGACAGGATGGTCCGGCCGTCTCGAACGACGCGGGCATCTCGGAGCTCGAGCAGCGGTGCGGCACTCACAACTCCGCCTCGTTCAGTTTCGCGTAGCGCACGTGATCTTCCCATCGTCCGGCGATCTTGAGGTAGCGCGGTGAGAGCCCTTCGCATAGGAACCCGCATCGCTCGGCGACGGCGATCGAACGCGCGTTGCGCGGAACGATGTTGATCTCCAGGCGGTGTAGCCCGAGTTCCTCGAAGCCAATCCTCACGATGCGCTCAATCGCCTCGCTCATGAACCCGTTGCCCACCGCTTCGGGCGCCATCCCGTAGCCGATTACGCAGCTCATCAGCGACCCGCGAGCGATGTTACGCAAGTTGAGCGCCCCGATGACGCCATCAGGAGCCGTCTTCACCGAGAGGTATGTGCACAGCGACCTGTCCTGCTCGGCTTCCAGCAGCTGTGTATTCAGCCTTTGGGCGACGACGGGAAGCTCCCAGTAGTCGCCGGGTCGGATCGGATCCCACGGCGTGTGTGATTCTCGGCTGCGCAGCCCGTAGTCGCGCACCGCCGCAGCAGCATCGGGGCCGAGCTGGCGCAACAGCAGGCGGTCGGTCTGCCAGGTTCCGGGCACGTGCGCGACCTCGTCGTCCGCAGTGCGTTAGTTGGAAGGGGCGGCGTGGCCGATGTAGGGTGCGACCTGCTCGGTGGCCATGCTCTTGAGCACCTGTGCGCGGGCAATCGGGTCGAGTGCCGAGAGCTGCGCACGGACCTGATCCTCGGCCTCGGTGATGCGCCCCGAGCGCACTCGGTAGGTGCCGCCCAGCAAGACGACGCCCAGAAGCACGAACGCGACTCCCACCAGGTAGCCCACCACGCCCCGCTTGCGCTGGACTAGATTGACAACAATAGTTCCCGCCCCAGCTCCGATGAGTGAGAGACCGATGGCACCATCAAGCACCGGGTCATCGACGCGATCGATGAAGCTTGCCTGAATCTCGTCTTTGCGGGCCATCCACTCGTCCCGCTTGGCGGACATCTCTTCTCTTGTCACCATCGGTATCACGCTCCTTCGTCATGTATGTCTCTGCCCGCACAGCACCTCGGCGACACACAGATTGCGAATCCCGGTGGGAGTCTAAACACTACGAACGCGCCCCTGCCCGACCCCGCACCGCCCACCAGGAGTTCGCACGTCGAGCGACTCCCGCGAAGACGAACGATACCGCATCCTCGGCCTCAATCGCGTACCGTATGCCCTATCACCTGCCGAGGAGACCGAATGCCCGTCGCACTCATCACGACCTTCGCCTGGAGCGCGCTGTTCCTCTTGATCTACGTCACGGCGTGGTTTGTCTGCTCGCTCGTCTTGAAGCGCAACGACGTCGCCGATGTCGCATGGGGGCTCGGTCCCACGATGCTGGTATGGTGGCTCGCACTCCAGCCCGGTGTGCGCAACCCCCTCATCTGGCCCGTCGCGGTGCTCGTCACTCTCTGGGGCGTGCGCCTCGCCTTCCACATCGGACGGCGCGACTTCGCCCCCGGCCGAGGCGAGGACCCACGTTATGCGGCGTGGCGCGCCGAGTGGAAGCACTTCTTCATACGTTCCTACCTGCAGGTCTTTCTGCTGCAGGGTTTCTTCATGTTGCTTGTCTCGACTCCGCTCATCGTGTTGGCAGCATCTTGGCAAAACCACGGAATCGGCGTGGGGGTCACGGGAGCCCTGGTGTGGGTCATCGGCTTCTTCTTCGAGTCGACAGCAGACCGCCAGCTCGCAGCCTTTCTCGCCGAGCCGCGTGAGACACGGGGGGCTGTGATGGACCGCGGACTGTGGTCGTGGTCGCGCCACCCCAACTACTTTGGCGAGTCGCTGATGTGGTGGGGGCTGGCCATCATCGCGCTGGGCGTCGACTGGGGCTGGCTCGGGCTTATCGGCCCGATCACCATCACCGTGCTGCTCGTCTTCGTGTCGGGCATCCCTCTTGCCGAGCAGCGCCACGCCGGCGAGCCTGAGTGGGAAGCATACAAGGCTCGCACCAGCGCGCTGTTGCCGGCGCCTCCCCGCAAACGATAGCGGCTGCACGCGTCCATTCCACACATCGGCCGAGGAGAATTCCATGCCCTGGGAGAGCGTCAACGGTTCGGTGCGATTCAGCGGCCAGCTCGCCGACTTGATGGCAATCATCATGACCGCCTACGACCAAGATGCCGCTTGCGGCGCCTGCGATGTGGCTCCGGGGGAGTACGTGACCGCAGCCGCCACGGTGCTGCGTGAGCTGGTCATCGAGTCACTTCAAGCTGAGCCTGGGAACGCCGACCCGCAGGCCGCCGCGTATCTGGCCCGGGTCTCCGACGCCGTCCACGAAGACGCCGACGGCACCGTCCACATCGCCATCTTTGTCGTCCTCGACGACATCGCCGAGCACACCAACTCAGCGGCTCTCGAGGCATGGCTGTCCTCCCCCGCCGTACGCGACGCGATTCGAGCGCTCTTAAGCTACTCTTGATTCATGAGGATTCCCTCTCTCGCCATCGCACCAGCTCGGGCC
>JBAXEO010000041.1:0-14370 GCA_037140395.1 Coriobacteriia bacterium
CGCCATAGACGCCCATGCGGACGACCTCGCCGGTGCCGGGGTCCTCGACCTCGCCCATGGAGCCGCCGAACTTGTTGTTCGCGAACTCCTTGGATGAGACGAAGTAGAGCTCGGCCATGAGCACGTTGCCGCCGGTGAAGCTGTCGATCAGCCCGCCGAGGAACGGGATCTGCGCGCCGTCGAGTTTATGCTGGCCGCCCGGCAGATAGCCGACGACCTGACCGGTCTTGATGAAGTACGCCCACTCGTCCGGCTGGACCGTGAGCACCGAGAGCATGCGAATGTTGGTCTCGGGCCACTTGTAGAGCACCAGATCCTTGCTCGAATCCGGTCGGGCGATGAACTGCTGCTGAACTTCACCCTTGAAACCGTCCAGGATTCCCATGACCGCGCCTTTCGTCGTGATGCTGATGCCGAGAATGCTCGCGCAGGCGCGCGCGAGACCGGCCCGTGAGGTGTTTCTTCCCGAAGCAGACCTATTGCTGACAGGGAGATTGAACGCGTGCGGAACTGTCGGCGACGCGAATCGAGCGAAGCCGCGAGCGCCCACCTGCTCGGCTAGAATGAGCGCGGGGACTGACCGCGACGGCCGGATTGGGAGGGTGCGTGGAGCAGCAACTCATCCTCGACCGCTACCGCCCGCTCGCTGAGCTTGGCGAGGGCGGTTATGGGACCGTCACGCTGGCGTGGGACACGCACATGCAGCGTCGCGTCGCGATCAAGCGCCTCGCGCTGCCACTCGATACCCGCGGCGCCGTGTTGCACAACCCACCCGGCCTCGCCGAGGCGCGCACTGCAGCGATGCTCAACCATCCCGCGATCGTCACCGTCTACGACTTCGCCACCGACTCCGACGAAGCGTTCCTCATCATGGAGTTCGTCGACGGCTGCTCGCTAGAGATGCTGCTCGACGCGTTGCAAGAGCCGCTGACTGCCGATGAGGCCGCCGCAGTGGTTGGGGCAATCGCCGACGCTCTGGAGTTTGCGCACGGCAACGGCGTGCTGCACCTCGACGTCAAGCCGGGCAACGTGCTCATCTCGCGCGACGGCCGGATCAAGGTCACCGACTTTGGGATGGCCGCGCTCTCCACCGCAACCGGACACGGAGCCGGAGCCGGCGGCACTCTCGGCTACATGCCTCTCGAGCAGATTGCGGGACGGCCCGTCAGCGAGTCAACCGACGAATGGGCGCTGGCGGCCCTCACCTACGAGTGCCTCACCGGCGCCAACCCGTTTGTCTCGGCGAGTGTCGAAGACGCCCGGGTGCGGCTGGAGACGCTCGACCCGCCCGCGCCCAGCACGGGTAATCCCGCTCTCAGCTCGGCCGTCGATGACATCGTGCTCGCCGGCCTGGGGCCGCAATCCGACGACCGCTACCCCAGCGTCGCTGCCTTCGCCGACGCGCTGCTCCCGCACCTGGGCAATCCGGCGGTCGGCCTCGATTCGCTCGCCGAGCTGGCCGAGACGTACTCCCCGATCGACCCCGAGACTGCCGAGGACCCCGACTGGGATCGCGTCGGGCTCTGGGACCGGCTGCAGGGACCGCTCGGCTTTGGACTGCTGCGTGGCGTGGCTGCCGTCGAGTCAGCGTGGCTGATGTGGGCCGGACTCTCGCCCCTTGGCCTCGAGCCGATTCCGCTGCTGGCGGCTGCGGGAGCTGGAGCGGTCGCGGGAGGTTTCGCGCCTGCGCTGGGCACGGGACTGGGGCTGGTCGCCTTCGCGATCGGGCTGTACGCGCAGCACCTGTGGCTGCTTGCGACCGCATTCGCCGTCGGTGTGGTGGCCTGGTGGTGGTTCGTCGCTCGCAAGAGTGCCGGCGCTGCCGTCCTCCCTCTCTCGGCGCCCCTGCTGGCTGCGGCGCGCGTGCCCTACGCGATGCCGCTTCTTGCCGGATTCGTGCTCCCGCCGCTGGAGGCCGCCGCCGCCGCGCTCATCGGCGGTTCCCTCGCGCTACTCGCGGCGTGTGCATCGGGGACGACCGCGCCCTACGTCACCGTGGACCCGCTGCTCTTTACCGACCCGCAACGCATTGTGCTCGCAGGTGCGGCTGCACGCGCGGCCTTCGGTCAACCGGCGACTTGGATCGCACTGGCAGGCTGGCCACTGAGCGCGCTGGTGATGTCGTTTCTCGCCCGGCGTGCCAGCCGGTTGACAGCGCTGCTCGGCGTGGTCCTCGGCGGTGCGGTCCTCTACGGAACACACGTTCTCGCAGGGCAGGTTACGTGGCCCCATGGCGCTTCTGCCGCGTGGACGGGGAGCGCTTTCCTCATCTCGCTCGGCGGCTCACTTATACTGGTAGCACTTGTGGCCGCGCTCGGTGCGCCGTTGCGCGGAGAGGAAGAAGGCGCTGTCGGCGACGCCGACCTTGAGACCCAAGACGAAGACGACGATGAAGCGTGGGAAGAGGCTGGACCGCAGTGAGCATTCTCTCGGACTTCGAAGACCGCATCGGCAACGTTGTCGAGGGCGGCTTTGCGCGCGTTTTTCGCTCCCCGGTGCAGCCGGCCGAGCTCGCGCGCAAGCTCACGCGTGAGATGGACCGACGCAAGGTCGTCGGCGTCGGCAAGGTCTACGCGCCCACCCTCTACAGCGTGCTCCTTTCCCCCGCCGACGACGCCCAGCTCGGCGGATTTGCCGAGACGCTCGCCGGTGAGCTCGAAACGTACCTGGTCAGCGAGGCGCGCGAGCACTCCTACGCGCTGGCTACCCGCCCGGTCGTGCGGTTTCTCGTCGACGACGACCTCAAGCTCGGGCGCTTCGACGTGATCGGCGAACTCCTCTCGCCAGAGGAGATGGCTGCCGAGCTCAACGAGGAGCTGCCTATCTCCAGCGGTGGCTTGCCGGCAGACTCCGCCGACTCACTCGCATCCGTACCTGTGGTGGCGCCGGTCGTCCCGGTGGTGAAGCCGAACTTCCTCTTCGACGCCGAGGCTGAGGCCGGAGCCGATGCTGAGTCCCCATCCGACAGCAGCGGTGAGGAGGTCGCTCGCGCGTCTTCGGCCGACCCCGAGCGCTTCGCCGCACTGGCAACCGTCACCATTCGCGGCCTCGACCGCGACGTCATTCTGCGCGGCAATCGCATGGTTGTTGGACGCCTCGCTTCCTGCGACGTGTGCCTCGCCGACGCCAACACCTCACGCCAGCATGCTGCCTTCGTGCGCGAGGGAGCCGGTTGGGTGATTGACGATCTTGGCTCGACCAACGGCACGCTGGTCAACGGGGATCGCGTCGAGTCGCTTCGACTGCGCGACGGCGACGTCATCGTCGTCGGCGTCACCGAGCTGGTCTTCCACGAGCCCAGGCAGAACGCATGATCGATGTCGTCCTGCTTGCTGGTCGCCTTTTGCTGCTCGCGCTCCTGTACCTCTTCCTGTTTGCGGCCGTCAAAGCTGGGATCGGCCTTGTGGCCGGCCAGCGAAAGAAGGGTGCGGGGGCTTGGATCGTTACCGTCGTCCAAGGGCCGAGCGCGCTGATGGGCATCACGGTGCCGATCAGCGGACCGGTCGTTATCGGTCGCTCCCCCGGAGCTGACATCGTCATCGGCGACGACTTTGTCTCGGCCAAGCACACGCGAATCTCGCCAGCCGGAGACGGGGCCGTCATCGAAGACCTCGGCTCTACCAACGGCACCGTCCTCAACGGCCAGCGCCTCACGTCCCCCCAGCAGCTCCGCCCGGGCGACGCGATCGACATCGGTAGCGTCAAGCTCAAGGTCGACCGCTCATGACCCCGCGCGCGAAGCCCAGCTGGGCAGCGCTTTCCGACATCGGCCGGGTGCGCACCCACAATGAGGACAGCGTGCTTGCGCAGCCGCCCCTCTTCGTCGTCGCCGACGGCATGGGCGGTCACGAAGCGGGCGAAGTGGCCAGCTCCATCGCCATCGAAACAATTCGCGATCACGCCCCCCGGCGCCCTGACGCCAAGGCGCTCGCGCGCGCCGTCAAGGCCGCCAACCGTGAGGTCATTCGCTCGGCACGCGAGGGGTACGGCAAGCAGGGCATGGGCACCACCATGACCGCCGCCATCGTCGAGGGCACCCACATCGCCATTGCGCACGTGGGCGACTCGCGAGCCTACCTGCTGCGCTCGGGCACGCTCGAGCAGATCACCGACGATCACTCGATGGTCGCCGACATGATCCGCCGAGGACAGCTCACCGAGGCCGAGGCCCGCTATCACCCCAACCGCAGCGTCATCACGCGAGCCCTCGGCACCGACCCCTCGGTGGTTGCCGACACCTACGAGCTTACCGCCGGCCTCGGCGACCGGCTCATGCTGTGCTCCGACGGCCTGACCGGCATGCTCGAGGATGCGATGATCGCCGAAACGCTGGCGACCTACGCCGATCCAGCCGCTGCAACGCGCGCTCTCGTCGATGCCGCCAACGACGCGGGCGGCCACGACAACATCTCCGTCGTCGTGATCGACATCGGCGGCGAGGGAGCCGTCCGCGGTGCAACCGTCGACCCAAGCGGCGCACGTCGCGGTCGCGGCTGGCTCGCACTTCTCGGCTGGCTGCTCCTCTTTGCGCTCATCGTGGGCGGCGTGGTGTTCTCGGCGTACCACGTGGCCAACTCGCGCGCCTATCTCATCGCCGAGAACGGCGTCGTCGTCATCTACCAAGGCGTCCCCGGCAGCTTCGCGGGAATCACGCTATCGACCCGTGCCGAGCAAAGCTCCGTCGCCATCGCCGATCTCGACCTCGCGCTCCAGTCCAGGCTAAAACTCGGACTGCCGATGCCCTCTCTCCAGGAAGCGCAACAAGCGGTGGAGGGTTATCGGCAAACCATCGCCGACAAGAAGGCACCCGTCACGATTCCCTCGACCTCCTCCCCCGACGCTGCGCCGTCGGCCCCCTAGGCGCGACGCCGATGAGAACCCGCCGCACCACCGAGCTGCTCCTCTTACTTGCGGCAACCCCACCGGTGCTGCTCATTTTCGCGCTCGTCGATGCTCAACGCCTCAAGACCCTCGATGTCGCGAGTCTCTTCGTACCCGGCTCTCTCTTGCTGGCCTTCCTCATCGCGCATCTCGCGGTGCGCCGATTCGCGCCCCGAGCTGACCCCGGCTTGCTGCCAGTCGCCTTCGCGCTATCCGGAATCGGGCTTGCGATGGTGACGCGCCTGGATCCCAAGCTGGCGGCAAGCCAGGTGGTGTGGCTCTTTATCGGCGTAGCGGCGCTGGTCCTGACGCTCATCGCCGTACCATCGCTCGAACGCCTTGCGCGCTACAAGTACACGCTGATGGTCGCTGGTCTTGCGTTGCTGCTGTTGCCAGCGTTCATCGGCCGCGAGATCAACGGCGCCAAACTCTGGATTCGCATTGGCGGACTCTCATTTCAGCCTGGTGAGATCGCCAAGATACTCATCGTGCTCTTCCTCGCCGCCTACCTCGCCGAGAACCGCGAGCTGCTCTCCGTCTCCACGCGTCGCTTCCTCGGCATCAAGCTGCCTGAACCGCGAACACTCGGACCGCTGCTGCTCATGTGGTTCGTCTCGCTGGTCGTGCTCGTCTTTGAGCGGGACCTCGGATCCTCGCTGCTGTTCTTTGCGATCTTCTTGGTGATGCTCTATACGGCCACCGGCCGGCCGGCCTACGTGATTGTGGGCCTCGTGCTCTTTGGCGCGGGAGCGACGGGCGCCTACTTCGCCTTCACTCACGTCCAAACCCGCGTCGACATCTGGCTCAACCCTTTTGCCGACGCCGCCGACAAGGGCTACCAGCTCGTCCAGTCGCTCTTCGCGCTTGCCGCAGGCGGTCTTACCGGCGCCGGGCTCGGCATGGGACTGCCCACGCGCATCCCGTTCGTCTCGACCGACTTCATCTTCTCGGCGATTGGCGAAGAACTGGGGCTCCTGGGTGGGGCGGCGGTCATCATATGCTTCCTGATCTTTTCGGTGCGCGGACTGGCCACCGCCTCGCGCGCCAAGACCGACATGGCCGCGTTTACGGCCGCCGGGCTGGTTGCAGCCATCTCGCTTCAGGCGTTCGTGATTGTGGGCGGCGTCACGCGGCTCATTCCACTGACCGGCGTGACGCTGCCGTTCGTGAGCTACGGCGGCTCTTCGCTGCTCTCGAGCTTCATCGCACTCGCGCTGCTGCTGCGCGCGGGTGACGAGGGCACGGGAATCGAAACCGAGATGCAGCTGACCTCGACCGACCTGGGCGTCTTGGGCCGACTCGCCCTGGGCCGACGGCTCACGGGCGTGACGGTCGTCATCGCCGGTCTGATGGTGGCGCTGATCGCAAACCTCACTTGGATCCAGGTCATTGACGCGCGCACGCTGCGCAATCACGTCGCGAACACCCGCAACCTCGCCGCCGAGGCCTCGAGCGACCGAGGAGCGATATTGACCCGCGACGGCGTTGTGCTCGCTCAGTCAGACGCTGTCGGCAACGGCACGTACAAGCGCGTCTACCCACGGGGGTCCTTCGCCGCACACACGGTCGGCTACTTCAGCCCTCGCTACGGCCGAGCCGGCATCGAGGCTTCCGAGAACGACGTCTTAGCTGGCGGCGAGCGCACCTTCGCGACCTGGGGCGACGCGTTTGATGGAGCAGTGGGCCGCTCGGTTCCGGGTGACGACATTCTGCTCACCATCGACAGCCGTGTCCAAGAGGCAGCGATCAAGGCGCTCGACGGCCGACGCGGAGCGGCTGTCGTGCTCGATCCACGCACAGGCGCAGTTCTCGCGATGGCCGCCAACCCGGGATATGACCCCAATGACATCGACACCGCCTGGGCCAAACTTCAGGCGCCGAACTCGGGTGCCCCGCTGATCGACCGCGCACGGTCCGCCCTCTACCCTCCGGGCTCAACCTTCAAGGTCGTGACCTTGACCGGCGCGCTCGCGAACGGCGTAGCCACTCCCGAGACCGTGCTCCCCGGCCCCGGCTCGATGGACATCGGCAACGCGCCAGTCACTAACTTCGAGGGCGGCAGCTACGACAAGATCGACCTGACTACCGCGACCATGAAGTCGGTCAACACCGTATTCGCGCAAATTGCGGTAAAGATGGGGGCGCCGGCGCTTGTCAAGCAAGCCAACCAGTTTGGCTTCGACACCAAGGTCCCCTACGAGCTCCCTGCCAAGACCTCGCTCATGCCCGATCCAGCCGAGATGACCATCTGGGAGACCGCGTGGGCGGGTGTCGGACAGCCTGTTGGCGAACATGACAGCCCGGCCGGGCTGTCATGTTCGCCAACAGGCTGTCCGACACCCGCCCACGCGGTCTCCCAGATGGTCATCTCGGCTGGATCGGGCATGAGCGAGGTCTTGGCAGGGAGCTCGTAGGGGACCTTGGTGTCGAAGCCAAACTGGTTGGCTTGCTTGACAAGCGCCGGCGCCCCCATCTTTACCGCAATTTGCGCGAATACGGTGTTGACCGACTTCATGGTCGCGGTAGTCAGGTCGATCTTGTCGTAGCTGCCGCCCTCGAAGTTAGTGACTGGCGCGTTGCCGATGTCCATCGAGCCGGGGCCGGGGAGCACGGTCTCGGGAGTGGCTACGCCGTTCGCGAGCGCGCCGGTCAAGGTCACGACCTTGAAGGTTGAGCCCGGAGGGTAGAGGGCGGACCGTGCGCGGTCGATCAGCGGGGCACCCGAGTTCGGCGCCTGAAGTTTGGCCCAGGCGGTGTCGATGTCATTGGGGTCATATCCCGGGTTGGCGGCCATCGCGAGAACTGCGCCTGTGCGTGGATCGAGCACGACAGCCGCTCCGCGTCGGCCGTCGAGCGCCTTGATCGCTGCCTCTTGGACACGGCTGTCGATGGTGAGCAGAATGTCGTCACCCGGAACCGAGCGGCCCACTGCTCCATCAAACGCGTCGCCCCAGGTCGCGAAGGTGCGCTCGCCGCCAGCTAAGACGTCGTTCTCGGAAGCCTCGATGCCGGCTCGGCCGTAGCGAGGGCTGAAGTAGCCGACCGTGTGTGCGGCGAAGGACCCCCGTGGGTAGACGCGCTTGTACGTGCCGTTGCCGACAGCGTCTGACTGAGCGAGCACAACGCCGTCGCGGGTCAATATCGCTCCTCGGTCGCTCGAGGCCTCGGCGGCGAGGTTGCGGGTGTTCGCGACGTGATTGCGCAGCGTGCGCGCGTCAATGACCTGGATCCAAGTGAGGTTTGCGATCAGCGCCACCATCAGACCGGCGATGACGACCGTCACGCCCGTGAGCCGTCGGCCCAGGGCGAGTCGGCCCAAGACGCCCAGGTCGGTCGAGGTCAGCTGCATCTCGGTTTCGATTCCCGTGCCCTCGTCACCCGCGCGCAGCAGCAGCGCGAGTGCGATGAAGCTCGAGAGCAGCGAAGAGCCGCCGTAGCTCACGAACGGCAGCGTCACGCCGGTCAGTGGAATGAGCCGCGTGACGCCGCCCACAATCACGAACGCCTGAAGCGAGATGGCTGCAACCAGCCCGGCGGCCGTAAACGCGGCCATGTCGGTCTTGGCGCGCGAGGCGGTGGCCAGTCCGCGCACCGAAAAGATCAGGAAGCATATGATGACCGCCGCCCCACCCAGGAGCCCCAGTTCTTCGCCAATCGCCGAGAAGATGAAGTCGGTCGAGACGAACGGGATGCGCGTGGGCAGTCCCATGCCGAGCCCGGCGCCGGTAAGACCGCCTGCGGCAAGCGCGAAGAGCGACTGGACGAGCTGGTAGCCCTTGTCGGCGGCGTCGGCAAAAGGGTTGAGCCAGATGTCGACGCGGGTTTGGACGTGAGTGAAGGCGAAGTAGGCGCCCGTCGCTCCCGCGCCAAAGAGCACGAGGCCCACAATCACGTAGGCCGGCCGGCCGGTGGCCGTATAGAGCATCACCAAGAAGATCGCAAAGAACAGCAGCGAGGATCCGAGGTCCCGCTCAAAGACGAGCACGACCAGCGAGACGAACCACATGAGCAGCAGCGGTCCGAGTGTTCGCGGTTCAGGCAGCTTGATGCCGAGGAAGCGACGCGTGGAGACGGAGAGCAGCTCGCGGTTCTCGGCGAGGTAGGCGGCGAGGAAGAGCACGATGAGTATCTTGGCGATCTCACCAGGCTGAAATGAGAGTCCGCCAATGCGAATCCAGAGTTTGGCGCCGTTGATCTCGCGGCCGATGAACGCTGGCAACAGCAGCAACGCAAGACCAGCGACCATCAGCGTGTACTTGTAGCGCGCAAGGCGTTCGAGCGATGGTACGGCGATGAGCGTCAGGACCAGCGCCGCTACGCCGATAAAGAGCCACACCACCTGGCTTGCCGCCAGCTTGGGATCCAGGCGCGTCACCATCGCAAGCCCGATTCCGGATAGCGCGAAGGCGACTGGCAGCAAGCCGGGGTCAGCTCGGGGCGCGAATCGGCGCACCGCGAGATGCGCGATGAGGAAGGCCAGCAAGAGAGAGCCGGGTACGAAGAGACTCGCGACATCGAGGGTCTTGAGGCGTTGAGCATCGACGAGCGCGAAAATGAGCAGCACCGGTGGGGTTGCCGCAAGTAAGAGGAGCAGCTCGGTGGTGCGGCGGGTTCTCATCGGCGTCGCGCCTAGGGGGCCGACGGCGCAGCGTCGGGGGAGGAGGTCGAGGGAATCGTGACGGGTGCCTTCTTGTCGGCGATGGTTTGCCGATAACCCTCCACCGCTTGTTGCGCTTCCTGGAGAGAGGGCATCGGCAGTCCGAGTTTTAGCCTGGACTGGAGCGCGAGGTCGAGATCGGCGATGGCGACGGAGCTTTGCTCGGCACGGGTCGATAGCGTGATTCCCGCGAAGCTGCCGGGGACGCCTTGGTAGATGACGACGACGCCGTTCTCGGCGATGAGATAGGCGCGCGAGTTGGCCACGTGGTACGCCGAGAACACCACGCCGCCCACGATGAGCGCAAAGAGGAGCAGCCAGCCGAGAAGTGCGAGCCAGCCGCGACCGCGACGTGCGCCGCTTGGGTCGACGGTTGCACCGCGGACGGCTCCCTCGCCGCCGATGTCGATCACGACGACGGAGATGTTGTCGTGGCCGCCCGCGTCGTTGGCGGCATCGACGAGAGCGCGCGTTGCAGCGGCTGGATCGGCGTAGGTCGCCAGCGTTTCGGCGATCATCGCATCCTCGAGCATGCCGGTCAGGCCGTCGGAGCACAGCATGAGCCGGTCGCCGAGGCCGGCGGTAAGCTCGTAGGTGTCGGCAACCACCGAGGGGTCGGTGCCGAGGGCTCGCGTGATGACGCTGCGGTTGGGGTGATAGCGGGCCTCGGCCTCGGTGAGCTGTCCTCGGCGGATCATGTCGGCGACCATCGAGTGATCGTCGGTGATCTGCTCGAGCGTGCCCGAGCGCAGCAGGTAGGCTCGCGAGTCGCCCACGTGCGCAATGGCGATGTGGGTGCCCTCGACGATGGCGGCGGTCATGGTGGTGCCCATGCCCTGCTTGCCGTACCCCTCGCGTGCCGAGCGAATGACCTCACGGTTGGCGGCCTTGACGGCGCGCGCGAGCGCCTTGGCGTCAGGGCGCCGGGGGGCGTGATCGCGAATTGTTTCGATGGCGATGGAGCTGGCCACTTCGCCCGCTTCGTGACCGCCCATGCCGTCGGCGACGACGAAGAGGGGCGGCTGCGCAAGCACGCTGTCCTCATTGTGGGTGCGCACCCGGCCGATGTCGGAAAGCGCTGCCCAGCTGGGCTTCGCGCGCGGGGTCATGAGCGGTCGACCTTGAGCTTGACGCTACCGATGTCGATCGCGTCGCCCGGGCGGAGCTGCTGGGGGGACGTGAGGCGCTGGCCGTTGAGGACGGTGCCGTTGGTAGAGCCGAGGTCTTCGATGACGGCCCCGTCTCCGGCTGGCGAGATTCGCGTGTGCTTGGCCGAGACAAAGTCGTCGCCGATGACGATGTCAGCTCCGGGGGAGCGACCGATAACGACCGGTCCGCTGATCGGCACCGTGATGCCCATCAGCGCGCTCGGCCCTTGGACGACGGTAACGATCCAAGCCCCCGCACCCTTCTTTCGCTGGCCGGCCACAAGGCCGATCCCAGCTTTGACGGCCGCAAACAGGAAGAGGTACAGGAGCGCGAGCAGCAAAAGGCGACCAGCAAGCAGGACGACATCGATCATGCGTTCTGCCTGGGCTCGTGGAAGACCAGCTCGGTGACGCCGACGACGATGACGTCGCCGTCGCGCAGTCGAAGCGACTCGACGCGATCCCCGTTGACCAGCGTGCCGTTGGTCGAGCCAAGATCGTCAATCACCCAACCGGCTCCCTCGCGCACGAAGGCAGCATGCTGGCGTGAGGTGTTGGCGTCGGCGAGGCACACGTCGCAGGAAGCGAGGCGTCCAACAACCATGCGATTGCCGCGCAGAATGACGTCGCGGTCGAGGCCGCGAATGGTGACGGTTGCCAGTGCGGCGAAGCGCTCGGGGTCGGCCGAAGACGCGCGAGCGACCTCCTCACCGCTGCTGTCGGATGGGGACTCAGCATCGGCTCCGGCCTCAGCCTCGGCGTCGAAGAGGAAGTTCGGCTTCACCACCGGGACGACCGGCGCCACCACAGGTACGGATGCGAGTGAGTCGGCGGAGTCTGCCGGCAAGCCACCGCTGGAGATAGGCAGCTCCTCGTTGAGCTCGGCAGCCATCTCCTCTGGCGAGAGGAGTTCGCCGATCACGTCGAAGCGCCCGAGCTTGAGGTCGTCGTCGACGAGAAACCGCACGACCGGGCGGGTAGCCAGCGCGTAGGAGTGCTCGCGCGCCTCGCTGACCAGGTACGTTTCGAGCTCACCGGCGAGCGTCTCGGCAAATCCGCCGAGCTGGGCGTCGTCGGCGGGGGAAAGGAGCACGCTGTAGAGGGTGGGCGCGTAGACCTTGCCGACGCCGACGACCTTGCGTCGGTCCATCTCACGCGTGAGCTTGCGCGCGAGCTCGGCCGGCTGCACCGGGGAGCGAAAAACGCGCGCAAAGCCGCCCTCGACAACGTTGCCGATGCGGTCTTCGAAGTCCGAGAGAATGCTCACTGCGGTCCAGCCTCTTCCCACGCTTCATCGTCGTCTTCGTCTTGGGTCTCAAGGTCGGCGTCGCCGACAGCGCCTTCTTCCTCTCCGCGCAACGGCGCACCGAGCGCGGCCACAAGTGCTACCAGTATAAGTGAGCCGCCGAGCGAGATGAGGAAAGCGCTCCCCGTCCACGCGGCAGAAGCGCCATGGGGCCACGTAACCTGCCCTGCGAGAACGTGTGTTCCGTAGAGGACCGCACCGCCGAGGACCACGCCGAGCAGCGCTGTCAACCGGCTGGCACGCCGGGCGAGAAACGACATCACCAGCGCGCTCAGTGGCCAGCCTGCCAGTGCGATCCAAGTCGCCGGTTGACCGAAGGCCGCGCGTGCAGCCGCACCTGCGAGCACAATGCGTTGCGGGTCGGTAAAGAGCAGCGGGTCCACGGTGACGTAGGGCGCGGTCGTCCCCGATGCACACGCCGCGAGTAGCGCGAGGGAACCGCCGATGAGCGCGGCGGCGGCGGCCTCCAGCGGCGGGAGCACGAATCCGGCAAGAAGCGGCATCGCGTAGGGCACGCGCGCCGCAGCCAGCAGGGGCGCCGAGAGAGGGAGGACGGCAGCGCCGGCACTCTTGCGAGCGACGAACCACCACCAGGCCACCACACCGACGGCGAATGCGGTCGCAAGCAGCCACAGGTGCTGCGCGTACAGCCCGATCGCGAAGGCGACCAGCCCCAGTCCCGTGCCCAGCGCAGGCGCGAAACCTCCCGCGACCGCTCCAGCTCCCGCAGCCGCCAGCAGCGGAATCGGCTCGAGGCCAAGGGGCGAGAGTCCGGCCCACATCAGCCACGCTGACTCGACGGCAGCCACGCCACGCAGCAGTCCAAAGCCGAGCGGTCCCTGCAGCCGGTCCCAGAGCCCGACGCGATCCCAGTCGGGGTCCTCGGCAGTCTCGGGGTCGATCGGGGAGTACGTCTCGGCCAGCTCGGCGAGCGAATCGAGGCCGACCGCCGGATTGCCCAGGTGCGGGAGCAGCGCGTCGGCGAAGGCAGCGACGCTGGGGTAGCGGTCGTCGGATTGCGGCCCCAGGCCGGCGAGCACGATGTCATCGACGGCCGAGCTGAGAGCGGGATTACCCGTGCTGGGCGCGGGCGGGTCGAGCGTCTCCAGCCGCACCCGGGCGTCTTCGACACTCGCCGAGACAAACGGGTTGGCGCCGGTGAGGCACTCGTAGGTGAGGGCCGCCAGCGCCCATTCGTCGGTTGACTCGCTGACGGGCCGTCCCGCAATCTGCTCGAGAGGCATGTAGCCGAGAGTGCCGCCGGCTCCGGCTCCGTGTCCGGTTGCGGTGGAGAGCGCGGCCATCCCAAAGTCGGTGACCTTGATCCGGCCGTCGCGCGAGATGAGCACGTTGCCCGGCTTGACGTCGAGGTGCAGCACGCCGTTGCCGTGCGCAAACTCCAGAGCGTCGGCGATTGCCCCAACCACTGCGGCGGCCTCATCGGCAGTCAGCGGCTCTTGCAACGCGTCGAGCAGCATCTCTAGCGAGCAGCCGTCGACGAACTCCATGATGAGGAACGCTTCGTCGGAGTCGGTGGCGAAGTCGTAGACGGTGACGATCGCGGGATGGTTGAGCATCGCTGCAGTGCGCGCCTCGGCGAGGCCGGGTGGGTTGTGCAACACGGCGCCGCGGGTATCGAGTGGCAGCGCGAGGCGCTTGATCGCGACGCGACGCTGCATGTGCGTGTCCCACGCCAGCGTGACGGTCCCATAACCGCCCTCGCCAAGCTCAGCGAGCGGGCGGTAGCGGTCGAGGATGAGTTGCTGCTCCACGCACCCTCCCAATCCGGCCGTCGCGGTCAGTCCCCGCGCTCATTCTAGCCGAGCAGGTGGGCGCTCGCGGCTTCGCTCGATTCGCGTCGCCGACAGTTCCGCACGCGTTCAATCTCCCTGTCAGCAATAGGTCTGCTTCGGGAAGAAACACCTCACGGGCCGGTCTCGCGCGCGCCTGCGCGAGCATTCTCGGCATCAGCATCACGACGAAAGGCGCGGTCATGGGAATCCTGGACGGTTTCAAGGGTGAAGTTCAGCAGCAGTTCATCGCCCGACCGGATTCGAGCAAGGATCTGGTGCTCTACAAGTGGCCCGAGACCAACATTCGCATGCTCTCGGTGCTCACGGTCCAGCCGGACGAGTGGGCGTACTTCATCAAGACCGGTCAGGTCGTCGGCTATCTGCCGGGCGGCCAGCATAAACTCGACGGCGCGCAGATCCCGTTCCTCGGCGGGCTGATCGACAGCTTCACCGGCGGCAACGTGCTCATGGCCGAGCTCTACTTCGTCTCATCCAAGGAGTTCGCGAACAACAAGTTCGGCGGCTCCATGGGCGAGGTCGAGGACCCCGGCACCGGCGAGGTCGTCCGCATGGGCGTCTATGGCG
>JBAXEO010000042.1:0-14278 GCA_037140395.1 Coriobacteriia bacterium
CAGGCGCTTGGGCGCTGGCGGCTCTCGGACTGCACCGTCTACGTCACGCTGGAGCCCTGCCCCATGTGCGCGGGCCTCATGCACCAGGCACGTATCGCGCGATGCGTGTTCGCGTCCGACGATCCCAAGGCCGGGGCGCTGGGCACGCTCTACGACCTTTCGAGTGACGAGCGGCTCAACCATCGCTTCGAGGTGACTTCGGGAATACTCGCCGATGAGTCCGCTGAGTTGCTGCGCAACTTCTTTCGTCGGTTGAGAGAGGAGCGGTCATGAGTGTTCGCCATAGTCGCGCAACTCAATGGGTGGCGCCGTTCGCCTTGGCGCTCGTGTTGTGCGCCCAGCTCGTCTGTGCTCTGCCCGCGTGGGCCAAGAGCTACACCACCGGGCCCGTGGTCATCCAAGCCCAGGTCAACCCCGACGGCTCGATGTCCGTAGTCGAAGAACGGCAGTTCGACTTCAGCGGCGACTACACGCGTGTCTACTGGGATCTGTGGACCAAAGGCGGGCAAGGGATCACGCTGAAGGCGGTCGAAGAGATAGTGGGCGGGCAGCCTCACCCGCTACCGCCGACCACATCGCCTCCCGACGGGGACCGCCCGGCAGGCACGTACTACCTCGACAAGGGTGCGGATAGGGTCTCGATCCACGCCTACTTCCGCAAGTCCAACGAGAGCGCAACGTACCGCATCAGCTACAACGTCGCGGGCGCCGCCCGCCGCTACCAAGATACGAGCGAGCTCTACTGGCAGTTCGTCGGCTCTCAGTGGGCGGTGCCGACGTCCGACCTCTCCATCACCATTAGGCCTCCAACTCCGCTGACCAAGGACCAAGTACAGGCGTGGGCGCACGGTCCGCTCACGGGAGAGGTCAGCATCGCCGACGACGGAATCGTGACGCTTAAGGCCCCCGAGGTCCCCGCCGGGACGTTTGTCGAGGCTCGCGTGCTCTATCCCTCATCCGCACTGTCGGTTGCGCCTCTGGTCAACCAGCCGCGCAAGCAGTTGGTGCTCGACGAAGAAGCGAAGTGGGTCAACGAGGCCAATGCCACGCGCACTCAAGCGAAGATTCTGGTCTTCTTCGGCATCTACGGCGTTGGTCTGCTCTCGCTGCTCGCCCTAGGATTCGCGCTCTGGGCGTTCTTTAAGTACGGCCGAGAGTACAAGTCGCAGTTCGAAGGCAAGTACTTCCGAGAAGACCCCCGACCCGATCTGCCGCCGTCGGTCGTGGGCGCGCTATTCCGCTTTGGCAAGGTTGAGGACTCCGACATTGCCGCCACGCTCATGAACCTGGCCGACAAGGGCATCGTCTCGATGCAGCCCATCACGGAAACCAAGTCCGGCCTCTTTGGCTCCAAGGAGATCAGCACGTTTGCGCTCTCATTGGTCCCTGGTCGCGAAAAGGAGCTCGTCGGCTTAGACGCCAACCTCACCTTCCTGCTGTTCAGCGAGATCGGCGGTGGTGTTCCGGTAAGTCTTGAGGGCATCAAGGCCTACGCCAAGGACCACGCCAAAGAGTTTTCGGAGAGCATCCAGCAGTGGAAGGACAACTCGTCGGCCCAAGCCGAGCTGCTCGGCCTGGTGGAACCCGGCGGGGCATCATGGCAGGTCGGGTTCGTGGTGCTCGGTATCGTCTTGGGAGTCGTCGGGTTCTTCTCGGCCGCTTGGTCGGGGGCGTTCTTGGCCTCGGTGACACCGGTGTTGTGCGCTCTGACAATCCTTGTAATCTCGCGGTTCATGAAGCGCCGCAGCAGGGAGGGTGCCGAGCTCAATCAGAAGTACGTCGCCCTGCGCAGCTTCCTCAAGGACTTCTCACGCCTCAACGAGGCCCCGCCCAACTCCGTCGTGCTCTGGAACCGCTTCCTGGTGCTCGCCGTGGTCTTCGGCATCGCTGAGGAGGTCATCGCCCAGCTCAAGGTCAAGGTGCCCGAGGTGGTCCAAGATCCCGGCTTTGCCATGACATACTGGTGGTTCTACGGCGGGGGCTATGGGAGCTCGCCGGTTTCTTCGCTGCAGAGCGGGTTTGCGTCGGCATCATCGGTTGCTGCCAGCGAGCTGTCTTCGGCATCCGGCGGCGGTGGAGGGTTCTCCGGTGGCGGTGGCGGCGGTGGCGGTGGCGGTGGCGGGGGCGCAGACTAGCCTTGGTGATGCCGACGGAAGCAGCGACATGAACGCCCTTGCTCTGCGCGTCGAAGAGACTCTGCGGCCTGTTGTGGGGTCCGTACTTGCTGCGGTCTGTGTCGATGTGGAAAGCAAGCGACTCGGCAAGACACCCGACACGCTCGAACACGCCGACTTAGACGAGATGTCGCGGAATCTGGTGGGCGCGCTCAATTTGGTTGTTGGCCGAGAGCTGTCCGAGGTCGCCGCGAGCAAAGTACGCGAACTTTCGTAGCGCCGCCGTCGGATTGGGAACACACTCACTTGAAACCTCCGCCGCGCACGTGCGCGGCGGAGCCGCTGTCAGCGCAAAGGGAGGCACTATGAGTACGCTCATCGTCATCGGCTACCCCGATGAAACAACCGCCGACAAGGTCTGGACAGACCTCAAGAAGGCCGAGTCTGATTACATCGTCGACCTCGACAACGCCGCCGTGATCATCCATCACGAGAACGGCAAGTTCGACGTCCACACCGGCTATCACATCGTCGGCACGCAGACCACGTGGGGCTTCTTCTGGGGCGCGCTCTTCGGCCTGCTCTTCTTCGTGCCGCTCTTTGGCATGGCAATTGGCGCCGGAATGGGCGTCATCATGGGCGCCATCGAGAAGTCGAGCATCGACAAGCAGTTCACCGACAAGGTTCGCGAGCAGGTCAAGCCGGGCACCTCGGCGCTGTTCATGGTTCTGCACAGCGCGACGATGGATAAGTTCATGGCCGCCATCGAGCCTTTTGGCGGCACCGTGCTCCAGACCTCGCTTTCCGACGAGGACGAGAAGAAGTTCCAGAGCGCTTTGCACGAGCCGGCCGCTTCCTAGCAAGCTGCACGACAGGTACGCATGAGATGGGCGGCGTCGGACCAGGGCGCCGCCCATTTGCGTTGGGATATGCTGTACGCGTTCGTGGGTCAAGAAGGGGAGGCCGAGAATGGTGCAAGCTGTTGCGAAGAAGACTGCCCGGAAGTGGCGGTTTCCCGTTCTTGAAGGCATCCTTCCGCTTGACCGGCAGCGGATCCCAACTGATCTAATAGCAGGCGCCACCTTGGCCGCTCTCGCCATCCCCGAGGTGATGGGCTACACCAGAATCGCTGGCATGCCCGTCATCACCGGGCTCTACACGATCCTGATTCCGATCGCCGTCTTTGCGCTGCTCGGTTCATCGCGGCACCTCGTGGTTGGCGCCGACTCCGCGACGGCGGCCATCATGTTCGCCGGTCTCGCAGGACTTTCGGTGGCCTCCGAATCTCCACAGTGGATTGCGCTCGCCAGTTGGACAGCGCTGCTGGCCGCGGGGTTCTTGCTCGCGGCCCGTCTGCTCAAGCTCGGCTTCCTGGCAGACTTCCTGTCCAGATCTGTCCTGATCGGCTTCTTGACCGGCGTCGGCATTCAAGTCGCCCTCGGCCAGATCGCCGGCATGCTCGGCGTCGCGAAGGTGGGCAAGGGAGCCGTTTCGCAGGCCGTGAACGCGATTCTCGCAATTCCCAAGGCAAGCATCCCGACCGTAGCAGTTTCTGTAGGGGTGTTTCTTGTGATCGTGGGTGGGGGGCTGCTTAGCAAGAAGATTCCCGCCCCGCTCATCGCTGTGATCGGCGCGATTGCTGTAAGCGCGTGGTTCAACCTCAAGGCGCTCGGAGTCGCGACGCTTGGATCGGTACCGAGTGGCCTGCCCAAGTTCGGCCTGCCCGCACTGCCCCAGCCGCACATGTGGGCGGCTCTGGTGACCACCGCCGGGTCGCTGTTCTTGGTGATTCTGGCGCAAAGTGCGGCGACCTCGCGGGCGTACGCCGTCAAGTACACCGACGAGTTCGATGAGGACGTCGACCTCGTGGGGCTCTCCTTGTCCAACGTTGCCGCGGGGTTGTCGGGCACGTTCCCGGTCAACGGGAGTCCGACAAAGACCGAGATGGTCGACGAGGCCGGTGGTCGCAGTCAGATCTCTCAGCTCACCACGGCGGTCATTGTGCTCATGGTGTTGCTGTTCTTCACCAAACCGCTCTCGTTCATGCCGAGTGCCGTGCTCTCGACGGTGGTGTTCATCATCGGCGTGAAGCTTGTCGATCTGAAAGGCATGAAATCGATCCTGGCCGAGCGCCGAGACGAGTTCTGGATCGCGTCTTTCACGGCGGCGATCGTCGTCTTCGTGGGGGTAGAGCAGGGAATCTTCTTGGCGATGGCGCTCTCGGTTCTCGTCCACATGCGTCACAGCTATCGCCCCACCAACCTGCTGATGGTTCGGGAAGGCGCAAGCAAGGAACTGCGATTCTCTCCGGTGGACAGTGGTACGCAGATGCTTCCAGGGGTTGTGTTCTATCACTTTGGAGCCGACCTCTACTTCGCCAACGCCGCCACCTTCGCAGAGCAAGTGCACAGAATCGTTGCGGACGCCGAGACCCCCGTCGAGGTCGTCGTGGTTGACTTCTCGGCGGTAGGCGACATCGACTTCTCGGCTGCTTTCATGCTCCGAAAGCTCATAGGGGCCCTGAAGGAGCAGAAGGTCACCCTGATGCTCATCTACGTCCTCGATCCGGTGGCGAAGGAGATGGAGCTCTCTGGGCTCACTGAGCTCATTGGCTCGGAGAACATGTTTGGGGGAGTGGCTGCTGCCGTCGCGGCGTTGAAGGAGCGCGACGGCGAACAACCGCCCCACTAGGATCATTCCGAATCGGGTAGGAGCACCGAGAGCGGTCCTTGGAGACCGTGTTTGACTCGGCAATCATAGAGAGAGGGAGTGCCGTCCATGGGTTGCTGTCTGTTCGCCATCATTCTCGCTGGTGCGCCGCGTTTTGCGCTGTTCATCTGGTACCTGTTCCAGACGAGATACGTCAGCGCAGCATTCAACAACCTGATCTGGGCGTTTGTCGGTTTCTTCTTCCTGCCTTGGACCACACTGATGTGGGTGATCGTGTACCCAGGCGGTATCAGCCTGGTGAATTGGATCTTCCTCGGCATTGCCTTCTTGGTCGACATGGGCACGTACTTCGGCGGCGGGAAGAGCGGCAGAGAGCGGTACGCGTCCTAGAGTCGGCCAGGTTGCGACTCCTACGAGAACTCATGGCGTTGGGGCCTCCAGTTCCTTCGCCCCCGACGCGATGCGCTCCAGCCCCGCGCGAACCTCGTCGGTCACGTACTGCGCGGCTCGCACCTCGCCCTTCTCCAGCCCCAGCAGCGCCACCTGCTCCGGCCCCTTGCTCGTGCACATGATCAGCCCGATCGGTGCCGAGTCACCCTCGTGTCGCTGGTGGGCGTCGAGCCAGCGCAAGTACAGCATCATCTGCCCGTAGTCGCCGGGCTCAAGAGGACGCGTCTTGAGTTCGAGCGCGACGTAGCAGCGCATCGTGATGTGGTACAGCAGCAGATCGAGCCGGTAGTCACGCCCGTCGACGATCATGCGCTTCTGGCGCTCTACGAACGCGAAGCCGACTCCGAGCTCCAGCAAGAAGCGCTGCATCTCGTCGAGAATCGCACGTTCGAGTTCGGCTTCGCTGTGCTCTGAGGGCAGGCCGAGGAAGTCGAGCACGTAGGGGTCGCGGAAAGCGAGGGACGGCTCGACGGCGCCGGTGGTCGAGAGCTTCGCGAGCTCAGCCTCAAGGCCGTCAGCCGAGCCTCGCGAAGCAATCGTCCGCTCGTAGAGCTTGCCGGCAATCTTGGCGCGCAGGGTGCGTACACTCCATCGCTCATGCGCGGCGAAGGCGGCATAGAAGTCCCGTTTTAGCTGCTCAGAGATGGTAAGGAGCTCGGCGAAGTGGCTCCAACTCAATTTGGCCGACAGTGTCGCGCATTTCCCATAATCCTCCATCCAAGCGGCAAGACTGATCATTCGCTGGATGTTCCGTCGGCTCCAACCCCTCCCGTAAAGGGTGGCGAGCTTTGCGGCCAGCAGCCTCACCACCTCTTGCCCATACGCCCCTCGCTCCCCGCCGAGCACCTCCTCGCGCACGCGCTTGCCCACGCTCCAGTACAGCATCACGAGTTCGCTATTCACCGAAACTGCGACTCGCTGGCGGGCGCTCTCGATGAGCCCGGCGACGTCGCCGAAGAGTCTTTCGCCATGCTCCGGTGTCACCGCATCGGTGTCGTCCTGCTCTTGCATCGTCAGCTCCTCGAGTCAATGCGCGCGAATGTGCGCGGATGACCGGAGGCTAGCGATGAGGCCTTACCGGAATCTGAACCGTATCTGTTCGGCCATCAGCCGAGGATGTTCGGATGGCGCAGGTTCCTGCTCCGCATCGGCCACCTGGCACTTGCCGAGCAAGGCAGATAAGCGGGTCTGCTGCGAGCGATCCTAAAGCAGGTTAGCCGCGAGGCGCGAGGCCGAGTTCCGGAACTTGGCGTACGGCCCCATCTCCCGCAGCATCTCCAGCGTGATCTCGGTGCACTTCTCTTTGTCTCGCTCGAACGTCGCTTCCTGCTCTTTGGCCTTCTCGGGATCGAAGCACCACAGCATGAGCTCGCGCTGAAGACGGAGGCTGCGCAGGTCCATGTTGAGAGTCCCTGCGGCGCAGGCTTCCGAGTCGACCGAGATGGTCTTGGCGTGGAAGAACCCCGCATCGTACGTGTACACATGGCCACCAGCGACTATGAGCTTGCCCCAGTAGGACTGCGCAGCCCAGAAGGCGGACTTGTGGTCCGGCCAGCCGGTCATCATGAAGTGGACCTCGACGCCGGCGAGCGCCGCGTTGAGCATCGAGTCGTAGATGCCTTCGCCCGGGACGAAGTAGGGGGACTGGATGCGCACGATTCGCTTTGCTCCCGAGATTGCCACCATGTGTGTGCGCCGGGCAGACTCGTAGGGGTCGTCGACTCCCTGCGCCACGACCTGCACCATGAGCGGGTCGCCGATGGTCAGTGACTCGTCGACGGCTGGGAAGTACTTCGCGTCGAACTGGCAGTCGTCGCCTTTGTGGGCCGTCATCCAGCGGTAGGCAAACCACTTCTGGAGCGCGGCGACACCCGGACCGGTGATTCGAAGAGAGGTGTCGCGCCACGACGGATAGGCTTTGCCGCCGTCGATGTATTCCTGGCCGATGTTGTGTCCGCCGGTGTAGCCGATCTCACCGTCGATGACCGCAATCTTGCGGTGGTTGCGGTAGTTCAGGCTCCCAATCTCGATGACGTCTGGGCTGACGTGCGCGCCGGCCGCCTTGAGGTCCTTGAGCTGGTTCTTTCCGTAGGCGATGCTGCCCATCCAGTCATAGGTGAGGCGTACCTCGACTCCGGCTTTGATGCGTTCGACCAGGATGGCGATAAGGTCTGCGGTCAGCCCGTCTTCCTCCCAGATGAAGTACTGGAGGTGGATGAAGCGCTTGGCGGAGGCGAGGTCGGCCTTGAGGTGATCGAAGAACTCCTGGCCGCTGGGGTAGAGGTCGATACTGCGAACCGGCAGGGGCTGGGCGTCGTTCTCCGAGATGATGCTCTTGCTGATGCGCTCGGTCAGCGTGCCCTTGTGCTTGGCGATGAAGCTTCGTTGCACGCCGAGATAGGGCTCGTACACGTCCGACATGAACTCCATCATTCGGGCTTTGGCCATCTGGGTGCTCGCGCGCTTGGGCACCGTGTGCTTCCAGTCTCGGCCGACAAAGAAGTAGACGACCATGCCGATGAGAGGGAAGGCAATCAGGATCAGGATCCACGCGAGGGTTGTGGTGGGCTCCCGGTCCTCGGCGATGATGATGACCACCACGAGAGCCCAGTACAGGGCGAGGGGCAGAGTCGCCCAGAGGGGAAGAGAATAGCCGACTAGATTGCTCAATTTGGGCCCCTTGCTGTCGGAGACGGACTCGTACAAGAAGAGCACAACTTCTTCGAGTATCTCAAAAACGCCAAGTTTGTCGTCATCGAAGCATGAAAAGACGGAAGGCCCGCCCTTACGGCGAGCCTTCCGTCGTCGGATTCCGGGGAGCCGAGCCTCAGGCGGACCCGCTGGACTCCTGGAGCTTCGCCAAGACGATATCGAGGTTGAAGCTTGCCGGCTTCTGCCGCGGCGGGAACTCCGTGAAGTCCTGGAGCGCCTCGGCAACCACGGCTTGCGCCCACACGGCCAGGAACAAGTGGTCGAGGAACCAGTCCCAGTAGGTGTTGGAGTTCTCGGGCGCACGCTCGAACGGATCCCTCCGGAGGTTGAAGATGATCGGTGCCCGGAGGTCGATGAAGGGCTCGAGCCACAGCTTGAGCTGGTGGCCGCGCTGCTCCTTAAAGACAAACTTCCATTCCCCGACGCGCAGAGCAACGAGTTCGGCGTCGTCGTTGACGTAGAAGAAGCGGTCGCGTGGGCTCTCGGCGGTCTTGCCGGAGAAGTACGCGTTCATGTCCTTGCCGTCGAGCACGACCTTGAAGGTCTTGCCCATCGACTGGTAGCCGACTCTGCACTTCGCTGCGATGTCAGGGTCGCCCGCCGCTGAGAGAAACGTCGTGGCCATGTCCTGATGCGCGACGATTCCGTTGAGCGTTACGCCGGCCTCGTAGTGACCGGGCCAGCGCATGAAGCACGGCACTCGATAGGCGCCCTCCCAGTTGCTGTTCTTCTCGGAGCGAAACGTCGTGGTCGCAGCATCTGGCCACGAGTTGTAGTGCGGGCCGTTGTCCGTGGAGTACATGACGATTGTGTCGTCGGCGAGTCCCAGTTCATCGAGCTTGTCGAGGATCATCCCGACGTGTCGGTCGTGCTCGACCATGCCGTCGCCGTACTCGTCTTGCCCACTGATCCCACGCAGCTCATCCTTGACGTGGGTGCGGAAGTGCATGCGCGTCGCGTTCCACCACACGAAGAACGGCTTGTCGTCGTCGGCCCTCTCCTCGAGGTACTCCAACGTACGCGCGACGGTCTCGTCGTCGATGGTCTCCATCCGCTTCTTGGTGAGCGGCCCGGTGTCCTCGATCGTCTGCGTGCCGTCCGGTTGCGCCCAACTGTGGATGACGCCCCTCGGCCCAAAGCGTTCTTTGAACGCCGGGTCCTTGGGGTAGTCAAGCAGCTCTGGCTCCTCCTCGGCGTTGAGGTGGTACAGGTTGCCAAAGAACTCGTCGAAGCCGTGATTGGTCGGCAGATGTTCGTCTAGATCGCCGAGATGGTTCTTGCCGAACTGTGCCGTTGCGTAGCCGAGCGGTTTGAGGAGCTCGGCGATGGTCGGATCCTCAGGCTGAAGGCCGAAGTTCGCGCCGGGCAGACCGACCTTGGTCATGCCGGTCCTCATCGGGTTCTGCCCGGTGATGAACGCCGCGCGCCCTGCGGTGCAGCTCTGCTGACCGTAGAAGTCGGTGAAGGCGACACCTTCCTTCGCGAGCCGGTCGATATTGGGCGTTGTGTAGCCCATCATTCCGCGGTTGTTGTGACTGATGTTCCATGTGCCGATGTCGTCGCCCCACAGGACGAGGATGTTCGGTTTGCCGTTCGGCATTGAGACCGCCTCTCTTCGGTTATCGAGTCCGCTTCTCCAATATGCCCATTGGGGTAGCACTCTCGGCGTCACATTCGCGGATTCCGTGTGTTCGCTTGGCGTACCATCACTGCATGAGCGATCTGACATCCCCCGCCTTCCACGTCATGGCCAAGCCCACCGGGTCGCGCTGCAACCTGCGCTGCGACTACTGCTTCTTCCTAGAGAAGTCAGCGCTCTACCCTGGCAGTGAAGAGCGCATGACCGATGCAGTCGCGGAGGCCTTCATTCGCCAGACCATCGCCGCGCAGCAGGTGCCGTTCGTGACCATCGCGTGGCAGGGCGGGGAGCCAACCCTGATGGGGCTCGACTTCTTCCGACGCGCGCTCGAGGTCGAACGCGACGCGCTTCCCCAGGGATGGCAGGTTGAGCGCACCATCCAGACCAACGGCACCCTGCTCGACGACGAGTGGGCCGCTTTCCTAGCCGAGAACAGCATCCTCGTCGGACTGAGCATCGACGGCCCGCGCGAGCTGCACGACGCCTACCGCCACGACGGCGCCGGCCGACCGGTGTTCGACCAGGTCGAGGCCGCGGCTCGCCTGCTCCAAGCGCACGGCGTCGAGTTCAACGTTCTGTGTACGATCAACGCGGCCAACCAGGCGCATCCGCTCGATGTCTACCGCTACTTCCGAGACGAACTCGGCGCGCGCTACGTGCAGTTCATCCCGATTGTCGAGGTCGCGACAGCGCCGGCCGATGGCGTCGCCGGTACCGTGACCGACCGCAGCGTCGACGGTCTCGCGTACGGGCAGTTCCTCTCGGCGATCTTTGATGAGTGGGTGCGCCGAGACGTCGGCGAGATGTTCGTGCAGTTCTTCGATGGCGTGCTCGCGGCCTACCTTCGCGGCTACTCGTCGCTGTGCGTCCTGAGCCCGACGTGCGGCGAGGGCGTCGCACTCGAGCACAACGGCGACGTGTATTCGTGCGACCACTTCGTGGACACGCCCTACCTTCTCGGCAACATCATGGAGACACCGATCGGTGAACTCGTGCGCGGCGATCAGCAGCGTGCGTTCGGCCAGGCGAAGCGCGATACGCTTCCGGGTTACTGCCGAGAATGCGAATTCCTGTTCGCCTGCAACGGCGAGTGCCCCAAGAACCGCATCCTCCTTGCGCCTGACGGTGAGCCCGGATTGAACTGGCTCTGCGAGGGGCTGAAGTACTTCTTCGCGCATACCGACCGGCGCATGAGCGCGATGGTCGCACTGCTTTCCCAAGGACGCGAAGCCAACGAAATGATGGCGCTACTTGCCGAGGAGGCCGCGCGCACGGGCCGAAACGACCCGTGCCCGTGTGGGAGCGGCCGCAAGTACAAGTCGTGCTGCATGGCGTGACAGCAGCGCGGCGCTACACGCCTCCGCGCATCTCATCGATGGCTATGATGTCGAGCGCCAGCAGCCCGCCCGAGGAGTGTGTCAGGAGGTCGACCTGCGGTTCCGTTCGTGTCTATTCGGGCACTCCACTCGACACCGTGTATAGCACGACCGAGCCAGCGGCGGCTGTCGCCCCGCCTGCGGGACCCTGGCTGATCACCGTGCCCTTGGGCACCTCTGCATCGGGCTGTTCGGCAGCCTGCGCGACGAGGCCGGCGGCCTCGATTGCCGCCTTCGCGTCAGCCTCGGTCTTGCCGACGATGTTGGGGACGGTCACAGACATGTCGGGACCGAGCGACACAAGGATGCCGACAACCGATCCTGGTGCGGTCTTCGCGCCTGCGGTCGGGCTTTGTCCGGCGACGATTCCCTTGGGGACTGTCGGGCTGACGTTGAGGACGGCGCTCGGCACCAGGCCGACTGCCTTGATGGCGGCCTCGGCGTCAGCCTGGGTCTTGCCGACGACGTTGGGGATCGTGACGCTTTGCGTCCCCTTGCCCAATGACACCACGAACGTCACCTTCGAGCCTGGGCTCATCGACGCGCCTGCAACCGGGTTTTGGCCAGCGACGACGCCTTTGGCCACAGTGTCGCTGTACGACTGGCTCGGCGCGGGCACCAGCCCGACTGCTTTAAGTGCGGCCTCTGCGTCGGCCTGTTTCTTGCCGTTGATGTTGGGGACCTGGACCTTGGCAGGGGCCGCGCCTTTGGATATCACCATCTCGACGGTGTCGCCCGGGTTGATCGCCGCTCCTGCCGCCGGTGCCTGCAGAAACACCACGCCTGCGGGGACCTGGCTGCTGTAGTCCTCGGTCACCGATGGCTTGAGCGAGAACGTGCTCAGCGAGCTCTCGGCTTGCTCTCGGGGCAGGCCGACCAGGTTGGGGGTTGCGACCGAGCCAAGAGGCCTGACGACCGTCAGCGAAACCGAACCGTTCTTCTCGAGTTCGCTGCCCGCCACGGGTGCTTGCCGAGCGACGATGCCTGGGGTTGCGTTGTTGGAGTAGCCGTCGCGGGTGCTTCCGAGCTTGAAGCCGTCGTCCTGAAGTGTCTGGACCGCCTTCTCGTACGGCATGCCCACCACATTCGGCACCTCTCGCTTTCCGTTGCACCCGGTCGCTGCAAACAGGCTCAGCCCCACCAACAGAACGGCCGCGATTCTCCAGGCTTTCATTCGGGTCTCCTCCGTGGGTGGTCGTCGCTGGTCCTGCTCTCTAGTCGGGTTGCTACCCCGAAACAGGACAGACCCGTCCCCCGCTGTGGGAATCGATCGACGGATGGTTCTTGGCAGGCGATGCGCCGACACGCCGGAATGGGTACCTTGACCGAGATGGCCGCACGGCGCGAGGCTCTGGCCCCGGCTCTCGCGGAGCAATTGGGAGTGCAACTCTGCTCGGCAGACGCTCGGGCTCACGCGAGACTCAACAGAGTGCGGCTGATTCCGTCAGGAGGCGCGTAGTGGGCGAGACGATCACACCCAAGACCTCCAAGGCCGAGGCTCTCATCGAGAGTGCCGCGGCTGCGGTTGAGCGGCTCCCCGGCTCGGTTGGTGGGGTAACGGGACGCGATGCGATCGCCGGCTTCACCAATGCCGTCGCCAATATCCCCGACGCCATGGCCAATGCCACGCTCGCCGGGTTGAATCCGGTCCACGGTTTGTACTCGCTCGTCGTCGGAACGCCGGTCGCTTCGCTCACCACGAGTTCGAAGCTGATGACTGTGGCCGTGACGGGGTCGATGGCGCTGGTTGTCGCCGATGCTCTGAGCGGTGTGCCCGCAGATCAGCGTGCGATCGCACTCATTTCGCTGACCCTGCTCGTCGGAATCATCCAGATAGTGCTGGGCGTGCTGCGAGCCGGAACCCTGGTGCGATTCGTGTCGAACTCCGTGATGCGAGGGTTTCTCACGGGGGTCGCGATCAATATCGTGCTCTCTCAGGTTGCCGACGTGACTGGCTACAAGAGCGCACTGACCAACAAGTCGATGCGTCTGATAGACACAGCGCTGCAACCGCGGTCCGTCAGCGTTCCCACCGTGCTGCTGGCGCTGTTGACGGTGGCGATCATTCTGGGCATCGGGCGCACCAGATTGGCCACGTTCGCCTTCCCGATTGCACTTGTGGCGTCGACGCTCGCCGCGAATGTCGCAAACGTCGGGATCGCGATGGTGGGGGACAGCGCTTCGATTCCCTCGGCGCTACCCAAGCTGGTTCTGCCACAGCTGAACGGGATGCTCAATCTCTTGGTGCCGGCGCTCTCCGTGGCGATCGTCGGGCTGATTCAAGGAGCCGGCATCAGCAAAGCCGTCCCTAACCCCGGCGGCGTCTACTCCGACATCAACCGCGACTTCATCGGGCAGGGCGCCGGAAACGCGGCCGCGGCGTTCTTTGGCGGGATGCCGGTGGGCGCATCGCTGTCGAGTACCGCGCTCAACGTGCAGCTCGGCGGCAGGCATCGCGTGGCGAACTTCATCATCGGGCCGATCATCGCCGTGGTGCTGCTGTTGCTCGCCCCTGCGGTCGAGCTTATCCCCAGGGCCGCACTGGGCGCGATGCTGGTCGTCATCGGCGTGCGTGCCATCGACGCGCCCGCAATCCGCGCCGTGTGGCAGACCAGCGTTCAGACCCGGACGATCATGCTGGTCACGTTCATTGGGACGCTGGTGGTTCCGGTGCAGTACGCGGTTCTTATCGGCGTCGCGCTGTCGGTCGTGCAGTACACCTTCAGCTCGTCCTTGGACGCGCGCGTCGTGACGCTGACGCGGGACGAGCAGGGAAACCACGTCGAAGGCGAGGCGCCGGCGAAGCTGCCCGACGACTCGGTCACCGTGCTCGACGTGTACGGCAGCGTCTTCTATGCCGGAACCGACGTGATCGATCGTCTGCTTCCGGACGCGATCGGGGCGCACGACGCAGTGGTCGTGCTCAGGCTCCGCGGGCGGGCCGACGTGGGTAGCACCTTCCTCGAACTGATCCGTCGCTACAGTGCGCAGGTTGCCGAGGGTGGCGGCTATCTCGCCCTCGTCGGCATAGGACCTGCGCTTCTCGACCAGCTCGAGCGCACCGGTGCCGCAGACTCGGTTGGCCGAGGCCACATCTACGCCGCGCAGCCCGCGCTGATGGCATCGGTGGACGAGGCGGTCACAGACGCGGAGGCATGGCTGGAGTCGAAGGGTACCAGCGCCGGCTAGTTCGGCACCTGTAGGGCGTGTTCGCCAAAAAGGGTATCCATTCTTTGGCAGTAGCCGATTTCGTGCCCTCCGGGCCCTGCCGATCGACTGTGTTCGACGGCGCGAGGACGGTATCCGACAGAGGGGAC
>JBAXEO010000043.1:0-14007 GCA_037140395.1 Coriobacteriia bacterium
ATCGATCAGACGATGCTCAAACCCACCTTCGGCCCCGAAGAGGGTGCGAAGTGGATTGACGCCAACCGCGAGCAGGGTTTCGCGACGCTGTGCGTGTCGCCGTTTTTGGTGCCGGCCGCCGCTGACCTGCTTGCTGGTAGCTCGACAGCCCTGTGTTCGGTGGTGGGTTTTCCTCTCGGCTACGGGCTCACATCCAACAAGTCGCAGGAAGCAGCCATCCTTACCGTGCTCGGCTGCCGAGAAATCGACATGGTCATCAACGTCGCCGCGCTCCTTGAAGGCGATAGGAGCTACGTTCTCGCCGATATCGGTGCGGTTGTCGCCGTCGTTGCACAGGTGAGCAACGGCACATCGTCGGTCAAGGTCATACTTGAGACCGGCTATCTGGAAGAAGGCTCGATCATTCGCGGTTGCCGTATCGCTCGAGAGGCTGGCGCGGCCTTCGTCAAGACGTGCACAGGCTTTGGCCCGCGCGGCGCCAGCGTTCGCGACGTCGAAATCATGCGCGACACAGTGGGCGGCGAGCTGGGAATCAAGGCGGCTGGCGGTATTCGCGATCTCGATTCCGCACTCGCGATGCTGGATGCCGGTGCGACTCGGATTGGCACCTCAGCCGGCAAAGAGATACTGGCCGAGGCGACCGCGCGAGGGATCTGATCGGGTGTTGACGGCGGTCTCGCGCGACACCAGAATCGACGCGCTCAAAGGCCTGGCAATCGTCTCCGTCGTTCTCTTCCACACTCTGGGGCAGTACTTCGTTACCGCTCCCACACTCGCGCTTTATGGACGTGAGCTGCTGTTCTCATTCATGTTGCCGCTCTTTGCCTTCCTGAGCGGCTACGTACTGGGGCGGCCGGGCCCGTTTCGGGCTCGTGCCTACTTTGTCCGACGCACCTTGGGTCTCATGGTTCCCTACCTGTGCTGGGAGATTATCTACGGGCTGCTCCTGCGCCAAGAGGCTCAACACGGTGCTGGTGCGTTTGGCATCTATCTTGAGGACACATTCCTCAACCCTCACCTTGAGGGCCGCATGTGGTACCTCTACGTGCTGTGGGTCGCGCTCATGGGGCTTGGGGTGCTCAGGCTGTTCGGCGATCGCTCGTGGGTGCTTGTGGCCGGAGTTGCGGTAGTCATGGTGTGGCCCTGGTGGGGCAACTTTCATCGGCTGCAGTGGATCTTCCTCTACGTGGTGCTGGGATTCCTGGCTCGGCGCTACGAGTCGGCCTACCTGCCCAGGATCAAGGCAATCGGCTTGATCGCGGTGGTTGTCTACGTGCCATTCCTACTCGTTTCGCGTCCCGAGAAGCTCGCCGTTGCGCGCGCTGGGCAGTTCTTGGCTGGCTCGAGGTGGCTGGCGGTCGGCGAGGCGGGAGTCTACGGAGCCTCAACCATCGCAGGTGTCGCGGCGGTCGCTGCCCTGGTCGCGGCGAGTTACTACGCGCCAGCCGGTGTGGAGAGGGCGCTGGCGCTGCCCGGGCGCCTTTCGCTCGGCATCTATGTGACCCACTTCGCCGTGGTCGAGGCGTGGCACGACCCCAGTCCGTGGCTCATCCCGGTCATCGTGGGCCTTGCGCTCGCGGTCTCAATGGGCGCCACGGTGCTTATCGGCAGGTGGCGTGTGACGGCGACGCTGCTTCTGGGTGAGCGGTGGACGCGTCGCAGCCTGCCGATGGGCGATGTCCACACGGAGACGATCTGACATGCCCACATATCCGGTGCGCGCGCTCGTCTTGCGCAAGACCAAGCTCGGCGAAACCGACACCATTCTGACGCTGCTCGCCTCCGACGGGCATCAGGTGCGTGCTGTGGCCAAGGGGTTGCGCAAGCCCGGCGGGCGCTTTGGGGCTCGGCTGGAGCCGTTCGCGGTGGTGGACCTGCTCGTGCATGAGGGTCGCTCCCTCGATATCATCACCGAAGCTCAGAGCGTTGCAACGCACGCTCTACTCCGAGAAGACCTCGACCGCTCGGCGGCAGCGTCTGTGGTGGTGGATGTGCTCGACAAGATCGCGGTTGAAGGACAACCGGAGCCGCATCTCTTTGCGATGGCGACGACGACGCTTGACGTGATGGAGCTGTCCCCAATCGAATCGCTCACCGCGCTGGTGGTCGCCTTTCTGGTCAAGGCGATGGCCATGCACGGCTATCGCCCACAGCTGGAGTCCTGCGCGTGCTGCGCTCAAGAGGTGGGGGAGAGCCGCGAGTTCTCGGTGGCCGGCGGAGGGTCGCTCTGTCCGCAGTGTGGCGCGCTCGACGCCACCACAGTGCGATTCAGCCCCGAAGGCCGCGCTTGGCTCGAGCGTCTCATGCAGTCTCGGATGGCCGAGATACCCGGGCTGCAGATGCCGGATGCGGCCGTGCGTGACTGCTTCGCGCTGGTGCGCGCATTCGTGGGGTATCACATCCCGGCGCGACTGCGCGCACTGGACTTCTACGCGGGGATGCAGTGAAGGGTCGAGGCGAGCGGTGTCCCTCGCGTGGTCGGCGCGTGGTCGGGAATGGTCGGGAATCCCGCCACACCCAGCGCGCCAACCCCTCATTCCCATGTAGAATGTCCGAGCACTTCCGAGGGGTTCTTCGCCCGGCGTATTGAGGGAGATCCACACCTATGAGCTTGACCTTCCAGGACATCATTCTGTCGCTCTCGCGCTACTGGGCCGACCAGGGCTGCGTCATCTTGCAGCCCTACGACACCGAAGTCGGAGCCGGCACTTTCCACCCCGCCACCACACTTCGCGCGCTGGGACCGGACACGTGGCGCACCGCCTACGTGCAGCCGTCTCGGCGACCTACCGACGGTCGCTATGGCGAGAACCCCAACCGCCTGCAGCACTACTACCAGTACCAAGTGATCCTCAAGCCGTCGCCCGACAATGTGCTGGATCTCTACCTCGATTCGCTGCGCACCATCGGCATCGAGCCTTCCGAGCACGATGTGCGCTTTGTTGAGGACGACTGGGAGTCGCCGACGCTGGGCGCGTGGGGTCTAGGCTGGGAAGTCTGGCTCAACGGTATGGAGGTCACGCAGTTCACCTACTTCCAGCAGGTGGGCGGCTTTGAGTGCCGACCGGTACCCGCCGAGATAACCTACGGCCTGGAGCGTCTGGCAATGTACATCCAAGGCGTGGACAGCGTCTACGATCTGGTGTGGTCGGTCGGCCCCGACGGCCACCAGTTCACGTACGGCGACGTCTTTCTGCGCAACGAGCAGCAGTACTCGGCGTACAACTTCGAGGTTGCCGATGTGGATATGCTGCTCGGCCTCTTTGCCACCTACGAATCCGAGTCCAGCCGGACGCTCTCGGCCGGGCTCGTGCTGCCTGCTTACGACTACGTCCTCAAGTGCTCACACGCCTTCAACCTGCTCGATGCACGCGGCGCCATCAGCGTCACCGAGCGCCAGGGCTACATCCTGCGAGTCCGCACGATCGCCAAAGCGTGCTGTGCCGCCTACCTGAAGCTCGTATCGCCCCCCGACAACGCCGAGGACCCAGAAGTCGTCCAACCCACGCTAGCCGAAGGCGGTGAGCGCTGATGGCCCGCGACTTGGTCTTTGAGATCGGCGTCGAGGAGCTGCCGTCCGGCCCGCTCTACGGCGCGATCGAGCAGCTGCAGGTTTCGGCGCCCAAGGCGCTGGACGCAGCGCGGCTCGAGTACGACACCATCACCGTCACCGGTTCGCCTCGGCGACTCGTGATCAGCGTCACTCGGCTCTCCGAGGGCCAGGACGACGCCGTCCAGACATCCAAGGGGCCGTCGGTCAAAGCAGCATTCGCCGAGGACGGTACGCCCACCAAGGCCGCCGAGGGATTCGCCCGCGGCAAGGGCGTGTCCGTCGAGTCGCTCACAGTGGTCGACGACGAGAACGGCTCCTACCTGTACGCCACGGTCGAGCAGAAGGGCGTTCCCGCGATCGAGGTGCTGCCTGCCCTGCTCGCGCGGCTTGTCGAGAGCATCGAGTGGCCGAAGTCCCAGCGCTGGGGCAGCGGCGATGCGCGCTTCTGCCGTCCGGTGCGCTGGCTGCTTGCGCTGTTTGGCGGCGAGGTCGTGCCGGTCGAGTTCGCGGGCCTGATCGCAGGCCGTGTCACCTACGGCCACAGGCTTCTGTCGCCGGGTGCCATCGAGATCCCGGCGGCCAGCGAGTATCCCCTCGCGCTCGAGCGCGGCCACGTGATGGCCGACCACTCGCAGCGAGCGCGGCTCCTGCGCGAGGGTATCGCCACCGTCGCCGAGCAGTTGGGCGTCTCGGCGGTGGTGCCAGAGAAGACGTTTGCCGAGGTTGTGAACCTAGTCGAGTGGCCAACCGTCGCCGTGGGCACCTTTGACGAGGAGTTTCTCGCCGTGCCGCGCGAAATCCTGGAGAACGCGATGGGCAGCCACCAGCGCTACTTCCCGGCGCAGCGTGCCGATGGCTCGCTGGACAATCGCTTCATCGTCGCCCACAACGGCGATCCCAAGCGCACAGAAGCCATCGTACGCGGACACGAGCGCGTCATCAGGGCGCGCCTGTCCGACGCCGCGTTCTTCTATCGCGAGGACCTGACCAAGCCCATCGAGTCGTTTGTCGCACAGCTCGATAGCATCGTCTTTCAGGACAAGCTCGGTTCGCTCGGCGATAAGGTCCGGCGGACTGAGCGACTCGCAGCCAGCATCGCGGTAATGGTCGACGCGTCGCCGGCTGAGGCCGCCTTCGCCCAGCGTGCGGCGCACCTCGCTAAGGCCGACCTGGTCTCCAGTGCGGTCGTCGAGTTCACCGACCTCCAGGGCGTCATGGGTGGCTACTACGCGCTCGCCGCCGGTGAGGAAGCCGGAGTCGCCGATGCGATCGTAGATCACTACCGCCCTCGGTTCGCCGGGGACGATCTTCCGCGCTCGCTGGCCGGCAACATCGTCGCGATTGCCGACAAGCTCGACACTATCGCGGGCATCTTCTCGGCAGGTATGGCGCCGACTGGCTCGGCGGACCCCTACGCGCTGCGTCGGAGCGCCATCGGCGTCCTGCAGATGCTGCTCGCCGGGCTGCCGGCCACACTCGACGAACTCATCGCCACCGCGCTTGCCGGATACGAGGACGTTTTGCAGTTCGACGCACAAGCGACGGGCAGCGCCATCAAGGAGTTCTTCGTCGGACGGCTGCAAAAGATCCTGCGCGACCGCGGGCATGCGTATGACACGGTCGATGCAGTGCTCGTCGTCAGTGGTGACGATCCTGCGGATGCGCTCGCGCGTTGCGAGGCGCTCACGGAGTTTCGCGCTTCGAGCCGCGACATGGAGGATCTCTCGGTGGCCTACACGCGTGCCAAGAACCTTGCAAGGCCCGAGCTGGGCACTGCGGTTGACGTCGCAATCATGGGCCCCGAGGAGCTGGCACTGGCCCAGGCTCTCGACCGCGCCGAGACAAACGCCGCCCAGCTGGTTTCCGCGCGTGCCTACGCGGCACTGCTCGAGACCTTCTCCGGGCTTCGTGCTCCAGTCGATGCATTCTTTGAGGGTGTGATGGTGATGTCTGAGGACCCAGCCGAGCGTGACAACCGTCTGCGGCTCCTCAATCGATTCGTCGCGCTGTTCGGCACCTTCGCCGACTTCAGCGTTCTCGCCGGCTGACGGGGGCGGTTGCCGTGTCCATGCCAGTAACCATCCACATTCTCTCTGACTCGATCGGTGAGACCGCCGATGCGGTGGCCCGCGCGGTAGCTGCGCAGTTCCCGGCAGGTACATTCCGCATGGAGCGACTTCCTAAAGTCGAGTCGACCACGCAGCTCTGTGAACTGGTGGGATCGCATTGCGGCGAGAGCTGCATCTTCTTCTTCACGCTCGCCGAGGGCCCGCTTCGTGAGGAGATGGAGCGCTGCATCGTTGAGCGTGGGGTCCGAGGCGTCGACATTCTCGGTCCCGGAGTCGACCTTCTGTCGGTGGTCTCCGGCCTAGAGCCAAAGGCCGTGGTCGGCGCCTATCGCTTGCCTGACGAGGCGTACTACGACCGCATCGAGGCCATGGAGTTCTCCATGAAGCACGATGATGGCCAGCAGCCCGAGGGACTTCTCGAAGCCGACGTGATCCTGATCGGCGTTTCTCGAACTAGTAAGACACCGCTGTCGATGTACCTCGCATCCAAGGGCTTTCGCGTGGCCAACATTCCACTCGTCCCTCTCAGCACGCCGCCCATTGAGCTCTTTGAGGTTGACCCTCGGCGTGTGTTTGGACTTATCAGCAGCGCAGATACGCTGACCAACATCCGCTCAAAGCGCATGGAAGAGCTCGGATCCTACGTGCCTGGCTACGCGGAGCGCGAGCGTGTGGAGACCGAACTCGATGAGGCGCGGGCTTTGATGCGCCGCATCGGCTGTCTGATGGTGCGCACGGACAACCGCGCCATCGAGGAGACGGCGCAAGACATCATTCGCTACCTCAAAGGCAGGCTACAGACCGAGGACTGAGATTAGAGGTTGAGTGGGGATTGAGCGATGATCCTAGCGCTCCACTAGCTTGCAGCAGACCGCAGATAGGCTGTTAGGTTCAACCTCCGTTCCATGATCTGAGCTGACGCGGGTACAATCGCGGTACGGGTTTTGGGCGGATGCAGTGAGGTGGCCACAATGACGGTCGACGAGATCATGAGGGAAGCGCTGGCGTTGGACGCGGCGGCCCGCGCATCCATGGCGCATGAGCTACTCACCAGCTTGGAATCCCTTTCTGAAGACGAAGTCGAGCGCCTGTGGATCGAAGAGGCACGTCGGCGCAGTGCGGATGTCAAGGCTGGAAGCGCACACACGGTTTCCGCTGACGAGTCGATCGCTCGGGCTCGGGCTCGCCGGTGACTGAGGTGCACCTCGACGTACACGAGGACGCGGATCGCGAGCTCGAAGATGCCGCAGACTACTACGATCACGAGAGCCTTGGACTCGGGTCTGCCTTCATCGACGAGGTCGAGCGCGCATACGGTCGAATTCAGAGCACTCCTCTTGCAGCTGAGGAAGTCGATCCGGGTATCCGCAGGCTGGTGCTCGCGAGATTTCCCTACAACTTGATCTACGAGGTTGATGCCGAATCAGCTCTGGTCCTCGCGATTGCCCATCAACGCAAGCGGCCGTACTACTGGCGCAGCCGTGGGCGGGCTGGGTGAATCTAGGAAGGTTGAGCGGCGCACTTTGATGCGTGTTCGTGCGCGAATGGGTGCGGTATCATGCAGAACAGTCTTGTCACCGGCACTGAAGGAGACGGCCTTGTCGGACATCAAGCGCGTATACGCCTTTGGCGGAGAGGGAACCGAAGGCGGCCAGGAGATGAAGTTCCAGCTCGGCGGCAAAGGTGCGAACCTTGCCGAGATGGCACGCCTCGGGCTTCCGGTTCCTCCCGGTTTCACCATCACCTGTCAGGCCTGCATGGAGTATTACAACTCCGAGCCGCCGAGCTTCCCCCCAGGGCTTTCCGCTGAGATCGATGCAGCCGTCTCCGTCCTGGAGTCCAAGATGGGCAAGCTGCTGGGAAATGACGGCGATCCGCTGCTCGTTTCGGTGCGCTCAGGTTCCCCCTTCTCCATGCCTGGGATGATGGATACCGTCCTGAACCTGGGACTCAACGACGTGTCGGTTCAGGGCCTTATCGCCCAGACGGGTAACGAGCGTTTTGCGTGGGATTCCTATCGCCGATTCATCCAAATGTTCTCCAAGGTGGTCCTCGACATTGAGGGTCCGACTACATGGCATGCGGGCGAGGCGTTCGAAAATGCGATCACCCTCAAGCGACAGGCGCGGGGCGTGAGGTTCGATACGGACTTGAGTGCGCAAGACCTCAAGGACCTTGTCTCCGAGTTCAAGGAGATCGTCTCGGCGAACGTCCACCCCGATGAATTCCCTTCACTGGTTGGAGCCGATGGTCGCGTTGTGTTCCCGCAGGATGTTGCGGCGCAGCTTCAGCTTTCGATCGAAGCCGTGTTCCGCAGCTGGATGAACCGTCGTGCGGTTGACTATCGCCGTATGGAGAAGATTCCCGACGATCTGGGCACCGCCGTCAACATCCAGGCGATGGTCTTTGGCAACAAGGGCGAGGACTCGGCGACGGGCGTTGCGTTCACGCGCAATCCGGCTGACGGCACCAACGAGATTTACGGCGACTTCCTTACCAACGCTCAGGGTGAAGACGTAGTGGCGGGAATTCGCAATACGCAGCCGCTCATCGAGCTCAAGACCACACCGGGTCTTGAGCAGGCCGGCGCCGAGCTGTGGGAGGTCTTTGACACCCTCCAGAACCACTACCGCGACATGTGCGATATCGAGTTCACTATCGAGCAGACCAAGCTCTGGATGCTTCAGACGCGCATCGGCAAGCGCACGGCCCGCGCCGCTCTCAAGGTCGCTGTCGACATGGTTGGCGAGGGGATGATCAGCAAGGAGGAGGCTGTCTTGCGGGTAGATCCGCAGCAGCTCGACCAACTCCTGCATCCGCAGTTCGACGTGAAGGCTACTTACGACGTCTACGCCAAGGGGCTCAACGCCTCTCCCGGTGCCGCGGTGGGCGAAGTCGTCTTCTCGGCAGATGACGCGGTGACTGCCGCAGAAGAGGGACGTTCGGTCATCCTGGTTCGCTGGGAGACAACCCCCGACGACCTGCACGGCATGATCGCGGCCAAGGGCATCCTCACCTCGCACGGCGGCAAGACCAGCCACGCAGCGGTCGTCGCTCGCGGCATGGGCAAGCCGTGCGTCTGCGGCGCCGACAAGCTCAAGATCGATGCGGCAAACTGCATTGCCTCGGTTGCAGACAGCGACGTTGAGCTGCACGAAGGCGACGTCATCTCCATCGACGGAACCACCGGCATCGTCGTGCTGGGAGCCGTGACGCTCGTTGAGCCGGAAGTCTCTGGCGACTTCGACACGATCCTGTCGTGGGCCGACGAGTTTCGCACCATGGGCGTTCGCGCCAACGCCGACACTCCCGAGGACGCGCAGCTGGGCCGCGATTTTGGTGCAGCGGGTATCGGTCTGTGCCGCACTGAGCACATGTTCTTGGGCGAGCGCAAGCAGATCATCCAGAACTTCGTCCTCGCCGAGACCAGAGAAGAACGCCACGCCGAACTTGCGAAACTACTCACCGAGCAGGTGCGCGACTACGAGGGCATCCTCGAAGCCATGGACGGGCTTCCTGTCACCATCCGCCTCCTCGATCCGCCACTGCACGAGTTTCTCGACAACCCGCGCGAGCTCGAACTCGAGATCGTGCGCGCAGAGTTGGCCGGCGCGAGCAAAGAAGTTACGGCTCCGCTGCGCAAGCTCCTCGTACAGATCGACTCGATGACCGAGGCCAACCCCATGCTGGGGCTTCGCGGTTGTCGGCTGGGCATCATGCACCCGGAGATCTACGCGATGCAGGTGCGCGCGATTGCGCGTGCCACCTCAACGCTCAAGAAGCGCGGCTTGGACCCCCGGCCCGAGATCATGATCCCGCTGGTATCGGTCGTGGCCGAGCTCTCGACGCTTCGTGCCGAGTCCGAGAAGGTGCTTGCCGAGGTCGCGGCAGCCGAGGGTATCGAGCTCGGCATCCCCATTGGCACCATGATCGAGCTTCCCCGCGCCGCTGTGACCGCCGACGAGATTGCCCAGTTCGCCGACTTCTTCAGCTTCGGCACCAACGACCTGACGCAGACGACGTTTGGCTTCTCGCGCGACGACATCGAGGCGAAGTTCCTGCCTAAGTACCTCGAGCGCAAGATTCTTGCGAGGAATCCGTTTGAGACCATCGACTCAGGCGTCGCACAACTGGTTGAGATGGGTTGCGATCGCGGCCGCCTGACCAATCCGGGAATCAAACTCGGGGTGTGCGGCGAGCATGGCGGCGATCCGGAGTCGGTCAAGATCTTCTTCAAGATCGGACTCAACTACGTTTCGTGCTCGCCGTACCGTGTACCGCTCGCGCGTCTCGCTTCGGCGCAGGCTGCTCTTGAGGCCGCGGCGAAGACTTCTGACAACCGCTAGCAACGGCTCATTCTCGGCTCCGACCGCGCAGGCTACGGTCGGAGCCGAATAGCTTCTTTGAGGGGAACGCGTGTGAAGGGTACCAAGCTCTGGCAAGCAGCGGGATCGCCCATCATCCAGGGTCGGTCCAGGCGCCAGCGCCCTTCATGGCAACTGTGGCTTCCTGCGTGGCTCGTCTCGGCAGCGTTTGTTGCCGGTCTCGTGATTCTCGCCCCTGCGGTGTCGGGTGGTTTCCCCTGGGCCGCTGCGTGGGGCATCGTCGGGGGCCTCTTTGGTGCCCTGGCTGGGGTCGAGGTCACACGCGCGATGGGATGGCGGTTCCCGCTCCTCTGGGGTGCTGTTATCGGTATCGGGGGAGCGACGGCTCTGCTCGCTCTGAGCGCGGCACTTCTGTCGTGATCCGCCCATCGCTCGCGACAGCCGCGCACGGGGAGCGCCTGGGTGGCTGACAACCTGCCCGACATCATGATGCGCGGGGATTTGGAGGCCGAGGAGCACCGACGGTTCTCTCGGCATGCTGCGTTTGCAGACCAGACTCGCGGACGCGATCGCGAAATCGAGCTGGATCCGTATCGGACCGAGTATCAGCGAGACCGGGACCGCATAATCCACTGCAAGGCTTTTCGGCGGCTTTCGCATAAGACGCAGGTGTTTTTGGCGCCCGAGGGCGATCACTTTCGGACCCGCATGACGCACACCCTCGAGGTCTCGCAGATTTCGCGCTCAATCGCGCGCGCGCTGGCACTCAACGAGGACTTGGTCGAGGCCATCTCGCTGGGCCACGATCTGGGCCACACGCCGTTCGGGCACACGGGGGAGTCGGCCTTGGACGACGCTCTGCGAGCGCTGCATGAGGTGGGGAGCACCGAGCTAACGGGCTACCAGCACAACGTGCAGTCGCTACGCATCGTCGAGAAGCTGGAGTACGAAGGCAAGGGCCTCAACCTGACTTGGGAGGTTAGAGACGGGATCCTCGGCCACACGGGTTCGACGGTTCCTGCCACTCACGAGGGGCAGATCGTCCGCACAGCCGACCGGATCGCCTACGTCAATCATGACATTGACGATGCTCTCCGGGCTGGGGTGCTGACCGAGTCAGACTTGCCCGCAGGGCCGCTGGAGGTGCTCGGACCTAACCCGGGGGCTCGCCTGACTACGATGGTCAACGACATGGTTCTCACATCGGCGCAGACCGGCACAGTCGGCATGTCGCCGCCCATCTGGGACGCAATGATGGAGCTGCGCGAGTTCCTGTTCGAAAACGTTTACTTTTCGGCCCGTGCGAAGGCCGAGGAACCCAAGGCACACGCGGTGGTGCAGGCAATCTTTGCCCACTACCTCGCGTTTCCCGACGACTTGCCCGCTGACGAGCGACACGACGACGGATCCGAGCTGGCGCAAGCGGTCGTTGACTACGTGGCCGGGATGACCGACCGTTTTGCAATCCGGGAGTTCGAGCGCCTCTTTGAGCCGCGCAAGTGGCTCGTCTGAAGGCCACGAGTCCCAGATGCGTGTGGCCGGCTCGGGCGTGTCCTTTGCTTGGGGTAGAATCTGTCGACACCGCGGCGCAGTTTGGCGCGGTGCCTTATCTATCTGCCGACACGACGCAATGGGGAAGGGGGTCGCGTGGGCCGCATATCCGATGAAGACGTGCGGCGCGTCCGCGACGCCACCGACCTGATTGCCCTGGTGTCCGAGCGCGTGGTCCTCAAGCAGAAAGGCCGTCTCCACTGGGGATGCTGCCCGTTTCACGCCGAGAAGACCGCCTCCTTCAAGGTCGATCCCGCGACGCAGCTCTGGCACTGTTTCGGGTGCGGATTGGGCGGCGATGCTTACGGTTTTCTGATGCGTGCCGAGAACGTGGACTTCCTCGATGCGGTGCGCATTCTGGCGGACCGGGGCAACATCGAGATCGTCGAGGAGTCAGGCGGTGCTCCCCGAGGACATCGCGAGCGCCTGATCGCGGCCAACGAGGCGGCCTGGCTCTACTACCACGAGATTCTTACCAAGTCGCCCGACGCCGGCGCTCGCGATGCGCGCGACTACTTGAAGCAGCGTGGATTCGGCAGCGACGTTGCCAAGCGGTGGCGCCTGGGATTCGCTCCCGGTCACGGGGCGCTTGTTCGTCACCTTGCCGAGTCGGGATTCCTGGCAGATGAGATCGAGAGCGCGAACCTCGGGCTCAAGGGAGACGGCGGGCAGCTCCGCGACCGGTTCTTTGGGCGCGTGATGTTCCCGATCTTCGACCTCCAGGGGCGCTCGATTGCCTTTGGCGGCCGCGTAATCGGTTCCGGAGAGCCGAAGTACCTCAACACACAAGACACGCCGGCATTTCACAAGTCGGCCAACCTCTATGCGATCGATCGTGCAAAGGCCGCTATCACCTCGAGCGGCACGGCTGTGGTCGTCGAGGGCTACACGGACGTGATTGCGCTGCATGAAGCCGGATTGACCAACGCCGTCGCCACGCTGGGGACGGCGCTAACCCGAGAGCACGTGCGCCTGCTTTCCCGATTCGCCAAGCGCGTCGTTTACCTCTTTGATGGCGACGCCGCGGGCCTGCGGGCCGCAGATCGAGCATCGGAGTTCATCGATTCGAGCCTGACCCCGGAGGCGGGGCGCGACCGCGTCGAACTCCATGTGGCCGTGTTGCCAGAGGGTCTCGACCCTGCCGACTTCGTCGCTGCGAACGGCGCCGACGCCTTGAGGTCGACGATTTCTGAGGCAACGCCACTGCTCCAGTTCTCTATCGACCGCCGCCTCGCTCGATGGGATCTGGACCGCCCCGAGGAGCGCACTCGAGCCCTGAAGGACGCCGCCGAGGTGCTCGCTCCCATCAAAGACTCGCTACTCGCCGACGACTACGCGACATATATTGCAGACCGGCTGTTCGCCGACTTCGCAACGGTGCGCCGCGCAATCGCAGCGGCTCGACCTACGGTCTCACACGCTGCCCATGTCGACGAAACCGACACTGCACCGCAGGCTGAAGTGGCTGATTCACCGCAGCTTCGTGCGGAGCGAGAGCTCCTAGACCTACTGCTGAGAACACCGGCGCTGCGCTCAGGGGCACAGTTCTTGCTTTCCGATGACCTACTGACCGACCCAGCCCACAGACTCATCGCACAATCCATAGCCGACTCCGCTCCTGGGGCGACCGCAGCCGAGATTCTCGGCTCGATTCAGGCGCGGATGCCGGCTGCGGCGTCGGCACTAGCGGGCTCGACTCTGGAGGTTTCCGGAGGCGAAGAAGCCCAGCGAGCACAGGCCGAACTGGTCGGCAAGCTCAAGGAGTTCGATCTTGAGCGGCGAATTGCTAGGGGTAAGGCGCGACTGAAGATGCCCGGCTCTCTCCAGGATAAGTCCGAGGAGGCCGAGCTGTTCAGGAGCGTCTCAGCGTTGCAGAGCGAGCTCGATCGACTGAGAAGCGGCGTTCGAGGCAACTGACATGATCTGGAGGCGTGAGATTCCGCGTGACCGATAAACCGAGCACGACCCCCAAGAGCACCAAGCGCACTGCGGCCGCAAAGCCAGTAGCGGCGGTGAAGCCTGTTGTGAAGGCTGCCGCGAAGCCTGCGGTCGCTACCGCGAAGCCTGCAGCCGCTGCCGCGGCCAAGAGCCCTGCGCCGAAGCCGCCTGCTGCTAAGGCTGCGCCCAAGGCCACAGCTCCGAATGCGGCTGCGAAAGCAGTGCCAAAGGCGGCTGCCCCGAAGGCCACCCCAAAGGCTGCGTCAAAGGTGGTGGCCCCTAGAACCGCCGCAAAAGCTGCGGCGAAGCCAGCCCCGAAGGCTGCCGCACCAAAGCCCGCCGCGCCTAGGCCGGCTGCGAAGGCAACTGCCCTGAAGGCTGCCGCACCAAAGCCCGCCGCCGCCAAGCCGGCTGCGAAGACGGCCGCCCCCAAGCCGACGGCCACAAAGTCGCGTGCGAGTACCAAGCACTCTCTTGAGCTGGAGCTGTCCGAGGTAAAGACGCTCACCAAGATGGGGAAGTCCAAGGGCAACCTCACCGATGAGGAGATTCATGGTGCGCTGTCTGACAT
>JBAXEO010000044.1:0-13815 GCA_037140395.1 Coriobacteriia bacterium
CGTTACTCCCTGAGGAGACCAGCGCCTCCCTGCCCGCCTACCCTGCCCCCGTGCTAAGACTCGCGCGAATGGGCGTCAACGAGCTCATCCAGGGCCAGGGCATTGGCCGAGAGCTGCTGCAATCTGCGGTCGACATCGCCTTCGAGATGCGCGCGCGCGTCGGCTGCGTGGGCATCGTCGTCGACGCGAAGCCGCAGTCGCAGGGGTTCTACGAGCGCTCTGGATTTGTCGTGATGCCGGTGACTTCGCGCGTCGCAGGCGCCGGCGCGCCCCCGGTGCGGCTCTTCAAGACCCTGAAGCGCTCTGCGCGCGTGGTTGCCGCCGCCCGAGCCGACTACACGCCCGCCGACTCCCTCGCCGCCGAGATGCGCCGGCGGGCAAGCGAGCTGGGGCTCTCGGCAGACGAGGTTCGCTCGGCAGTGGACCGGCTGCTTGGCTAGAGGCGCGAACGCGCTACGATGTGACTTGCTGCATTCCGAGATGATCCAGATGGCCTGAGGAGTTACGATGCCCCGTCCCCGGCTCGGCCACATCCAGTTCCTGAACTGCCTGCCGCTCTACTACGGCCTGGTCAAGAATGACGTGCTGCTCGACGTCGACCTGGTCAAGGCTGACCCCAAGGACCTCGCAGTGTCGCTCGTGAACGGTGAGCTCGATATCGCACCGATCCCCACGATCGAATACGCGCGCCACGCCGACGACTTGGTGCTTCTCCCCGACATCGCCATCTCAAGCGATGGCCCGGTACAGTCCATCCTGCTGCTCTCAAAACGCCCCGCCGAGGAACTCGAAGGCGCGACCGTCGCGCTCACTAGCAGCTCGCGCACATCGCAAGTGCTCACACGCATCCTGCTAGCAAAGCGCTGGGGCGTCTCGGCGAGCTACGTGGAGATGCCGCCCGACTTGGGGGCGATGCTGCGTGATGCCGACGCGGCGCTGCTCATCGGCGACGACGCGCTGCGCGCCTATTGGGACAAACCCGAAGGCGTGCTCGAGTACGACCTGGGTACCGAGTGGACCACGTGGACCGGCCTGCCGATGGTCTACGCCGTGTGGGCGGTGCGCCGCGAGTTCGCCGAGTCACAGCCGGACGCCGTGCGTTCGGTGATGGCTCAGCTCGACGGGTCGCTCGGCTACTGCCGAGAGCACCTCGACGACATCGCTGAATACGCAGCTCGCTGGGAGCCATTCCCGCCCGAACGCTTCCGCAGCTACTTTGACGCCCTGCAGTTCCGCTTCGAGCCGCACTACCGCGAGGGGCTGCTGCGGTATCTGCAAGAGGCGCACGATATCGGGCAGCTCGAAGCTGTGCCCGAACCGGCCATCTTTGGGTCCCTGACGGAGGCGGCCTTGTGACAACTCCTCTGGGCCCACGTGCGGCTGCAGCGGCGATCGCCAACTCAGCCGCCGCCGGTACCCTTCGCCTCACTCCGCAACAAGCGCTCATGCTGCTGCGCGACGGCGACCTGCTCGACTTGGGCGCAGCCGCGAGCGCGATGCGCCGCCGCTTGGTGCCCGACAACGAGGTCACCTTCATCGTCGACCGCAACGTCAACTACACCAACATCTGCGTCTCGGGCTGCCGGTTCTGCGCCTTCTACCGATCAGCCGACGACGCCGACGCATACGTCCTGACGCGTGAGGAGCTGGCGGCCAAAGTCGCCGAGACCATCGACTTGGACGGCACCGCGATTCTGCTGCAGGGCGGCATGCACCCGGATCTCGACATCGGGTGGTACGAGGGAATGCTGTCCGACATCAAGACCGACCATCCCAGCATCCATGTACACGGCTTTGGCCCGCCCGAGGTCGTCCACATCGCACGCGTATCAAACATCAGCACGCGGGAAGTCCTCGAACGGCTTCGCGCCGCAGGCCTCGACTCGCTGCCGGGCGGCGGCGCCGAGATACTGGTGGATCGCGTCCGTGGGCACGTCAGCCCCAAGAAGGCGACAAGCGACGAGTGGCTCGGCGTGATGCGCGAGGCCCATGCGCTAGACATCTCGACCACCGCGACGATGATGTTCGGCGGTCTGGAGACCGTCGAGGAACGCGTCGAGCACATGACGCGCGTCCGCGAGGTCCAAGATGCAGCTGTCGCGAGCGGGCATGTCGGCTTTCGGGCTTTCATTCCGTGGAGCTTTCAGCCCGGCAACACCGCGCTGGCCGAGGACGAGTTCGCTGCGCACGGTGAGTCGATGACCGCCGCGAGCGGATGGGAGTACCTGCGAACGCTCGCCGTCTCGCGACTGTTCCTCGACTCCGTGCTCAACGTGCAGGCGTCGTGGGTCACGCAGGGGGCGAAGGTGGGGCAAGTCGCACTCGCCTTCGGAGCCAACGACATGGGCTCGACCATGATCGAAGAAAACGTGGTCGCCGCCGCCGGTACCAAGTTCATGCTGGCCCGCGAAGAGCTGGTTCGGCTCATCGCCGACGCTGGCTACGTCCCTGTCCAGCGCGACACTCTGTACCGAGAAGTACGGCGGTTCTAGTCCGCTTCGCTCTTCTGAGCGGTCTGCGCCAGATCCAGCGCAAGCCTGATCGGCTTGACCGCGCCGGTTTCGCCGTCGTCGGTCACGATTGCCGCATCCCACTCGGAAGTGAACGCCATCAGCAGCCAGTGGCCGATGAGCGAGTTGACGCTGGCCGCACGTGGGGCTGCCGGAACCTTCGCCTGAAGCGCGAAGTCCTCGGCGGTTGCGCGAGCAGTGAAGAGTGCAAGCGCGGGCCGGTCGTCGGCGACGACCGCAATCACGCTGGCGCCGTCTTGGGATGCGAGCAGCCAGAAGCGCGCGTCATCGTCGGCATCTTGCTCCCCCAGGTCAGGGACGTTGAGGTTCGCCCAGCCCTCGAGTTCGATGGTGCGGGGCTCGAGCTCGAGTTCGGCAGTGACGTCGCGCGGCTCGTCTATGAACGCGCGCAGGTCGCGAACTACACCGCTCGCGCCGATGAGCCGGTTTTCGCCTGGCCCCGGGAATACTGCGACGCTGATCTCATTCTCGGCCAGCGCGGGCAAGGTCTTGTCGGCGAGTTCGAGGGCTGCAATCGACAACGGTTGTGGGCCGGGATTGGATGGGCCCCAGTCCTCGTCATCGGCCCGAGCACCCTCGGCAAGCTTGCTGAACGGCCACAGTGGCATTGCCGGCGTACCGCCCGCATCCATGATCGCGATATCGTCCCCCGCAGCCAAGACCCAACCCTCTCCGGAACGACCGATTTCGGAGAGCGTCAAGACGTAACGCACCCAAGCCGGCGCGTACTGAATGACTCGCGCGAGCATCGGACCTTCCATAGCGGTTCCTCTCGGAGGCGTGGGGCTACCCGGCAGAGGATACGCCGGGTCGGGCAGGTCCTTCGGGGCTAGGCGTCAGGCGATGTCTGGGGCGCGGCGGGCGCATCGGTCGGCGCCACACTCACAGGAGGCGTTGTCGGCGCAGCCTCGGCTGGAGCGATTTCCGGAGCCGCAGCTGGCGCGGACGACGTTTCGGCCGTTCTCCCCAGACGCTGCGCCGCTTGGTCGCGCGCGAGACGCCGCGACAACGAATCCAGCACGAATCCGATGAGCCACGCCAAGACGGCATAGGCGGCCATGCCGATGAGGGCGTTCCAGTTGAGGTAGGCAATCTTGCCCGTGAGCGTTGGCTTCACCAAACCGGTGAACGGGCCAAGAAACACGTGTGCCCATCGATAGATGAACGCCGCGAACGCTTGGTCGGGGTTGGCTCCCAGAGCGCGAAGCACAAAGTCGAATCCCAAGAAGATGATCGCCGCCGTTGCGGCAACGTACACCAGCCACGTGAGGGCCTTGATGATCCTCAGCACGATAATCTCAAACGCGGTGCCCGTGCCTGACATCTGTCGCTCCTCCCATCCGTGTGTCTTGAGACGATACTACCCGAGCAGCTCGGACGGCGCTCGCCCACTGCCGGGCCCGCTTGGGGTACTCTCGTTTGAGAAGGAGGATCCCATGCCCAACGCATCCCAGACAGTTCCCACCGCCCAGTTCGGTATCTGCGGCGGCTCCGGTTCGCTCAGCTTCGACTTCCCTGCCGCGCTCTCGGATCCGCGCGTCACAATCCTCGCCGAACACCTCGTCTTCGAAACGCCGTTCGGCCGCTCGCCTGAGTTCACGCACTTCTGTGTCGACGGCCCACACGGTCCGCGCGAGGCCCTCGCTGTCAAGATGCACGGCTGGCGTCGTGGCGTAAAGCGCGCCGATGCGTCGCTGCAGGTGTTCTGGGTCTTCCACGAGGCCGGCGTGCGCAAAGTCCTGGCCGACGGCGGTGTGGGTTCGCTCAACCACCTGCTCGACCCACGGGATGTCATCGTTCCCAACGACTTCATCGACCTGTCCATCAAGCAGGACATCTACGTCCGAGGCGACCACCTCCTCATCATGCGCGAGCCGATCTGTCCGGACCTGGCGAGCCACCTCTACGCCGGTGCCTCGGCAGAATTCGGCCGCGTGTTCCCGCGCGGCACCTACCTCGTCACTGACGGCCCGCGTTTTGAATCCGTCGCCGAGGTCGACTACATGAAGCGCCTCGGCGGCGACGTCATCGGCCAGTCACTGGCGCCGGAAGTCTTCCTCGCACGCGACATCGGCGCCTGCTACGCCGGCATCTACATCGTGGTGAACTACGGCGAGGGCATCATCCGCGCCTGGGAGCACGACGAGCTCAAGGCCGTCTTCTTCGACGAGTCCGAGACCATCGCGCGTATCGTCCTGGACGCGATCGCAGACACCGACCTCACGACGACGAGCTGTAGCTGCGCGGAGTTCCGCAAGCCGAGCCTTCTCGGCCTGCCCGACGAGCGAAAGCGCTAGCACCGGTGCTGGTCTCTGCCGACTGGGTCCTTCCGGTGGATCGGGAGCCAATCCGGGATGGAGCTGTCGTCACGTGCGGCGAAACCATCGTGGCCGTGGGCACGCGCGGCGAACTGGAAGCCCGCTACCCGACCGAAGAGTGCTCGCACTTCTCCGGCTGCGTCATCACGCCTGGGCTCGTCAACGCGCACACACATCTCACCCTGACGGCGCTCGCGGGCGTGGTTCCCTCGGCGCCCTTTGCCGAGTGGCTGCCCCGACTCGTTGCGGCGCTTAAACCTTGGGAGATTGCCGATCACGAGGCATCGGGCGTCGTCGGCGCTGAGCTTTCGCTCGCATCCGGAGTCACGGTCGTCGGCGACATCGCCTACGGTGTGGCAGAAGTGGCCTCGGCGGCACGTGCCGGCCTCGGCGGCGTCTTCTACTGGGAAGTCCTCGGCATCCAGGGTGAGGACTTGCCCGAGCGCCTTGCTGCGCTCCGCTACCCGACGCCGCCCGACGCCATGGGAACGCGCGTAGTCGCGGGGCTTTCACCGCACTCCCCCTACACCTCGGGTCCGGGGCTCCTCCGAGCGGTGCATGACTCAGCCGAGCGCCTCGGAGCACCCGTCGCCATCCACGTCGCGGAGTCAGCGGCCGAAGTCCAGCTGATGCACCACGGCACGGGCACACTGGAGGCCACGGCCGGGCGCACCGCTCTGGGGTTCAGCGCGCCAGGAGTCGGTAGCGTGGCGTACCTCGAGACTCTCGGTGTGCTCGACGGTGCTTCCGCAATCCATCTCTGCCAGCTCGAGGAGGGCGACTTGGCGCGCCTGGCTGCCTCGGTGCGCGGCGTGGTTACTTGCCCGCGGTCCAACCGCTTCCTCCACAACACGCCTCCACTGGTCGCTCCGCTGCTGTCCGAGGGCGTCACCGTGGGTGTGGGCACGGACTCCGCGGCCAGCAACACCGACCTCGACCTGCTCGGCGAGTTGCGGGTGCTGCACCGCGCAGAGCCAGCAATCGCACCACGAACGCTTCTGGAGATTGCGACCGTGCGCGGTGCACGAGCGATCGGCGTCGGAGACCGCTTTGGCGTGCTGGCGCCGGGTTTTCAGGCCGACTTGGCGGTGTTCTCGCTCGGAGCCACCGAGGAGCCTGAGCGTGCACTCTTGGAGCGCGGCGGGGCCAAGTGCGTGCGCGCAGTGGCCAGCGGAGGCGTTTGGCGCGTGATGGCCGGCGAGCTGATCGCGCACGACGCATTCGCCGCCGCGCGTGCCGAGCAGGCTCGCGAAACATCGCTTGCGGCGCTCGCACGGACCTGACCGATCAGCGACCCCGCAAGCAAACAGGGCGCCCCGTGACGGGACACCCTGCGGGTCTATCATTGCTTGGCAGCTACCCCTGTGCGGTGCGGCCACTGTCGCGAGCTACTCTCCTAGATACGCCTTGCGGACAGCCTCGTTGACCAGCAGTTCCTGGCCGGTGCCGGTGAGTTTGATCTCACCGGTCTCGAGTACGTACCCGCGGTCGGCGATAGACAATGCCATGTGCGCGTTCTGCTCGACAAGCAGAATCGTGATGCCATCACTGTGGAGCTTTTGGATGTTCTCGAAGATGAGTTCCACAACCACGGGCGCCAATCCCATCGAAGGCTCATCAAGCATGAGCAGCTTTGGATTCGACATCATGGATCGTCCCATTGCTAGCATCTGCTGCTCTCCACCGGACAGTGTGCCGCCCTTCTGGGTAACGCGCTCCTTGAGTCTCGGAAACATCTCGAATACGTGGTCAAGGTCGGCTTTGATGCCCTCCTTGTCACTGCGTAGGAAGGCCCCCATCTCGAGATTCTCCATGACCGTCATGCGCGCAAAAATGCGCCGGCCCTCGGGAACCTGGATGATGCCGCGAGAGGTCACCACGTGCGGCGGAATCCCGTTGATACGGGCGCCCTCATACTCGATGGTGCCGGTCTTTGGGTGCAGCTGCCCCGAGATAGTCTTGAGCGTCGTGGACTTACCAGCACCGTTGGCGCCGATAAGGGTCACAATCTCGCCCTGATTGACCTCAAGCGACACGCCCTTGAGTGCGTGAATCTTGCCGTAGTACGTGTTGAGGTTTTCAACCTTAAGCAGCGGATCAGCCATTGGCCGGGCCCTCCTCGGTTGCGAGTGGCGTCGCGGTGTCAGCCTGATCGGCAACCGCAGCAGAGGCCGCGGTCTCTGCCTCGGCCTGCTCGGCGGCGAGAGCTGCCTCTGCGTCCTTGCCGAGGTATGCCTCGATGACCTTGGGATTGCGCTGGATCTCGGCTGGCAGGCCTTCGGCGATGAGCTCACCGAAGTCCAGTACGTAGATGCGGTCAGCGAGATCCATGACGACCTTCATGTCGTGCTCGATCAGAAGGATGGTGACGTTGAGATCGCGGACCTTGCGCACCAAGTCATTGAGCTGCTTCGACTCCTGCGGGTTCATTCCGGCCGCAGGCTCGTCGAGCAGCAACAACGTCGGTTCGGCCGCTAGAGCGCGAGCGATTTCCAGACGTCGTTGGTCGCCGTAGGGCAGATTCTTGGCCAGCTCATTGGCCTTGTCTCCCAAGCCGACGAACTTCAGCCAGTCAAAGGCGTGATCCGTCGTCTTTGCTTCCTCGGCCTTGAACTTCTTGGTGCGGAAGACAGCCCCAATCGCTCCCGCCTCAGTCCGCGTATGACGCCCAACCATGACGTTCTCAAGCGCGGTCATGTTCTGGAAAAGGCGGATGTTTTGAAACGTCCGAGTGATTCCCAGACGAGTGATGACGTGTGGCTTCTTGCCACCGACGACGGTGCCCTTAAACGTCAGGGTGCCCTTGGTCGGCGCATAGATACCAGTGAGCATATTGAAGAACGTCGTCTTACCAGCACCGTTGGGGCCGATGAGCGCGACAATCTCCGCTTCGTCGATATGCATGGTCACGTCGTTGACAGCCTTGAGGCCGCCAAACTGCATCGTGACGTTTTGTGCATCAACCAGATGTGCCATGTGCGTACCCTTCCCGGCCCTGTACGGATCCGTCTATTCGCCCGGCTGGCCGGTATCGTGCTGGGCGTCGTAGAGTGTCTCGCTCTCTTCGTCTCCCATTTCGTCAGTATCGGGCCGCAGTTCTGACGCCCGACGCTTGGACGGGAGAATACCTTGAGGTCGCCATGCCATCATCATGACCATGACCAAACCAAAGACCAGGTTGCGATAGTTGCTGATTGCAGAGACCTGTTCGCCCTTGAGCGGGATGATGCCGGAAGCCGCGAACCCACGGATGATCTCCGGCGTGCCCTGAATCAGCAGCGCGCCGATGATGGCACCGGGAATCGATCCCATCCCGCCGATGACAACCGCGCATACGACGAAGACCGACTCCATGAAGGTGAAGGATTCGGGACTGACGAACTGCTGGAAGTTCGCGAACGTCAAGCCGGCGATACCGCCCCAAACTGCGCCGAGCGAAAACGCCCAGAGCTTGGCCTGCATGATGTTGACGCCCATCGAAGAAGCCGCGACCTCGTCCTCGCGCATCGCGGCCCATGATCGACCCAGTCGAGAATCATCGAGGCGCTGTACGACAAAGATCGTGAGTACGCAGAGCAGCACGATGATGTAGTACCAGTAGACATTGGACGAGAACGAGAAGTTGAACCCATTCGCACCCATTCCTGGAATGGCAAAGAAAGCATTGTTCTGCAGCCACTCCAGACCCAGCGGCTTAGGCAGGAACACACCCGCGCGAGGCAGCCCCGCCGCTCCGTTGGTGATGTTGAAGGCATTGTTGTTGATGATGATGCGAACGATCTCGCCGAATCCAAGCGTAACGATGGCGAGATAGTCGCCCCGCAACCGCAAGACGGGCGTGCCGAGTGCAAGGCCCGTCAGCGCGGCGAACGCCGCTGCGACAGGAATCATCAAGAAGTACGTCCAGGGGCCGAGCCCCGGCATGCTCTTGAAGACGGCCGACCCAACGATGACTCCCGCGTAGGCGCCAATCGCATAGAAGGCGATGTAGCCGAGGTCGAGAAGTCCAGCGTAGCCGACGACGATGTTGAGCCCGAGCGCCAGCATGACGTAGAGCCCGACCAGAGCCAGGATGCGAGTCATGAAGAGCATCCCGAAGCCCTCGAAGAAGATCGGCATCGCAACAAGCGCGACCCCCATGAGGGTATAGAGCGCGATTCTCATCGGCGTCATCTTGCCCGACGAAACTGCGGTGTTGACGTCCATCTTTGTTCCACCCATGGCTACACCTTCTCCACAACGGACTCGCCGAGCAGGCCGCCTGGGCGGAAGATCAGTACGAGGATGAGGATGCCAAACGCGATGACGTCCTTGTATCCGGTCGAGATGAACCCGGATGCGAGCGACTCAACCATTCCGAGCACGAAGCCTCCGAGCATGGCGCCTCGGAGATTCCCGATGCCGCCGATGACCGCAGCAGTGAACGCCTTCATTCCTGGCAGGAACCCCATGTAAAAGACGATCGAGCCGTAGTACATGCCCGAGAAGATTCCTGCCACGGACGCCAGCGCGGGGCCGATAAAGAACGCGAGCATGATGGAGCGGTTGATGTCGATACCCATCAAGCCGGCCGCCTCGCGATCTTGCGATGTCGCTCGCATGGCCTTGCCCATTCGGCTGCGCGACACGTAGGTGTCAAGCGCAATCATGAGCGTGATGGCGGTGACGATGATGACCACCTTGAGCACGCTCACGTCCACACCCGCGACCGAGAACGCCATCTTGTTGCCCAGCGGATTGGGGAACGGAACCTGCGAAGAGCTGATCCAGAGAAGAACCGCGTTCTGCAGGAAGATGGAGACTCCGACCGCCGAAATGAGCGGGGCAAGTCGAGGGGCGTGCCGCAGTGGTCGATAGGCCAAGCGCTCGATGGTTACGCCCATGATGCCAACGACCACCATAGATACCAAGAACACGATGGCGAGCATGCAGATCACGCCAACGCCACTACTGGTGAAGAACTGCTGTGCCGGCGCGAGCCAGCTCAACCACGGAAAGCGTCCTATCACCTTGGAGCTCGTGAGCAAGGTCATCACGCCGAGGCCGACGAACGCACCAGACATGAACAACTCCGAGTGAGCGAAGTTGATCATGAGCAGAATGCCGTAGACGAGCGTGTAGCCGAGGGCGATGAGCGCGTACATCCCGCCCAGCGTGAGACCGTTGACGAGCTGCGCGATTATGAGATTCACAAGCACAGCGGGCTTTCCTGTCTATCCGGGATGCCGTCCTCTACACCATTGCGGCTTTACGCGGAATCCGGGCGGGCACCCTTCGATGCCCGCCCGGACCGTTGTCAATATCAAGGACGACGGAGTCGATGTTCCTTACTTGGGAACTGACGTGGCCTTGGTGATCCACTTGCCACCAGAAACCGTGTAGAGCGTGATTGCCTTGTTGTTGGTGTCGCCCGTCGCACTGAACGTAACGGCACCGGTGATCGCCTTGGTGTCATTGGTAGCGGCAACATCGGCGATGACGGCGGTGCGGCCCTCAGGGGTGGTGATCTTGGCAATGCCGACCGTCTTGGCGGCGTTGACAATCGCGTTGATGATTATGTTGGTGGCGTCATAGGAGTACGCATCGTAAGCAGCGATTGGCTCACCAGGGTACTTGGCCTCGTACGCGGCCTTGAACTCCTTGCCTGCAGGAAGCTCATCGATCGGCAGGCCGACCGACGTGCAGAAGTCGCCTTCGGCCTGCGCCGCGCCGGCGAGGTCGATGAACTGCTGATCGTAGAGACCGTCGCCACCCAGCAGCGGGGCCTTCAGGCCGGCGTCCTTGGCCTGCTTGGACAGCAGCGCGCCAGCGTTGTAGATGCCGCCGTAATAGATGACGGCGGGGCTCGTGCCCTTCATCTTGGTGACAAGAGCGTTGAAGTCCGTGTCCTTGTCAGACGTCTTGGCAGTTCCGACGACCGTACCGCCATTGGCGGTGAACTGCTTGGCGAACTCAACGGCGAGACCGTCGCCGTACGGCGTCGAGTCGTCGACCACGTAGGCGGTCTTGAAGCCGAGGAGCTTGAATGCGTAGTCGGCAGCTGCCGGACCCTGGACAGCGTCGGTGGTGCAGACGCGGAAGACGTTGGTCAGGCCCTGCGCGGTCAGCGCCGGGTTGGTCGACGCCGGCGAGATCATGACGATCTTCTTGTCGGAGTAGACCTTGGAGGCGGGAATCGAGACACCGGAGTTCAGGTGGCCCATAACGCCGAGGAGGTTGGGGTCAGAAGCAAACGTGTTGGCAACGGTGACGCCCGTCTTGGGGTCGCCCTGATCGTCGCCGGAAACGGCCACGAACTTGATGCCAGCAGCCTTGACGGCCGCCGATTCGTTGGCCTGAGCGATGGCCAGACCAGCACCGCGCTCCATGCCCTTGCCGAGTGCCACCGCGCCAGCTGTCAGCGGGGCCCCGACTCCGATCTTGATTTCCTTGACCGCAGTCGTGCCACCAGACGTGCTGGTGCTGCCGCCGCTACAACCGGTAGCGATCATCGCAAGCGCCATAAGCACCGCGACAGCAGCGAGCATACGCTTCTTGCTCACCTTCATGGTTCCTCCCTTGGTCCCTGAACGGAAAACGAACTCGACCGACCCTGCAAAACCGGAAGATGCGCTCTGCAGTGACTGCGGCCTTGTCACCGCTAGTCACAGGGAGTGTATCAGAAGCCCTCTGTATGTAACAGATTCTGGTACTGATACATTTCGGCCGGACATCGCACGTGCAATGCGCCTCTGAACTGCGGGTTTATTATCGATGCTGAGCCCCACATGCGGACCCTAGCCGGCGCTGGCACGAACCCCCTATATCCAGTACATGGTTGCAGCGGCGCCGTCGAGATCGCGCTGCCTTTGAGCCAGTGCGGCGAGATTGACGGTCGCGAAGAAGCCGCTGAGCTCGCCGGCGGCCTCTGCCCAGAGTGCCGACGCGGCGGAGCCGGTCACTCTCGGCACGTCGAGCACGTCGCCTTGAACCGCTTCGACCACGTCGAGCACACTGATGTCGGCGGCCGCCTTTGCGAGTGCGCAGCCACCGGAAGCTCCGCGCCGACACCGCACGATTCCCGACCGAGCAAGTGCGGTCACCTGCTGCTCCACAAACCGCCTGGGCAGGCTCAGGTGATCGGCCAGATCGCCTGCGGCGATGTATTCGCCTTCGGGCTGCAACGCCAGGAGTACCAGCGCCCTGAGTGCGTAGTCGAGTCTCTGAGGGACACGCACGACTATCCCAGCTCTTCCCAGAGCTTTGTGCTCAGGTAGCGCTCACCGGTCGACGGTGCGACGGTGACGATGACCTTGCCCGCATACTCGGGACGAGCCGCAAGTCTCAGCGCAGCCGTGACGTTGGCCCCTGTCGAGATGCCGACCAGAAGCCCTTCCTCATCGGCGAGTCGGCGCGCCGTTGCGATCGCCTCTTCGCCGGTCACCTGCTGAACCTCGTCGATGACGGCGAGGTCTAAGACGGTCGGGATGAAGTTGGCGCCGATGCCCTGTATCAGGTGCGGTCCCGGCGTCAGGTCCTCTCCGGCTAGCCGCTGCGAGATGATGGGTGACTCGGCGGGCTCCACGGCGATAGCACGCGCGTCGGGGAAGCGCTCCTTGAGGTAGCGCCCGGCGCCCGAGATGGTGCCACCGGTGCCGACTCCGGCAACCAGCGCACCAAGAGTGTGGCCGGCGAGGACCGACTCGATCTCCGGGCCGGTCGTCTCGTAGTGAGCTCGGGGGTTAGCCGGATTGTCGAACTGGCCGGCGATCCAAGCGTCGGGCGTCTCGGCGGCGATGCGCTCGGCCTCGTCGACAGCGCCTTTCATGCCCTTGGCCTTGTCGGTGAGGACGAGCTCGGCGCCAAAGGCACGCAGAAGCTTGCGGCGCTCGATCGACATGGACTCAGGCATCGTGAGGATGACGCGATAGCCGCGAGCCGCGCCGATGAGACCCAGCGCGATTCCAGTGTTGCCGCTCGTCGGTTCCACGATGACGGATTTGCCGCGCTGGATGATTCCGCGCGCCTCCGCATCGTCGATCATGCTGCGGCCGATACGATCCTTGACCGAGCCCCCGGGGTTACGGGATTCGAGCTTGACCGCGACTCGGCCCGGCAGGCCCTCGCCCAAGCGATTCAGGAAGACGACGGGTGTGCCGCCGATAGTGGCATCTACGGTGCGTGCGATCTCGGCCATGATTGCCTCCAAACCCGTGGATAGTTCTTGCCGGCCATGCTATCCGCATACGGTGCCCCCGCCTAGAGGGTATTCAGCACTAACTGTATGCGCTTACTGCGTAATCTCCTGCTGGTGACTCCGCTGGAGTCGTGGGCAGCGAATCGCTACGCTTGTGGTGTTTGAACGCCACACGAGAAGTCCGCAAGAGAGAGCGAGCGATTCCGTGAACCCATGGTTCTGGTCTTGGATTGCGCTCGTTGTCGTCTTCGCGCTCGGCGAAGCCGTGACTGGAGGACTTCTCGTCCTACCGTGGGCGGTCGGCGCCGGTGTCGCGGCTTTGTTCGATGCGCTAGGAATTGCCGTCGGATGGCAATGGATTTCGTTTCTTGCGGTGTCGTCGGTGCTCACGGTCCTCGGACAGCGGCTCATCGTCCGCCGGAGGAAGTAGCCACAAAGGCCGCTCTCCGCGAGTTCATTCCTCGGCGAGCGCACGTGCCGAGAACCCCTACCGCGAGCGCCCGATCGCGACGGTGACTAGCACCTCGCCGTCGCGCACGGCCACCGGGAAGGTCGACACATCGGCGTTGGGGTGGTCGGTGGTACCGTCGCGGACGTCGTAGCGCCAGCCATGCCATGGACAGGCCAGTGTGTAGCCGTCCACGAAACCGTCGGACAGCGGGCCGAAAGCGTGGCGGCACAGGTTCGAGAGCGCGAACACCTCGTCGCCAACGCGTGCGACTGCGAGGTCGCGCTTGCCGATCTTGACGTGACGAACGCTGCCGGGCAGCAGATCCTCGAGGCGCATGAC
>JBAXEO010000045.1:0-13755 GCA_037140395.1 Coriobacteriia bacterium
CACCTCGGCCGTGCTTGCCCAGCGACTCGGCGACGAGCTGCTCGACCCACAGCCCAAACGAAGCGAGCGGGGGCGAGGCGACCACCGTAAGCTTGTCCTGGCCAGCAGATGCGGCGTCGGCGACAAAGGCGGCGAGCTGTGCTGCGGGGTTGTCGGCCGTGGGCAGCGAGCACGCGGATTCCATCGCCAGTGCGCGCTCAAGCAGCACGTCGACGTCAAGGCCGCTCAGGGCGGCCGGCACCATCCCGAAGACTGACATTGCCGAGAAGCGACCGCCCACGGTGGGAGGCGAGGAAACGAGTGTGCGAAAGCCGTCCGTCGCGGCCAGCGCCTCGAGCGATGAGCCGGGGTCGGTGATGGCGACAAATCGCTGGCCGGCCTCCTCGCGGCCGAGCGCAGTATCCGCGACATCGCGGAAGATCGCGTAGAGCGCATTGGGTTCGATGGTTCCACCGGACTTGCTGGCCACCACGTAGAGCGTCGAGGCGGGATCGAGTGAGGCGAGTGCGGCATCGACCGTCCTGGGCGCTGTGGTGTCGAGCACGTGCAACGTGGCATCACCGGACTCGCCGAGAACCGACGAGAGCACCAGCGAGGCGAGCGAGGAGCCGCCCATGCCTAGCAAGACGACGTCGGTCGCACCCTCGGCCGCCGCCATCGCAGCGAGCCGATGGAGTTCGGGAAGCACGGTGCCGCTGCGCTCGGCTAGGTCGGTCCAGCCGAAGCTGGCCGATGCGAGCTCAACGTCGGCGGGATCGTCGCCAAAGAGTGAAGCGTCGTGGGAGCGAAGCCGAGCCACGGCGTCGAGTTCGATCAGTCGCTGCATCGCGTTCATCGCGCGGTCCTTTCGTGGTCTACTTTCCGGTTCTGGCGGGGCGCATGAGGTGGGTTCCGCTCTATGTATGCCCGTTTGTGTTCAAACTCGCCGCTGTATCGGCTTCTGACTCCACGCCTGCCATCTCCAGCGGAGCGGCCTCTCGGTTACCGCGCGGAGAAAGGCGAGCGACCACAATACCTCCAGCGACAACCATCGCCCCTCCGGCCAGAGTCCATCCGGTCAGCGGCTCGGCAAGAAAGATCGCTGCGAACAACACCGCCGAGACCGGCTCAGCGTACGTGAGAATCGCTGCGTGGTCAGTGCGCATCCGACGCAGGCCGGAGAGAAAGAAGACGCCGGAGAACGCAGTCTGGACGAGCCCAAGGGTCAGTAGTGCGCCGTAGGCGGTCACGGTTGTCGGCCCCTGACCGCGAGCGTAGAACCAGACCACAAACGGCAGCAGAATCGTGCTGGCAACCGTGTACTCGACCAGCATGAGCGACATCCCCGAAATCCCCGCGAGGATCTTCTTGCTCCGCAGCAGCAGGGTGGCGTACGTGAGCGCCGAGCCAAACGCCAGCGCCGCGCCCAGCATCTCTCGCGGTCCCGCGATTCGTAGGCCCTGCGGCGCAAGAATCACGATAATGCCGCCCAGTGACAGCGCCAGCGGTACGACGATTCGGCGATCGAAGCGTTCCTTGGTTACCAGCGGCGCGAACACCGCGACGAACACCGGTCCCGTGTAGCCCAGCAGCTCAGCGGTGGCGACGCTCGTCCGGTCCAACGCTGAGAGGAAGAGCACCCAGTTCAGGGTGAGGAGTACGCCCTGAGCCGCCACCTGACCGAGCTTGCGACGAGACAGGCCGGTCACTTCGCTCAGCGTGCCTGTCGCGGCCATCCACAGCAGGATCGCGACGGCCGCGAAGAAGACGCGATAGAAGACCTTGACCACCGAGGCCCCGTCGGCCGCGCGCAAGAAGAGCGGAATCGTACCCCAGATGATTCCGGCGAACACCACGCGCGCCAGAGCGCCGGCTTCGGTGCGGGGGGCGGGCTGTAGGGGTCGTGACTGCATGCCGACGAGTGTAGACGAACGAGCGTCTCCGGGCCCCTCAGTCCTAGCAGATGCGCGGCAGCTGCTCGCCCACGAGCATGTCCATGATCCGAGTCGCACCGAAGCTCGTGAACACGTACACCTTGCCCGCCGGGCTCTCTGCGACCTCGCCGATAATGGCGGCCTTCTCGCCGTAGGGAGAGGCCTTCATAGCGGCAAGGGCGGCGTCGGCCTGCTCGGCAGGTACCACGGCGACCATCTTGCCCTCGTTGGCGACCTGGAACACGTCGTAGCCAAGCATCTCGCTTGCACCGCGAACCTGATCATTGACGGGCACCGAGGTCTCGTTGACGGTGATTGAGACACCGGAAGCGTCGGCGAGTTCGTTAAGCGTTGACGCCAAACCTCCGCGGGTGGGGTCCCTGAAGCAGCGGGCATCCGGGGCTGCGGCACGAACGTTGGCTATCAGCACATTGAGCGGCGCCGCATCTGTCTCGATGCTGGTAGAGAACTCAAGGCCCTCGCGTATCGAGACAATCGCGATTCCGTGATCGCCCAGCGTTCCCGAGAGCAGCACCTTGTCGCCAGGCTTGCAGTTGGAGCCTGAGAGATCGACGCCTTCGGGAAGTACGCCCACGCCGGCGGTGTTGATGAAACAGCCATCGCCATGGCCCTTCTCGACGACCTTGGTGTCACCAGTGACGATGTGCACACCGGCCTCACGAGCAGCCTCGCGCATGGAGACGAGAATGCGCTTGAGGTCGGCGATCGGGAAGCCCTCTTCCAGAATGAAGCCGACGCTTAGGTACATTGGCGTCGCGCCGCTAGTCGCAACGTCGTTTACCGTCCCACAGACAGCGAGCCGGCCGATGTCGCCGCCGGGAAAGAAAAGCGGATGCACGACGTAGCTGTCGGTGGACATCGCGATGCGCGAGCCCGGGAACGGCAGCGAGGCCGCGTCATCCAGACGCTTGAGCGCCTCTTCCGAGAACCCCTCGACAAAGACCTCGTCGATGAGCTCCTTCATCATGGTGCCGCCCGAACCGTGGGCCAACAGAATGCGGTCTGCATGCATGGGCGGTTAAGCCTTCCCGTAGTCGGTGAACCGGTAGTAAGCGGCGCAGGAGCCTTCCGAGGAGACCATACACGGTCCGATCGGGTGCTCGGGTGTGCAACCGCGCCCAAAGAGCTTGCACTCGAACGGCAGGGTAATCCCGCGCAGCACCTCGCCGCACTGGCAGCCCTTTATCTCTTTGGGCTCAGGCGGCGTCACCGGGATGCGCTTGGTGGCATCGTAGTGCGCGAACTCCTCACGGATTGCAAGCCCGGTTCCGGGGATCACGCCGATGCCGCGCCAGTCGGCGTCGATCGGTCTAAACACCTGGTCGACCATCTCGCGTGCGTGCACATTGCCCTCCGGCATGACGCCGCGGTGGTAGGCGATCTCGATCTCGGCACGACCCTCTTCGAGTTGCTTGAGGATCATGTAGACGCCCTGCAGCACGTCGACTGGCTCGAAACCGGTGATGACACCCGGTACGTGGTACTCCTTGGCGAGGAACTCGTAGGGTTCGCTGCCGATAATGGTGGAGACATGGCCCGGCAAGATGAAGGCGTCGATCTTAACCTCAGGGTCGTTGACCAGCGCGCCGAGCGCAGCGGGGACGGTTTTGTGTGCGCAGAACACCGAGAAGTTCTCGAGGCCGGCATCCTTGGCCCGCAGAATCGCGGCGGCTATGAGCGGGGCGGTGGTCTCGAAGCCGACAGCCACAAAGACGACCTGTTTGTCCGGCTCGTTCTTGGCCATCGCGATGGCGTCGAGCGGCGAGTAGACGATGCGGACGTCACGGCCCTCGGCCTTCTCGGCAGCGAGGGAGGAGTAGCTTCCTGGGACCTTCATCATGTCGCCGAAGGTGGTGACTACGACGCCGGGCTGCTTTGCCAGCTCGATGGCGATGTCGATGTCTCGGTTCGCCGTCACGCAGACGGGACAGCCGGGGCCGGAAAGCAAGGTGACCCGCTCCGGCATCACGGCGCGCAGACCGTTCTTGGCGATGGAAACCGTGTGCGTGCCGCACACTTCCATGATCTTGACTGGGCCGGTCTGGGTGGCGTTGATAGCCTCGATGAGACCCTTGGCGATTGCGGGGTCTCGGAATCCGGAAAGATCCATCGGGGATTACGACCCTTCGACGACGCCGCTCATTTGGACTTCTTCATCGAAGAAGGGGAGGGTCTTGAGGAGCTCGAGTGTTTCATTCGCGTACTCTTCGTCGACAATCTGTAGAGCGAAGCCGGCGTGAACTAAAACGAAGTCGCCCTCCACAGCTTCCGGAACCAAGTCGAGCGAGACTTTGCGGGTGACTCCCATGATGTCAACGGTGGCCATGAGGCCCTCATCGATGGTCGTCACGCGGGCAGGGATTGCGAGGCACATGGGCTATGACCTTTCTGTCGCAGCTGCCGAGCCGTACCCGGCGCAAGTATCAAATCCTGTGCCGTTGCGCCCAAGCGACGATCGCCTGACCAAAGGAGACGGCACCATCGTTGACCGGCAGGCGAACATGAGTCAGCGGCACTAATCCGACAGCCTCGAGTTCCTTCACCGCCCCGCTCAACACGAGCCGGTTCATGAAGACTCCACCTGCCAGTGCCACCTGCTTGGTATTGCAACGTTCGCTGCCGAGCAAGCAAAGCTGAACTATACACGCGACTACCGCCCGGTGGAAGCGCGCCGAGATTACCCCAGGAGGTATTTCAGCTGCGACGTCGTCAAGAATTGCCGCCAGAACGGGCGTCGGGTCAATCACGAGCGGTAGCGAATCCTCGGCAGGTGCACCGTTTGAGGGCGGCTCGATCACACCGAACTGGTAGGAGCCGCGCGCCGTGGAGTCGGCTGCCGCCTCAAGCAGGATGGCCGCCTCCCCCTCGTAGCGAGCGTCATCGGCGATGCCGACCAGTGCGGCGACGCTGTCAAACAGCCGCCCCATCGAGCTCGTGAGCGGCGAGTTTACTCTCCGCTCAATCATGCGCAGGAGCGTCGTTTCCTCTCCGGGTGCAAGCCGGCTACGCAGCGCCGCAGCGCCGGGGTGGTCGAGCAAGCCGAATGTCGCGAGCGTCCCGATCGCCATGCGCGCGGGCCGGCGAATCGCGCCGGAGCCGCCGGGCATGGGCGTGTACGCGAGGTGTGCGAAGCGCTCGTAGTCCGCCCAATCCGCGAGAAGCACCTCGCCGCCCCACATGTGGCCGTCGGCGCCGTAGCCCGTACCGTCGAAGGCTACGCCGACGACGCGCTCGGAGATGCCGTGCTCGGCGGTCACGCTCACGATGTGCGCGTGGTGATGCTGGACCCCCACCTTGGGTTGCGGCTGGCCGAGCGCCCACTTGGTGGAGAGGTACTCCGGGTGCAAGTCGAACGCGACGACCTCGGGCGTGATGCGGAAGAGCCGCTCGTAGAGGGCGACAGTAGCCTCGTACGAGGCAAGCGTCTCGGCGTTCTCCATGTCCCCGATGTGCTGGCTCACGAATGCGTAGCCGCCGGTCAGGAGCGTAAAAGTGTTCTTCTGCTCCGGGCCGGCGGCCAGAATGTCGGTATCGGTCACAAACGGCAGCGTGATGGGGAAAGGCGCGTAGCCGCGGCTGCGCCGTACGAGCTCGACACGGTCGCTCACCACGCGGACCACCGAGTCGTCGTAGCGCGACAGGATTGCTCGGTCGTGGAGCAAGAATGCGTCAGCAATCGGCGCCAGCCGACGAAGCGCCTCGGCATTGTCGGTGGCGATCGGTTCGTCCGAGAGGTTCCCGCTCGTCATCACCAGCGGCCGACCGACCGCCGCAAGCAGCAGATGATGCAGCGGCGTATACGGCAGCACCACACCAATCTCGGCAAGCCCGTCGGCGACTCCAGCGGCTAGTGGCAAGCCGAGCGAGGCCGACGACCCCGGAGCATCAGTCTTCTTGCGCAGCAGCACGATAGGTCGTGCCGCGCCCGAGAGCAGTTCTTCCTCCGCCGCGTCAACCTCACAGTAGCTGCGAGCGCTCTCGACATCGCGCACCATGATAGCCAGCGGCTTCCCCCACCGCCGCTTCCGCGCGCGGAGCGAAGCGACCGCGCCCCCATCAGTCGCGTCGCAAGCCAGATGGAACCCGCCAAGTCCCTTGATCGCGAGCACCTTCCCCGCGCTCAGCACTTCAACCGCCGCCGCCAGAATCGCATCCGACCGAGCCGCTTCACTGTCGCGATCCCGGTGCCCCCGCGGCATGGTCTCGACCTCAGGGAACCACTCCCAGCTGCCGGCGTTAGGTTCTTGAGCCAGCGCGCTGGGTGGGGGCGGAGGGGGGTCCGATGCGAGTTGCGAAGTCTGTCTGAGCAGCGGACCCCCCTCCGCCCCCTCTCCCACCCCAACATTCAAGTACAACCTCGGCCCGCAAACGAAACAAGCATCAGGCTGAGCGTGAAACCGCCGATCCCCCGGGTCCCCGTACTCCGCAGCACACTCCGGGCACATCGGAAAGTCGCGCATCGAAGTCATCGGCCGGTCGTACGGCACGTCGCCAATAATCGTGAAGCGCGGCCCGCAGTTGGTGCAGTTGATGAAGGGGTACCGATACCGCCGATCCTGGACCGAGAACAGCTCGGCAAGACAGTCGGGGCAGGTTGCGGTGTCCGGCGAGACGAGCGTCATCGCGCCCTCCTCGGCACGTGACTCGCGGATCTGAAAGCCGATGAAACCCTCGGGCTCCACCTCTTCGGCGATGATGCCGTCGACGACGGCCATCGACGGTGCGCGGTCGCGAATCTCTTGGGGGAATCCTTCGACGGTCGCGTCGTCACCTTCGATTACGGTGTATACGCCGTCGCTCGCGTTGAGAACCCAGCCGGACAGACCCTGCGCGAGCGCGAGGTTGTAGATGAACGGCCGGAACCCGACGCCCTGAACGACGCCGGTGATATGAAGCGAAAGCGCCTTCACTTGGGAGTGCTGTCGTCGCGGTGACGGTGCTTCTCGCCCGCGACGAAGCGGTTGTTGATGTGCACGAACAAGGCATAGGCGCTGTCGAGTAGGCGCAGGGCCTCGGCGGCGGTCTCGATCGAGAGGGATTCGCGCTGGTCCTCAAAAGCCGCGTCGTGGATGAACGCGTTGCGCTCCGCGCGCAGCCGACGCCAGCGGCGGGGGAATTCGGCGAGGCCGGCCTTCTCGGAGGCGACCTCGAACTGTTCGCCGGTCAGGGTGGGGAAGAGCTTGCCGATGCGCTGTCCGATGGAGCGTTGCGTATCGAGCACGCCGGCGCGCAGTTTCACGCTGGCGCCCTCTGCGGCCATGATGCGCGCCAGCATGTCTTCCAGGAGCGTCTCGAGGAACGTCGCCACTAGGATGACGACGATTTCGTGGTCGCCTTCCTGGTGATAGCGGCGGATGCGCTCGTCGATGCGGCGAATCCGCTCGGCGGGGAAGGTGCGCCGAGAATCGCCAGGGTCTTCGCAGCGCGGGCAGCAGCGCTCATGGTCCACGAACCCCGCGTCGGCCGAAATGTAGCCGCAGATCGGGCACTCTCGGTAGAGCGGAGCCGCCTCGGGTATGGGCCGCTGCGCGGCTGTCGGATTAGAGGTCACGAGCGCATTGTACCCGTGAAGGTGCCGCCAGTGGTCGGTGCGACGGGTCGGGCCGCCACGGCCGCGACGGCGTTGAGAGAGCGGAGCGCGTCCTAGGGCCTCGGATGGAGGTGGCCATGTCCATGCGGGTGCTCGTGCGTGGAACCCCGATGGCGGTGCGCGTGCTCGTGGAGGAGGTTGACCTCGAGCAGCAGCTCGTGCTGGGCGAGCACCTCTGACGGCGTGCCGTCAGCAACAATCCGATGCTCCTCGGAGAGCACGACCATGCGCTGGCAGGTCTCCTCGGCGGCCGAGAGATCGTGGGTTGAGATCACTACTGTGCGGCCGGCCACCCTCCACTCCTCGAGGACGTCCAGTAGCCAGACCTGGCTGCGCGGATCCAAGGCGTTGGTGGGCTCGTCCAGCAGCAGGACCTGTGGCTGCATTGTGAGCACGCTGGCGATGGCCACGCGCTTCTTCTCGCCGCCGGACAGCGTGTATGGCGGGCGCTCAAGCAACTTTTCGATCCGGAGCTGCCGAGAGACTTCTATGACGCGGCTGCGTACCTCGTTCTCGGCCAGGCCGAGCTGGAGCGGACCGAAGGCTAGCTCGTCAAAGGCGGTTGCACAAAACAGCTGCACGTCGGCTTCTTGGAAGACGAAGCCCACCTGAGAGCGGAACTCGCGACGAAAAGCCGGGTCCTCAAGAGCGTCCTCGGTCAGGTTGTGGCCCAGCGCAGTTGCGGTTCCCGCCGAGGGAAAGACCAGGCCATCCAGCATCTTGAGCAAGGTCGACTTGCCGCTCCCGTTCGCGCCAACCAAGGCGACATGTTCGCCCGCCTCGATGGTCAGGTTGATGTCGGCGAGAGTGCAGACGCCTGCACGATACTCATGACGAATGTCCGAAAGGACGAACTGCGCGCTCATCTCGGCATCAACACCCGATCGACGCCCAGAAGGGCCGCGCAAGACGCAACGCTCGCGGCGAGCCAGAGCCAGTCGCGCGTTGCGGCCCGGAGGCGCACGAGCGAGGGCATCGCTCCGGAGAAACCGCGCGCGAGCATCGCGTCATAGACGTCGTCAGCGGTCTTCACGGATTTCTTCACGATGAAAGCCATGCGCTCGGTGACCCACAAGCGGTTGTCCTTGGCGGTGCCGGACGTGAGCATCCTGCTCTCCCGCGCGAGATGGATGTTCTCGACGGTCCTCAGCAGTGACATGATCTGCTGCTGAGTCATCGCAAGCGTTGCGACCACGATATCGGGCATCCGCATCGCGGTGAGTGCCTGGAGGATGTCGGTCCAGCGCGTGGTCCAGACGACGAGCATCCCGAAGCCAGCCCCCGCAGCGACGCGTGTGGTCAGACGAGCGGCGATCAGCAACCCGCTCGACGTGATCGAGAGCGGGCCGAGAGGCACGAGCACCGGCCCGGGCGATATCCACGCGGTAGCCGCAGGGAGGCTCAGCAGGAGGCCGAAGAATCCGGCCGATGCCCACACCTTGCGAGAGAACGATCCGATGCTGATGCCCGACGCTGCTGCCAATCCAGCGGTGGCAACCACGAAGGCAAGCAGCACCCAGATTGACTGAGCGAAGCTCGCGGTCACGGCGAACAGCACGATGCTGACCAGCTTGATCCGAGGATCGAGTTGCTGCATCAACTCGGGGCCCGACGCGATTTCGTCGTTCTCAAGGACTTCGCTCACGGCGTGGCGAATCGTGTCAGCGGTGCGACGTGCGAGCGATCGACGGTTCCGCCGCCCGCGCGGAGAGCCGTCGCTGATGTGAGCGAGTGCCGGAATCACGCGGCATCCGGAGGTATGCCCGCGGACCCGGAGCCTTTGCCGCGTGTCAGCAGTTTGGCGATGCCCCACGCGATTCCGATCGCGCATGCCGACCCGATGATTGCCGCGAGGAGATAGCCGAGCCGCGGGTTTCGGATGAACGCAGGAGCGTAGTCAGGAATCGCAGCACTCCACATCCCGTTCAGCCTCTCAAGACCTGGCGGGACGGCCATGTTGAGCTCGGAGGTGAACTGGCCAACGCTCCATTCGCCCCATGCGGTGCCCGACGCCAGCGCCCCGATCGGCGTGAGGAGCGCGAGGACCGCTAAGCTTGCCCACAGCCACCGCAACGGCTTGGAGGCCGGCTTCATGTCGAGCAGTGCTGAGTCCTGCTTCGCTAGAGCTGCGACGACACCCATCGTTGCCAACGCCTCCACCCAACCAAAGAACAGTATGTGCTCGGTGAACATCGCCGTGACCGCGATCTTGAGCGGGTAGGGCGCATAGAGTGGAGCCCCGGCAGCGGTGTGGGCGATGAGCGGTTGGATGCCAAACATCACTCCGGCCACCGTCGCACCTACAACGATGGACACGTACGCCGCGATGCCCGATGCGACTACTTTGCGGCTCGTCTTCGCCGAGTCACCAGCAATCAGGCGGTACAGGTAGTACCCGACGAAAGGCATTACCACTGCCATATTGAAGACGTTTGCGCCAATCGCCGTGATGCCGCCATCGCCAAACAGCAGCGCCTGTATGACCAGTGCAATCGATACCGAGATACACGCGGCCCACGGACCTAGGACGATTGCTATGAGCGTCGCCCCCACAGCGTGACCGGTTGACCCCCCGATGACAGGGACGTTGAACATCATGATTACGAAGGAGAACGCAGCCGCCAGCGCCATCAGCGGCACTTGCTTGGTTTTGAGCGTCTTCTTCACTCTGGACGCGGCGATCCCCCAAATCGGGATGATCGCGACATCTAGTACCGCATAAGTCTGTGGTCCCAAATAGCCGTCCGGAATATGCATGAGCTTCCGCCTGGCCCTAGAGATGACGACCGCTGGTGGTCGTCACCAGCTTTCCATGCTTGACGCCCTTGGTTCCGAGCAAGCCGTCAGCGATATCGCGCACGTCACCACTTGTTCCGCGTACCACGATTACCTCGAGGCAGTTGTGTGCATCAAGATGTACGTGCATCGAGGACACAATCTGGTCGAAATGCGCATGCTGAAGGGTGTCAAGTTTGTCCGACAGGTCGGAGGCGTGGTGGTCAAAGACCATCGTGATTGTGCCGACGATCTCCTCGTCGGAGCCCTCCCACTCAGCGTCTACCAGAGCGTCACGCACCAAGTCGCGGACCGCTTCCGACCGGTTCGCCGCGTTCCCACGCCGCGCAACGAGCGCGTCGAACTTGCCAAGGAGGTCGTCGTCCATCGCGACACCAAATCGGACCAGCTTGCTCATGGAGCCTCCAGTACAGCCAGTAACACGAATGCAGAAAGAGTAACACGCCCGGATCTCCCGTCAAGGGTGGTCCGAGCGTGTGGTGAGCGATCCGCGTGCGGTTTCGGTTCGAGAAGTGGCGCCCAGGGACCGTCGCTAGATTAGCTCCACGGTCGTCGTGTCCTTCGGCGCACCCTCGAGGTCCTCGATGGCAGAATCGAGCTTGCCTCGCGCTTCGCCGAGCAGCACATTGGCCTGCGCAAGAGCGGCACTGACATGAGAGTGCTTGCTGTGATCCGCCAAGTGATGCAGCTGCTCGAGCCACTGCTGAGTCATCGCGAGTGCATCGTCGGACTGACCGATTGCGAGCTTCATTTGGCCGACGTTGATTCCGGACTCACACATCACATGTCCCTTCAGAGTGTGCTACGAATATGGGAAGAGTAACACGTCGGCACTACGCGAGGAGTGCAGTGCGTGCTACCGCGCGAGCGTCCAGTACTAGCCCAGCCAGGGAGCTAGGTCTTCGAGCAGGCGCTTCTTGGGCATCGCTCCAACGATCTTCTTCACGACGGCACCGTCCTTAAAGACGAGCAACGTCGGAATCGACAGGATGTCGAACTTCTGTGCAACCGCCGGGTTCTCATCGACGTTGAGCTTGCCGATCACAATCGAGTCGTGCTCCTCGGCGATTTCTTTGAGAACGGGCTCCATCATTCGGCAGGGGCCGCACCACGGCGCCCAGAAGTCGAGCAGTACGGGCTTGGGGTTCGCTGCCACCGTCGAGTCAAAGTTCGCGTCGGTCACTTGCGTCAGATCCGCCATCGAGATCTCCCTCCGGAGTGCCGGTTTGCTAGATAGCGCACGTTGCCGTCTCGTCGATATACCGTAACGCTTCAAACGCCGCCGAGGCACCCTTAGCCGCCGCGGTGATGACCTGCTTGAGCTCGGAGTCGGTGACGTCGCCCGCGGCGAACAGTCCCGGTACCGATGTGCGACCGTCGTGGTCGATGGTGATGTACCCGTTATCGGTCAACTTGACCAGTTCGTTCGCCAGTTCGCTGACAGGGTGGACGCCCACAAAGATGAAGACTCCCTGGACCGGCAAGTATTCTTCCGGCTGGCCGTGGGTGGACTCCAGTCTCAAGCCAGCCACTCGGCCGTCTTCGCCGACTACTTCCACAGGGATGCGGCTCAAGTGTTCCTCGATCTTGGGGTTTGCTCGGCAACGCTCCTGAATGCACTTGGTCGCTCGGAACTCGTCGCGCCGATGGATCAGGTGGACCCTGGAAGCGAACTTGGTCAGGAACATGGCCTCTTCGACAGCGGCATCTCCGCCGCCGATCACGGACACGATCTTCTCCTTGTAGAGTGCGCCATCGCATGTGGCGCACCACGAGACTCCTCGGCCGGTGAACTCAGCTTCGCCCGGGATGCCGAGCTTACGAGGAATGGCGCCGGTGGCAAGAATCACGGTGTCGGCCTCAAACTCCTCGCCTTCGCTAGCCAAGACAAAGTGGCCGATCCGATCTACCTCGATCGACTCGATGGGGGCGAAACTGCGGATGATTGCGCCGTGCACCTCCGCCTGCTGAGTCATGAGCTCACCGAGCTCGGAGCCGGAGATTCCCTGTGGGAAACCGGGGTAGTTCTCGACCCAGTCTGTCGTAATGATTTGTCCGCCGGGTATACCGCGTTCAAAAACGACGGTCTTGGCGCGCCCGCGTGCGGCATACAGCGCCGCCGCCAGGCCCGCAGGGCCTCCGCCGATAATCGCGATCTCGATGTGTTCCCTGCTCACTGCTTGACGCCTCCGGTGGCGCTCTTCGACTGATCAACAAGCACCTGGAGCTGTCCGAGTGCCGTGGTCGCCTGCTGAAGAACGACGTGCTGGTTCGCATCGTTCTGGGTCAAGGTGATGACCTTCTTCATCTGGGCGATCGCCCCTTGGTAGTCTTGACGCCCCTGCCCGTAGAAGACACCCAAGTTGAAGTTTGCGTTGAGATGGTTGGGGTCTCGCTCCAAGACCGAGCCCACCTCTTGGATCGCGCGGTCGGTCTGTCCGGTGTAGAAAAGCAGCGAAGCGAAGTCAGCGAGGGCATCATTGTCCTGCGGCGAGATCTTAAGGTAGCGCTCGTAATAGCGAATTCCTTGGCGTCCGTAATCTAGCGCGAGTACCGGGTTAGTCTTGAGCACAGCGTTGTTTGCCTCATAGTAGAAGGTCGCCATCTTGAGCAACGCCTCGGGGTCATTGGGCCGGGTCTGCAGCGTGGTGAGTGCGTCCAAAGCTCCCTGCTGGTTCGCGGAAAGAATCGACTTGAACTCGGAGGGCAGCTGCGCGGTTCCGCCCCGCGGCGAGACCAGCGATACAAGCACGACTGCCGCGAACACGGCGAGAGCAAGGGCGAGTATGCCGAGCGGAATCTTGTAGCGCTGGAACGGGCGCACGATATAGCGTCGCGTCCAGCCACCTTCCTCGCCTACCCCATGGCGCTGGACTGGAATGCCCATCGTTTGCGCCTTCAGGAGCATGTTGAGATCGTTGGTCACGAGCAATACGTCGGCATCAGGACCGGCTGCCTGTTGTACTTGATAGGCGGTTCCCAGAATGCGGTCGTCAGCATTGCGAGCGCTTATCCCCTCGGGAAGCGAGTTGCCACCGTCGAGCGGTGCGACGCGCAGCCGGCCACCCTCGGGCAGTTCGACGCCCTCAGTGAGCGAGCCATCCTCGGAGAACTCGAAGATGAGGCGGCTGACCTCACGACCCCGGAAACGCAGGTCAGGATCGACGCGCGCGGTCTTGAGCTTGTCGAGCTCGCCGAGTACGGTCTCCGGAATCACAATCTCGGCTCGAGGAAACGACAGCAACGACTGTGGATCGGCGAGCAGTACGTTGGTGTCCAAGATGACGATCTTCTGCATGTCAGCGTACCTTTCGGATCATGCGGAGAAGCGGCGGATGGCCGATAGTCGATGTCGATTGTTCACTGCAGTTGCGCCTGCTGGTAGCTCTTCACCACAAAGGGGACGCCGAGTGCCTGATCTATCGGCGTGCCGCG
>JBAXEO010000046.1:0-13502 GCA_037140395.1 Coriobacteriia bacterium
GGGTCTGACATTCGACATCCACGGCGGCGGAAGCGACCTGATCTTTCCGCACCACGAGAACGAGATCGCGCAGTCCGAGGCGGCGACCGGCGCACCGTTCGCGAAGTACTGGCTGCACGGCGGGATGCTTCAGATCAACTCCGAGAAGATGAGCAAGTCGCTGGGCAACTTCACGCTGCTCAAAGACGTGCTTGAACGCTACAACGCGACCGTCATCAGACTCCTCATGCTCCAGACTCACTACCGCAGCTCGCTGGACTTCTCGGACACCCGGCTCGACGAAACGATTCACGCCTACAACCGGCTCGCCAATCTGTTGCGTAACCTACGCTGGGCGCGCGATCTGGCCGTGTGCGGGATGGGTGTGCCGCCGGATGCGCTCGTCGGACTCCGTGCTTCGATCGAGGCGGCCCGCGAGAAGTTCGAGTTTGAGATGGACGACGACTTCAACACGGCAGGTGCACTAGCGGCGGTCTTTGAGCTAGCCAAGGCCGGCAACAGCTTCCTGGCGGACTACCAGTCCGATTTGTGCGAGGACGACCGGCTGGTACTTCTCGAAGCCGAGGACGTGGTCGTATCGCGCCTTGGTGTGCTCGGCATCCAGATTTCGCCCGACGAGACCTGCTGCTATCCGCACGAGGTCGTCGATCTCGCTCGCGACTTAGCTGGCTATCAGGCTTCCGACCCAGACGGTGCTGTCGGTGCGCTCCTCGCGACCCGCGCTGCCGCCCGCTCGGCCAAGGACTTCGCTCGCGCCGATGCCGTCCGTGACGGGCTTACGCCGTTTGGCTTCCACATCGAGGACACACCGCAGGGCGCCCGCGTCATCTATCGGTCGCAGGAGTAGCTGATGGCGTTCATTGAGGGTCGCAATGCCGTCCGTGAAGCTCTCTGGGCCGGCATGCCGCTACGGCGCGTCCTGATCGCCGAGAGCACCCAGCCCGACCGCACCATCGACGACATCGTCCGCCTCGCCGACAAGGCCGGCGTCACTGTGGCGCGTGTCAGCAAGCGCGAGATCGACAAGCTGAGCGAGCGCGGCGCCCACCAAGGCGTCATCGCCGAGGCCGCGCCCTACCCGTACGCGCTGCTCGACACCGTGATCGCCGAGGCACGCTCCAAGCCACACTCGCTCATCATCGTGCTCGACCACGTCACCGACCCTGGCAACCTCGGTGCCGTGGCGCGTTCGGCCGAGGTCGTTGGCGCCGACGCAGTCCTGGTCGCCAAGAACCGCGCTGCCGCGGTCACACCGGCCGCGTACAAGGCTTCAGCAGGAGCGCTCGCGCACATCGCGCTCGTACAAGAGACCAACATCGCGCGCTCGCTGGCGCGCTGCAAGGATGCCGGCTACTGGATTGCCGGAGCCTCTGAACACGCCGAGCAGACCGCCTGGGAGGCGCCGCTCGAGGGCCGCATCGTGCTCGTGATGGGCTCGGAGGGCGATGGGCTGGCCCGGTTGACTCGAGAATCATGCGACTTCCTGGTGAGGTTGCCGCAGGCGGGCAAGGTCGGCTCGCTCAACGTGGCGCAGGCGACCACCGCGCTGGCCTACGAGTGGCTGCGCCGCTCGGCGCAGGAACGGTGAGCGCCACACCGCTGTTGTTTGTTGACGGCTACAACGTGATTCGCCAGACGCCTCCGTATCGTGAACTCGCTGCGGCGGATCTTGAGAGTGCACGCGCGGCGCTCGTCTCAGATGTCGCCGCGTATGCGGATCGCTCATTTGATGCGACGGTGGTCTTTGATGGCCACCTCAACCCCACATCCAACGGTGTCCCGCACCGGGTGGCGGGTATCACGGTGGTGTTCTCTCGGTACGGCACCGATGCCGATGCAGTCATCGAGTCACTTGCGCGTGCTGCGCGGGAGAGGGGAGACCACACCGTCGTCGTGACCTCGGATGCTCAGACGCAGTGGGTCGTGCTGGGCGGCTCGGTGACGAGGATGTCATCGCCGGAGTTCGCTGGCGAGCTGCGTGCCCAGGATTCCGAGTGGCGAGAGCATTCGCCGACCGGAAGCACGCACGGGAGGCTCGAAGATCGCGTTGACGCCCGCACCCGAGAGCGCCTGTCCCGATGGGCCCGTGGCCTCGAGTAGGGACTGTTTGGGCCTTCGCGTGTCCTTACGGAGCGGCGTCTCAAAACCAGTGAAGAACGGTGCCGGAGCCGTTGACTTAAGATTACCTAAGACATAATGTAACTCCAGTGTCACTGCAAGCCTGCGCCGTGCCGGCGGCGCGTCCATCCCACAACGGATGCAATCAAGGGCGGGCAAGATACGGAGGGAGTACGTAGTGCTACAGCATCACGGCACGAGCGCGCGCCGATTTCCTGGAGTCGGGCGCGGAACGGAGCTTCAGCTCGTCTTGTCTGCACAGCAAGGCGATGAACGGGCCTGTTGCGACTTGGTTCGCAAGTATCGGGGGCTCATTCGGTACAAGGCGCGGACCTATTACCTGGTCGGTGCGGATAGGGACGATATCATCCAAGAGGGCATGATCGGCCTCTACAAGGCTATGCGCGACTACGACCCAACCCGTCAGGCGAGCTTTCACTCCTTTGCTGATCTCTGTGTCACTCGACAGATCATCACCGCGGTGAAGTCGGCGACCCGACGCAAGCATTCCCCGCTCAACGGATACGTCTCGCTGTCGCGCTCCACCTCGATGGAGGAAGACGGCGAACGCCTCCTTTCCGACATCCTTGCCGCCAAGGGCGTCTGCGACCCCGCCGAGATAGTCGTGGCCGCATGGGAGACCGACTTCATCCGCGAGGGCGTCTCGGAAGCGCTGTCACCGTTTGAGGCCAGGGTCCTGACGTACTACACTAACGGGCGTTCCTACCAGGAGATTGCCGACTTGCTCGGCAGGCATACCAAGGCAGTAGACAACGCCCTGCAGCGGGTCAAGCGCAAGATGGAAACCCAGATTGGCCGCTGCCGCGCCTGCTAGCGTCGCCGCTAGTTTGCCGTTCACCTGCAGATATCGCAGTTCAGCTCCTGACACCAGCGCGGGCGTTCGCTACACTAGTGCGCGCTCGCTGGCGTAGCTCAATTTGGCAGAGCAACTGATTTGTAATCAGTAGGTTGAAGGTTCAAGTCCTTTCGCCAGCTCCACGTTCTACCTGCGGGAACCTTCGGGTTCCCGCTTCTTTTTGGCTTTCAAGTGGTGCCTTTGCGGCCTATCCGTGCACCTATTTCGCTGCACGGGCCGTGTTCCGGGCTTCGCGGAAGGCGTCGATCGCTTCGCGTTTGCGAGTATCGAAGGCGTGCGCGTAGACCGTCAGCAGCACATCTGGCGAGTGTCCCGACATTGCCGACGCACGGTGCGTCGTGCACGCCACGGGGAACTTCTCAAGGTGGTACGTCGCCGGGCAACCACAAGGGCGGCCCACGAAGAAGCCGCCGATGATGATGCGGATCAGACCGACTATCGGTGATCGCTCCCACCACTTCAGGGAATGTCTAGACCCTTGAAGCCTGCACAAGATCCTTGGCAGAGACCCGACCGTTCTTCAGAGCGCGGCCAATCGGGAACGTGTCAAGGGGATGCTCCTCCTGCCACTTCACGGCCGCAGCGAGAAGGTCCCGCGCTTCAACCACAGCGATGGGTACGTCCATCGGTGCCTCTATACTCGCGAGCTTCTGCTCGATCCCGTCGCTGAAACTGTGGGCGATGATCAGGTAGCCGCCGAACCGGTCAGACCTGCGAGATGCGGCAATGGATGAAATGTAGTTTCGTAGCTGAAGGCGATGCTGAATCGGAAGCGTGTAGGGAGGGTTCAGGACGGTCTTGCACTCATAGCAGTAGAAGAGTCCTTCGTCATCGGTGACTGTCCCATCCGGCTCGACCTGGCCAGAGGTCTGAGCTTTCGCGTCGAGTCGGAGCATGTTCTTGAAGATGTAGCGAGTCGCGCGCTCGAAATCGAGGCCCATCCTCGTTGCGCTAAGTCCGTCGGGCGTGGCGTTGGCCGGATAGGCGCGCACATCTTGACGGCTGATTTCATCGTAGAAGCCCAACAGATCCTTGGGTGACAGCGCGCTTTCCTCGATGGATTGCTCCATGAAGTACGCAAGGATGCTGTTGATCAGATCCGACTTGTTGCCGCTCTTCCTCAGTCCGAGTCCAGTCGCGAGTTTGCGCAGGTCGTCCAACCCGAGTGATGCGAGGACTGTCTCGGAGTTGTATGGGCTGAGGGCGAGGCGCTCAATCCTTGCGTTCTTGGAGCCGGACTTCTGGAGTCCCAGCGATTCAAGTGCATCCGCCAACTGCACGACGCCCAGTTGGTCAAGCAAGTCGAGAACGGTTTCCTCTCGCAAGATCTCCTCTTGCGGGGCGACTGCCTCGGCCTCGGGTGACGCGGCGGCCACCGCGATATCGGCATTCGCCTTGAAGTGGTCGATTATTCGGAGAACGCGCTCCTCCTTGTTCCCGCTCTTGGGAAGACCGAGCTTGCCCAAGAGCCCGACAAGTTCGTCTGTGCTCAACCCTGAGAGAACCGGGTTGGCGGGAATCTCGTTTTCGATGAGTCGGGCCACGAGTTCGGGATTGGATCCTGAGGTCCGCAGGTCGGCGTTCTTCAGGGCACCGACAAGCTGCGGTTTGGACAAGTGAGCGAACAGGCGCTCTCGCTGACCGCCACGCAAGGCGAAGCCCCAGAGTTCTAGGAGACTGTCGGATGTCTCGTCGGAGAGAATGAAGGAGCTGTCGTTATCGCCGCAGCAGACGAGCACGATGCCCTCGTTCGTGAGGAAGGTCAGGCCGGCTTCATATTCCGCCGTGTCGAACTTCAGGCGTCGGACGGTTGAATGTGCCATGACAAGCTGATGCTCCTTGCGAGTGATGCCTAGATCATTTCGTAGGACACGCAGGAGATTCGCCTCGGAGGCATTGAAATCATCATCGAAGTCCCAGGCCGCAATGAGCATCTTCGCGTACAGGCCGTAGTTCTTCTTGGTATTCTTGAAATCGAGACTCTTTGACGCCTCAACGTACTGTTGTATCCGCGATGTGACCGCCTGCTGCAGATCATCCATGCTGACACGATGTTCTGGCGCGTCCAAGAGGACTTCCAAGATGGTGTCAGTCGGTGGTGTTCGGAACTCGATGCTTCGCTTGACGCTCTCGTAGTTGCCGAGCACACGACTAAGATCGCGCAGAACCTTGTCGGAATCGAGACCGACAATCTCAGAAATCTTGCCTTTGGCCAGTCGGCGAAGATCGCCCTTGGAGTAGTTCTGCAGAATCTCGAAGTTGTTCACGAGCCCCCCTAAGTTCCAGTATCAATGTACGCTCAAGGCCGCACGGATTCCTCAGTCTCGCCGACGATTCCCCTGGCGTCGTGCGCCCCGCCATCCTCAGTGTACCCGGAACCGATGACACGCCCCGCGTGCCCGGCCGATGCGAATAGGGAATAGAGAAGGCCCTCGCTTCATCGAATCTGGCGTGCGCCTTACGCGCTCCACGGAGCGGTGCGAAGTGCAACCCATGGGCATGTGGGATACAGTGAGGTGGAACGGTGACGGGCGGGGCGAATCGCGTAGCTTGGCACGCCTGTCCGGGGGAGAGTGTGCCACGCTCGGGTGTCTTGGGGAGTCACTATGCGTTCTGTGGGATTGCGACGAATCGGCCATATTCGGCTTGGCCTATGGGCGATGTTTGCCGTGGCGGTGCTCTGCATGGTGCCGAGCGCAGCGATGGCGGTGGGAGTCGGTGGCACTTTCACGTCCGGCGGCCTGACCTACAAGGTCCTGACCGACACCACAGTGCAGGTGGGTGATGGGAATAGCGGGCAATCAGTCGCGGGCGACATAACGATTCCGGCTACGGTGACAAGCGATGGAACCACGTATTGGGTCACCTCAATCGGCTATCACGCCTTCGGCTACTGCTTCCGCCTCACCTCCGTCACCATCCCCGGCTCAGTCACCTCAATCGGGGATGGCGCCTTCTGCTACTCCGACAGCCTCACCTCCGTCACTATCCCCAACGCAGTCACCTCGCTCGGGGATTGGGCCTTCTCCGGCTGCTCAGGACTCACCTCCGTCACTATCCCCAATGCAGTCACCTCGATCGGGCGTTCCGCCTTCGAGGGCTGCACAGGACTCACCTCCGTCACTATCCCCAATGCAGTCACCTCGCTCGGGGATTACGCCTTCTCCGGCTGCACAGGATTCACCTCCGTCACCATCCCCAATGCAGTCACCTCGCTCGGGAATTCCACCTTCTCCGGCTGCACAGGACTCACCTCCGTCACTATCCCCAATGCAGTCACCTCGCTCGGGGATTACGCCTTCTCCGGCTGCACAGGATTCACCTCCGTCACCATCCCCAATGCAGTCACCTCGCTCGGGAATTCCACCTTCTCCGGCTGCACAGGACTCACCTCCGTCACTATCCCCAATGCAGTCACCTCGATCGGGCGTTCCGCCTTCTCCGGCTGCAGAAGCCTCACTTCAATCGACGTCGCTGCAGGAAACACATCATTCAAGTCCTCCGGCGGGGTGCTGTTCACAAGTGACATGAAGACTCTTGTTCAGTGCCCGGGTGCGATGAATACCTACGCCATCCCCGACTCAGTCACCTCAATCGGGAATTCCGCCTTCTCCGGCTGCACACGTCTCACCTCCGTTGCCATCCCCGACTCAGTCACCTCACTCGGGGATGACGCCTTCTCCGGCTGCACAGGACTCACCTCCGTCACTATCCCCGACTCAGTCACCTCAATCGGGGGTGCCACCTTCTCCGGCTGCACACGCCTCACCTCCGTCACTATCCCCAATGCAGTCACCTCGCTCGGGGATTGGGCCTTCTCCGGCTGCACAGGATTCACCTCCGTCACCATCTCCAACGCAGTCACCTCGATCGGGGATTACGCCTTCTCAAGATGCACAGGACTCACCTCCGTCACTATCCCCAGCGCGGTCACCTCAATCGGATATCAGGCCTTCTCCTACTGCGCAGGACTCACCTCAGTCACTATCCCCAGCGCAGTCACCTCGATCGGGGATTACGCCTTATCCGGCTGCACAAGCCTCACTTCAATCGACGTCGCTGAAGGAAACACATCATTCAAGTCCTCCGGCGGGGTGCTGTTCACAAGTGACATGAAGACTCTTGTTCAGTGCCCGGGTGCGATGAATACCTACACCATCCCCGACTCAGTCACCTCAATCGGGAATTCCGCCTTCTGGCGCTGCACAAGCCTCACCTCCGTCACTATCCCCAACGCAGTCACCTCGATCGGGGATTACATCTTCTCCGGCTGCTCAGGACTGACCTCCGTCACCATCCCCGCCTCAGTCACCTCGATCGGGTTTGCCGCCTTCGGAGACTGCACAAGCCTCACCTCAGTCACATTCAACTCGGCGACGACCGTGATATACGACAGCGGTATCACAATCCCGACCGGTGCGTCGATCATTGGCCACTCCCCATCGACGGCCAGAGATTACGCAGCGAAGTATCGCCGGGCGTTCTATTCCATAGAGGGAGGCATACCGGGGGCTGACGTCACTTTCGAAGATGCGAACCTCGCCGCCGCAGTTCACAGCTCTCTGGGGATAGCCTCAGGCACTCCGATTAGCGACTCAGACATGCTCCTCCTGACCACGCTCAACGCTGAGAGCAAGGGAATCACCAATCTCAGTGGCTTGGAACGCGCGACCAATCTGCGCACGGTACACCTCTACGACAATGCGATTTCAGACCTGAGCCCACTCTCGGCGCTTCCAAAGATCTACACGCTTGAAGTCGCTGGGAACCAGATTTCCGACCTCAGGCCCCTGTCAGGTCTTTCAAGCCTGCGGTACCTCTCCCTGGGCGGTACCTACTGGGCCAATACGCCACAGGAGAAGATCCGGGGCAACGCCGTGAGTGATATCTCGCCGCTGGCCTCACTCACTGGGCTGACCACGCTCCACTTGAGCAACTGCAATGTGTCGGATCTCACCCCGCTGCGCAGTCTGGTCAACCTCGGCGTTCTGGCACTCGGCTCGAATCAAATCACAGATATTGCGCCGCTTTCCAGCTTGACGAAACTCACCTACTTGACCTTGACCAAGAGCCGGGTCGCGGACTTGAGCCCGATTAGCGGTCTGCTCTTGCTCAATCATCTGACCCTCTCCGAGAACCGCCTCACAGACATAGGCCCTCTTGTAGCCAACTCGGGAATTGGCGCCGGTGACCGCGTGGTGGTGAGCAGGAACTTCTTGGTCCTTGGTGCAGGCACACAGAGCGAGTCCGATATCGACGTATTAGTGGCTCGCGGGGCGACTGTTCTCTCCACGCCCCAGAACATCACCGAGATCCCGACCGGGACTGATGTGACTATCACTGCCAATAGGGTGACAGTGCACTTCCCCTTGGTCAGTACACCGGGCACGCTGACCGTGACTCCCTACTTCGGCCCTCGTCACCCAGTTCCCGGCACAACTCATCTGCTGCCGGACCTCTACTTCGACATAAGCCCGACCGCTACTTTCACTGGTACTGCAATTGTCACGATCGAAGTGCCTTGGAACGTCTACAACGGTGACCTGGCGACGCTTAAGGTCTTCCACTGGAAGGACGGCGCCTGGGTGGAGCCGACGGGCCTAACGGTTGACAACACTTCGCGAACGCTGACTTTCAGCACGGATTCGTTCTCGGACTATGCGGTTGGGACATCTGAGGAGACGCCGGGAGAGCCGCCAGTCACCAGCACGCCCGCGTCATCTGACTGGAGCCTCGCGCTCTTGGGAGTCGTCGGCGTAGGCTTTGCGGGTTTGGCGATGAGGCGTCGGCGTCTCAGCTAGGCCCGCTCGGCAACGCAGAGCCCATCGCCTTGACCGATCTGGCGTGGCCTTCTGCGTGCGGCCTATCCGTGCACCTATCTGATTGCATTTCATTGTTTCGGGGTGTCGTGCGCCCCCGTTCGCGGTGTCCCGTTTGTACTTGAATGAAGTACAAACACCATATCTGACCTGCTGAAATGGCGATTTGTAATCAGTAGGTTGAAGGTTCAAGTCCTTTCGCCAGCTCCAACACTCACAAAGACGACGGCCCGGGCGTGTGCGCTCGGGCCGTCGTGGTTTCTCGCTTAGGAGCGGCGCTACTCCTCTTCCTCAGCGACCTCGATTGCTCGCGGGTCATGAGGCTCCTGTTCCTCAGCCCACAGTATCTCGACGATTTCGACCGGCTTGGCGATGTTTTTCAACTCGAAGTTGCCAAACGAGCACCCGGTCAGACCTGCTGATTGAGCCTCGGCAGCCACGTCGCCGGCCGCAAACACCTGACCGCCGTCGGCCAGGTTCATCACTCGAGCCGCGAGATTGAGCCCCGCCCCGATGAACGGGCGGCCGCCGTTGTCCAGCACGACCTCACCCGAGGCAAGTCCCATCCTGACCCAGATCTCGCGGTCACTGGGGTGGCCGGCGTTGTGCTCGGCAAGCGCCTGTTGCATCGCGGCCGCGGCCAGGAGACCGGATGCAGCGGTATCGAATGCGGCGACGAGGCCATCGCCACCTGTCGACTTACCGCTGCCACCATTGGCCGAGATGACCGGGATCAGCAGGTCACGGTGGCGCTGAATCGCCTTGGCTGTGGCCACACTCCCGTCTTCCTCGGTCATCGTGGAGAACGACTTCATGTCGGTGATCAGCACCACCTTGGTGCTCGTGTGCTGGCTTGCGAGCTTGTCTTCAGCGGTCGCTATGAGTCTGAGCAGCTCGTCAACATCAGCGTCCTCCGACGACATCGACATCCGTCGCGCTGCCGGAGTCGGGGCCTTCTGTTCTGCGCGAAAGAAGCTTTCCCATACCGCGACGAATGCCACGGCGATCACCGCCGAACTCACGAGCGCGACCGTGAGGGCGACCCACGGCACAGGGAGCACCGCGAGAGAGAAGGCGAGCACCGTCCCAAGCGCGGGGACCAAAGCACCAGCGACGACCGCGGCAAAGTCCAGTGGGGCGCTCTTGCGGCGCAGCGCCTCGGCGTGGACCATGCCAGCAGTTGCCGCTCCGGCCGCCCAAAGCATCGGCTGTATCACGAGCGCCAGCGGCCGGGTGATTCCAGACAGGCCACCGATGACTCGGTTGACATTCGCCGCATCCAGGGTGGCAAAGGAGGTACGCAGCCACTCCGAGGAGAGTAGGGTAGCCGGCATGTGGTCGAAGGAAAGAAGTGCGGCTGGCGGGCCGCCGGTGATCACAACTCCCATGATCTGTTTGCCGAGTCCGATGCCCAGTGCCTCAATAATCACGCAGGCGACAGCGGCTGCAAGCGCGCCTTCGCCTGCACCAAGCAGGTAACCAGCGAGCGCCACACCAGCCCATACGGGGCCGAAGATGGCGCCAAGTATCGAGATTCCGATGATGAGGAAGGTCCTGCCGCCGTCGGTCCCCAGGTACCTGATGGCGACAATACCAAGAATGAGGGCACCCAGACCCAGAATCGGCTGAGCAGCAATCAGCGGAATGCAGAGCGCCGCGACCGCGACGAGCACGCCGAGCTCCGAGTTCATCAGGGTCAGCACCGCTGCGACTGCCGCGACCACGATGCTCAGCCCAGACGGCCTCACGTTCATCGCGTTGAGCCCGACCCACGTCACAACGAACACGGCGACAGCGCGAAGCCACATCAGCCACCGCTCGTTCTTGCGGCGCACTCGCTTGGCCACGATTCCTCCTTCTCGGCAATGCTTGGGTAAGCTGGGGTGCCAGTCTGCCGATACTCCTATTGTGCCGTAACCACGACGGCGCGTCTGCGGTAGACTGACCGTGTCGCGCGTGCGCGCGGCGAGGGGCCATGAGGAGGCACACCTATGTCGCACGAGGACTTCATCGCAAGAGTACCCATCTTTGCGAACTGCACGCCCGATGAGATTTCCACAATTGCGGAAGTTGCTCAGGAGGGCTTCTTTCAGCCAGGCCAAATCATCGTCACCCAGGGAACTCCCGGACAGGCGTTCTACATGATTCTCAGCGGTCGCGTCGAGATTCTGCGGGACGGAGCCTCATTGGGAGGTTTCGGCCCTGGAGACCTCTTTGGAGAGATGTCCCTGCTGGATCAAGCGCCACGCTCGGCGACGATTCGCGCAATCGACCAGGTATCGTGCATTCTGCTGTCGAGTTGGGACTTCAAGGCTCTGCTGGAGCGGCACCCATCCATAGCCATCAAGCTTCTGGAAGTGCTGAGCCGCCGCTTGCGAGTGGCCGACGAACGTCTTGGGGGATAGCCGTTTGCGGCGGACCGGTCATCACCGGTCCGGTTCGTGGCCCGACTACCCGCTCTTGAGCTGCTTGTTTTGCGTGCGAAGTGGACACACCCGGCACCGTGTTCATTATTGACACTCAGCGCCGCGATGGCTTACTATGCCGTCTGCCTATGCCAAGGCGCTGCAACTTGAAAAGCGTACAGAGGGTCTATTTTTTTGTCTCGCGGGGGTGTGCCCGAGTGGCTAAAGGGGGCGGGCTGTAAACCCGCTGGCTACGCCTACCCAGGTTCGAATCCTGGCGCCCCCACCACGAGACGGCTAGGATGCACGTGTATCCGTCGGTATCACGCCCACATAGCTCAGTCGGCAGAGCACTTCCTTGGTAAGGAAGAGGTCACCGGTTCAAGTCCGGTTGTGGGCTCCACACGACATCGATGTCATGCTCGGGCACTGCTGGCCGGGCAGCGATGATTCGGCGGTGTAGCTCAGCTGGTTTAGAGCGCACGGTTCATACCCGTGAAGTCGCTGGTTCGAGTCCAGCCACCGCTACCAGGTTTCACGCGTCGCTCTTCTTGGCGGCGCTGATCGGCACGATGATGATGCAGGTACAACGAAGTTGATGGTATGAAGAGACGGACCGCGGCCACCACGACGTATTCGTGGCGGCACCGTCGCAGAGGTCCTTTTAAGGAGGAGACTCATGGCGAAGCAGAAGTTCGAGCGCACTAAGCCGCACGTCAACGTGGGTACGATCGGCCACGTCGACCACGGCAAGACCACGCTGACCGCAGCGATCACGAAGCGTCAGGCCGAGAAGGGCTTTGCCGACTTCACGCCGTTCGACCAGATCGACAAGGCTCCGGAAGAGCGCGAGCGCGGTATCACCATCGCTATCGCTCACGTCGAGTACCAGACCGCCACCCGTCACTACGCGCACGTTGACTGTCCGGGTCACGCCGACTACGTCAAGAACATGATCACCGGCGCGGCTCAGATGGACGGAGCAATCCTTGTCATCGCCGCCACCGACGGTCCCATGGCCCAGACTCGCGAGCACATCCTGCTCGCCAACCAGGTCGGCGTCGAGTACATCGTTGTCTTCCTGAACAAGTGCGACATGGTCGACGATCCGGAGCTCATCGAGCTCGTCGAGATGGAAGTTCGCGAGCTGCTCTCCGAGTACAGCTTCCCCGGCGACGACACCCCGATCATCCAGGGCTCGGCGCTCAAGGCTCTTGAGGGCGACGAAGCATACATGGTCAAGATCGACGAGCTTCTCGAGGCCGTCGACACGTTCATCCCCATGCCGGAGCGCGCCATCGACAAGCCGTTCCTGATGGCTATCGAGGACGTCTTCACCATCACGGGTCGCGGCACCGTCGCCACCGGTCGCGTCGAGCGTGGCGTGGTCCACGTCGGCGACGAGATCGAGATCGTCGGCATCACCGATACCCGCAAGACCGTCGTCACCGGCGTCGAGATGTTCCGCAAGCTCCTCGATGAGGCGCAGGCCGGAGACAACGTCGGCGTGCTGCTTCGTGGCGTCGCCCGCACCGAGATCGAGCGTGGCCAGGTTCTCTGCAAGCCGGGTTCGGTTACTCCGCACACCGAGTTCATGGGCCAGGTCTACATCCTGACCAAGGAAGAAGGCGGCCGTCACACGCCGTTCTTCGATGGCTATCGTCCGCAGTTCTACTTCCGCACCACCGACGTGACCGGCGTGGCGCACCTGCCCGAGGGCACCGAGATGGTCATGCCGGGAGACAACGTGGAGATCAGGGGCGAGCTCATCAACCCGATCGCCATGGAAGACGGCCTGCGCTTCGCCATCCGTGAGGGTGGACGCACCGTCGGTTCCGGCCGAGTCATCAAGATCATCAAGTAGCACCCTTCGTACGCTGCGCAAACGCTTGGGGCCCGGCGCCAGCCGGGCCCCGTTTCGCGGCCTTTGAGCAGCGGCGTCGAGTTTGACAGTGCCGAAAACCGGGTGCTAGAGTACCCTTCCGCGCCCACGCCCGTTTGAGGCTCTGGGGCGGCACACAGGAGGACCCATGCGAACGCTGGTCACGCTGGCCTGCACCGAGTGCAAGCGCCGGAACTACACAACCAAGAAGAACAAGCAGAACAACCCTGAGCGTATTGAGTACAAGAAGTACTGCAAGTGGTGCAAGACGCACACGCTCCACAAGGAAACCCGCTAGTAGAGGGGTGAGATGAATCTGGACGTAGGCCAGTAGCTCCAATTGGTAGAGCGCCGGTCTCCAAAACCGGATGTTGGGGGTTCGAGCCCCTCCTGGCCTGCCA
>JBAXEO010000047.1:0-13496 GCA_037140395.1 Coriobacteriia bacterium
TGATGTGCGGCTTGTGCGTCGAGGCATGCCCGTTCTCGGCCATCAAGATGAGCCATGACTACGAGCTCGCTCGTATCGACCCGGACACGCTCACCGTCGACCTGCTCACCGATGTTCCTGCCGCCGTGCCCAAGCGCAAGACGCCTGCCGTCGAGCCCGCGAAGTCGGCCGCTGAGGCGCCAGCCGCCGAGGAGCCCGTCGCCGAAGCGCCCGCAGCCGAGCCTACCGAGCCTGCCGTACCGGAGGGGGGCGCTGATGTCTGAGACCATCAACGGCGTAGCCTTCGCCATCCTCGCTGTCATGTGCGTCGGCGGGGCGATTGGCATGCTCTTCACCAAGAACATCGTGCACGCCGCGTTTTGGTTGCTTGAGGTCTCCGTTGCGGCCGCCGGTCTGTTCTTCATCTTGAATGCCGACTACGTCGCGCTCGTGCAGCTCCTCGTGTATGCGGTCGCCGTAGCCGTGCTCATGGTCTTCTCGATCATGATCACGCTGCGCCGCCTAGAGGACGCCATCCGACCCAGGGACTTCTCGGCGCTGGCGGCCGTGCTCGGGGTCCTGTTCTGCGGCGTCATGGTCTATGTGCTTCTTGCGTTTTCCGCTCCGGCTGGTCAGAAGCTTCCAGCCGTGCCGCCCGACATCGCCGCCTTCGGAAAGCTGCTCTTTGCCGTCAACGGATGGGCGCTGCAGTTTGAGATTGCGTCGCTGATCTTGGTCGTCGCCCTTGTCGGCGCCGTCTGGTGGACTATGGAGGGGGAGGACTGATGCGAGTCGGACTCGAACCATTCCTCATTCTCGCTGCGGTGCTCTTCTCTCTGGGGCTCTACGGTGCCGTCTCCAAGAAGGCGACGGTCATGTTGCTCATGTCACTCGAGCTCATGGCCATCGCGATCAACATCAACCTCGTCGCGTTTTCACGCTTCGTTACGCCCCGCACAATGGACGGCCTGTTCTTCGCCGTCTTCACCATGGTGGTCTCGGCTGCCGAGGTGGGCCTGGGCCTCGCGCTCGTCCTTGCGATCTATCGGCGTTCGCGTGAGAGCGAAGTCGACCGGCTGTCTCAGTTGAAGGGCTAGCGGATGAACTGGCTGCTCGCCATACCAGCGCTTCCGGCCTTCGCGTTCATCGCGATGGTCGCGCTGCCTCGGCGAGTCCGAAACAACATCCTTTGGCTGCCCATCGGCGCCATCGTCGGGGCGACCGCGCTGTCATGGGCGGCCTTTGCTCAGGTGTGGCCTGGCGGTGGCGAACTCACGTCGGTTGCGTGGAACTACTCGTGGGTTCTCGGAGTCGTCGGTGGTCGGCCGTTTGAGCTCGGTCTGCAGCTCGACGCAATCGGGGCGATTCTGCTCGTGACCGTGACGTTCGTTGCGACCTGCGTTCAGATCTACTCGCTGGGCTACATGCACAACGACGAGCGTATCGGCTGGTATTACGCGGTGCTGTCGCTCTTCACGTCGGCCATGCTCGGCCTCGTCCTTGCCGACAACCTGCTGCTTGCTTTTGTGACCTGGGAACTGATGGGTCTGTGTTCGTACCTGCTCATCGGGTTCTGGTATCAGCTCGAGGCCCCCAGAAAGGCCTCCCAGAAGGCGTTCTTGGTCACGAGAGTCGGCGATCTGGGCTTCCTATTTGCGCTGATGGTCATCTACAAGGCGATCGGAACGTGGGAGCTGACCGATGTCTTGAGCTCGATTCCCACGTGGGCACCGGGGGTTGCGACGGCGGCTGCAATCGGGCTGCTGATCGCGGCGATGGGCAAGTCGGCGCAGGTGCCGCTCCACGTGTGGCTGCCCGACGCTATGGCGGGTCCCACGCCGGCGTCGGCGCTCATCCATGCGGCCACGATGGTCGCCGCCGGCGTCTATCTGGTCGCGCGCATGATGCCGGTCTTCCTGGCAGCACCGGCTGTGCTGCAGGCCACGCTCATCATCGGCTCGATCACGGCGATCGTAGGCGGGTTGCTCGCCGCGGTGCAGCACGACGTCAAGAAGGTGCTCGCGTACTCGACCATCTCTCAGCTTGGACTCATGTTCATGGCGCTTGGAGCGGCAAGCGTGGGCGCGGCGCTGTTCCACCTCGTCACGCACGCCTTCTTCAAGTCACTGCTCTTCTTGGGTGCCGGCGTCATCATTCATTCGGCGAAGACGCAGGACATGCGCGAGATGGGCGGACTGCGCAAGTACATGCCGATCACGTGGATTACCTTCCTGATCGGCTCACTCGCGCTTGCGGGCGTCATGCCGCTCTCGGGATTCTTCAGCAAAGACGAGATTCTTGCGGTCATGCTGCACGGCCACAACTACTGGGCCTTTGGCGTGGTCATCGCCGCATCACTCATCACGGCGTTTTACATGACGCGCCTCTACTTCCGCGTCTTTGAGGGTCCCGAGCAGGATGAGCATCTCCACGAGGGCCACATCTCGATGACCGCGCCCATGGTGGCACTCGCTGCGGTCACATGCGTTATCGGCTTTTCCAGCGTCCGCTTCGCCGAGTTCCTCGGCCACGAGGGCGAGTGGCCGTCGCTGATGCTCATTGCGATCTCGGCCGCCGTTGCTGTCGTGGGTATCGGAAGCGGCTGGTGGGTCTACGGCCGTCGCTCCGTCGTCGTCAACACGCGCGTCTACAAGGACCGTTTGGGACTCGCCTACGGAGCGCTCACCCAGAAGCTCTACTTCGACGCGGCCTACGAGATCCTGTTCATCAAGCCATTCATCTTCTTCGCCGGCCTGCTTGCGATCTTTGACTCGAGCGTCATCGACGGGATCGTCAACGGCGTGGCGCGAGGCTGGATCCGAGTTAGCTCTGTCAGCTGGACCTTTGACGGAATCGTCATCGACGGGGCCGTCAACGGCATCGCGACGCTTTCTCGGCAGGCCGGCACCAGTCTTCGCAAGCTGCAATCCGGACGGCTCCAGAGCTACCAGCGGTTGGTGCTCTCGGCGCTTGTTGTTCTCATGGTGTGTCTCGTGATCTACGTCGTGGTGAAAGGGGCCTGACGCGTGTTGACCCTCATCGTGTTCTTGCCACTGCTCGGAGCGGCCACAATCGCGCTTCTGCCCAAGGGCCGGCCCGAGTGGCCCAAGTGGGTGGCTGCGGCCTTCTCGGCAGTCGACCTCGCGCTGGTCGCTTGGGTCGTCTACCGCTTCGTGCCCGGAGGCGGCCGCCAGTTCGCCGAGAAGATGGCGTGGATCCCGCAGTTCCACATCAGCTACTCGATGGCCGTCGACGGAATCTCGCTGCCGATGCTGGTGCTCTCGGCGCTACTGACGTTTCTTGCGGTGGTCGCGTCGTGGAAGATAGACTCTAAGCCCAAGTTCTACTTCGCGATGCTCCTGCTCTTGCAGGTGGGCACCAACGGCGTCTTCCTCGCGCTGGACTTCGTGCTGTTCTACGTGTTCTGGGAGCTCGTGCTTATCCCCATGTACTTCCTCATCGCTCAGTGGGGCGGTCCCAGACGCGAGTACGCGGCGATTAAGTTCTTCCTTTACACGCTGCTGGGTTCGGTGTTCATGCTCGTCGGAATCGTGATGTTGTACTTGAAGACCGGAACGTTTGACATGATCCGTCTCGCCGCCATCGGGCACCTGCTCCCCGCGGGGCTGCAATGGTGGCTGTTCCTACTGTTCTTCCTTGGATTCGCGGTCAAGGTGCCGATGTGGCCGCTGCACACGTGGCTGCCTGACGCTCATGTCGAGGCGCCCACGGCGGCATCCGCGATTCTTGCGGGCACGCTGTTGAAGATGGGCACCTACGGTTTCCTGCGGGTCTCGCTTCCGATTCTGCCTGCGGGCTTCCTAGCGTGGCAGTGGTTCATCGCGCTACTGGCGATGATCTCGATCGTCTACGGTGCCGCGGTCGCGTTTGCCCAGACCGATATCAAGAAGCTCGTCGCGTACTCGTCGGTCTCGCACATGGGCTTCGCGATGCTCGGAATCGCCGCGGCCAACGTGATCGGCATCGATGGCGCGGTTGCTGTGAGCTTCAGCCACGGTCTGGTCGCCGGGATGCTCTTCCTCATGGTCGGGATGATCTACGACCGCGCACACACCCGCCAGATATCCGAGCTCTCCGGGCTTGCGGCGCAGATGCCGGTGATAGCCGGGCTGCTCGCTTTCGCGTCCTTCGCTTCGCTCGGGATTCCGGGTTTGTCCGGTTTTGTCGGCGAGTTCTTGGCGCTGCTCGGCGCGTGGGGATCCAACTTGCCGCAGTGGATGGTGTTTGTCTCGGCGCTGGGTGTGCTGTTTGGCGCGGCGTACATGCTGTGGATGATCCAGCGCGTCATCATGGGCACTCCATCGCACGTGATCGCAGACTGTCCTGACGCCACGCCGCGCGAGATCTTTGTGGTTGCCCCGCTGATCATCCTCATCGTTGCGGTGGGACTGAACTGGAACCTGCTACTCAACTACGTCGATCCTGCCGCGCGCAGCCTCGTGAAGCTCATGGGGGTCTAGCGTGACCGGCTACGCGCTGCTCATACCCGAGCTCCTAGTCCTCCTCGCAGCATTCTGGGCGCTGTTTGCCGAGAAGCTACCGGGCGGCGACCGAGGCGCTGCGTGGCTCGGTGCGGTGGCCACTCTTGCGGCCGCCGTGATCGTCGCGGTTGCGCCGCTCGCCACTACCGGCGGCCCGTTCCCCCGGATGCTTGCCTTTGACGGCCCGGCCCGGCTCGCCCGCATCGTCATGTGCATGCTCGCCGCCGTCTGGTTGCTCTGGACCGCCGGTCGCGGGCAGGGCCGCGTCCGAGAGGCCGTTTCACTCGCGCTGTTCGCCCTGATCGGCGGCATGCTCGTCGCCGAGGCGCGCGAACTCGTCACGCTGATTCTGGCCATTGAGCTTGCTACCATGCCCGCCTACGTACTGATCGGCTACCGCCGAGGCGATGGCAAGGGACTGGAAGGCGCGCTCAAGTACTTCCTGATGTCGATGCTGACGACGCTGATCATGCTCTACGGCTTCTCGTTCCTCTACGGTCTCACCGGTACGACACGCTACAGCGGTATGGACCTCAAGGGTGCCGGAACTCTAGGCGTGCTCGCGGTGCTTTTCGCCGTCGTCGGCCTCCTTTCCAAGCTTTCTGCGGCGCCATTCCACTACTGGGCGCCTGACGCCTATGAGGGTGCCACTCCGTGGGCGGTCGCGTTCGTCTCAACCGTCCCCAAGGTTGCCGGCGCGGTCGCAATCGTGCGGCTGGTCTCGGCCATCGCTCCGGGTGTTCCACTCGCGGGGACCGTGCTGTTGGTCGCCTCGGTGCTCTCGATAGTGCTCGGCAACTTGGGCGCCCTGACGCAGACCGACGTTCGCCGAATGATGGCGTACTCGGGCGTCGCGCACAGCGGCTACCTACTGCTGGGCGTGGCCGCTCTCTCGATCCCCGGCTCGGCCGCAGCGATCTTCTACGCGCTGGCCTACGCGATTCCCTCGATGGGAATCATGCTCATAACCGCCGAGGAAGGCTCGCAAGTCGCCGACTTTGGCGGCATGGCCCAGCGTCGCCCAGCTACCGCGTGGGTGACCGTCATCATGCTGTTCTCGCTCATCGGCATCCCACCGCTCGTGGGATTCTTCGGCAAGCTGTCGGTCTTCACCGCCGCTCTGCAGCGCGGATTCACCGCGGTCGTCGTGCTGGCGGTCGTGATGAGCGTGGTCTCGGCGGCGTACTACCTGCGTATCGTCCGGGCGATGTTCTTTGCCGAGGAGCCCGCCGGTCACCTCGGCGTCACGCGCAATGGCGCCGCTGCGACCGCGATCGGGGTGTGCGTGGTCGCGGTGGTCGCTCTAGGATTGGCCGCCGGACCGCTTCTGGCGTCGATCGGCGTCGTGCTTCGCTAGGGCTCTGGCCTGCGGGGTATGTGCTTTGTGTGTGAGCGCGCCCGACTTGTCTGTTTCGGCAGTAAGGTTGCTGACGAGCAGAGTTGGCGCGCTTATCCACCGAGAACTCGAGGTGAGTCCATGTCTTATGAGCCGATGAACCCATCGCCACCCCCACCCCCGTGGTATCCGTCCTCGGAACCCGCAGAGCCTCGCCTGGAGTGGGCCGATTCCAGCGAGCCACTTCCCGTGTGCGACTACACGGGGGAGAGTGATGTGGCCTGCGAGGAGCCAGCCCGGCAGAAGCGCTGGTCGGGTGTAGCCGTGGTCATCGCTGCGTCAGTCGGGGCGCTGACAGGTGGATTGCTCGTCGCGGCTGCTGCGGCCTGGGCCTTCGGGATGATGCCCGGGGCCCGACCGGTCGTATCCCCGATTACGCAAGCGGCGACGCAAAGTGCGGCACAGAAGATCTCGATTACTCCGTCCGCCCAAAACCTCGACGTCGCCGCGGCGGTTGCCAAAAAGGTCGTGCCATCGGTGGTCAGCGTGACCATTCAGCAGGCGGTAGTCGACTTCAACGGCAACCAGTCATTTCGCAAGGTAGGCACCGGGTCCGGGGTCATCATTCGCTCCGACGGCTACATCCTGACCAACAACCATGTCGTCGAAGGTGCCGACAAGATCATGGTGACGGTGGGTCTCGAGGACAAGGTCGCCAAGCTGGTCGGCATCGATCGCACTACCGACCTCGCGGTCCTCAAGGTCGATGGCACCGGCTACCCGGCAATTGAGGCCGGATCGTCCAAGGACCTGCAAGTGGGACAGTTCGTCATGGCGGTCGGCAGCCCGTTTGGGCTTGAGAAGACGGTTACGAGCGGCATCGTCTCGGCGCTGCAGCGTTCCGAGCAGGCCCAAGGACAGACCGCCAACGACATCACAACCTACACCAACCTCATCCAGACCGACGCCGCCATCAACCCCGGGAACTCGGGCGGCGCGCTTGTCGACGATCAGGGCCTGCTCGTGGGTCTCAACTCGCTCATCCAGTCGCCTTCCGGCGGGGTAGGAGCGGCGCAGTCGGCGGGTATCGGCTTTGCGATTCCAGTCGACTTCGCCATCGACATCGCCAACCAGCTCATCACCAGCGGCAAGGCGACGCACGCGTACGTCGGCCTATCCACCGAGACCGTCGACGAGAACCTCGCTACGCAGTACGGCCTGCCCATGAAGAGCGGAGCGCTGGTCCGATTCGTCTCACCGGGTGCACCTGCCGAGGCTGCGGGCATCAAGCTCGGGGACGTCATCGTCAAGATCGGAGACACGCGAGTGAGCAGCGTGGCAGACGTGTTCGCCGGAATCCGCGAACACAAGGTCGCCGAGGTCGTCCCCTTTGAGGTCGTGCGGAGCGGCCAAACGATGACGGTCAACGTTACGTTGGGCTCAGACTCGATCAAACAGTGAAACTCACGATCATCGCGGTCGGCCGCCTCAAGGAGCGCTTCTGGCGTGAGGCGGCCGACGAGTACCTCAAGCGCCTCAAACCGTACGCCCAAGTCAGCGTTGTCGAGGTCGCCGATCGGGACTCCGGACGCGACGCCAAGCGCGCGCTCGCCGATGAGGGAGCCGACGTGCTGCGCGCCATCCCCGCGACGTCGTATGTCGTGGCCCTGGATGTCGGCGGGAGGCAGCTTTCCAGTGAGGGGTTCTCGGGACAAATCGACGAGCTGGCGCTCCACGGCTCGAGCCATCTGACCTTTGTGATTGGCGGATCGGTGGGGCTGTCCGCCGACGTGATTGAGCGTGCCGATGCGCGGCTTTCGCTCGGCCTGATGACGCTGCCGCACAACCTCGCGCGCGTGGTGCTGCTCGAGCAGCTGTACCGCGCATTCCGAATCAGCCGAGGCGAGCCCTACCACAAGTAGGGCGGACGGGCTGTCGGCGGTTGAGCAACAAGGTATGGATTCCCGCAAGGTTTGAGTAAGTGCCTCGGGGCACGGTGGGTGAAGCATTGACAACGACTTCACCTAGGGGTTAAGTTGAGCGTATGTAACGCTGGCGATTTTCCGAGCGGTTTGCGATTCAGCAGCAAGCTGCATCGCACTTGGGCCTATCGGTCACCCGGAAGTGCGTCATCGCAGGTTCTGAAGTACTTGAGCGGCACAAATGTGGTTTCGAGGCAGCGGATGAACGCCCTAATTGCCCATGTTGACGGATATGGCTTTCATCCGAGCGAGACGCGGTATCGGTCTGTCGGCGGAGCGTTAGTCGAGTTCAAGGTCGCTAGACCGAAGGCCATTCGCATCTTGGCCTATAGGCTACCCCAGGGCGGTCACGTGCTGCTTCTCGGCTTCGACAAAGGGGATGGTCCCATTCCCCACGATGTGATGAATCGCGCAAAGGGTATGGCTCGGGAGTTCGAGAAGGGTGGCGCGCAGCTTGACTGACCAAGTGATGGCGTATGGCAGCTTGTTCGACGAGGACGCCAAGACGCCAGAGTTCAAGCTTGAAGCGCTGTCGTTGCGCCTGTCGCACGTAATCGCGGAGGCGATGGACGCCAGAGGTATGAGTCGCATCGATCTGGCGCGAGCTCTTGGTGTGTCCGCTCCGATGGTCACCAAGATACTAAGCGGTCGATCGAATTTCACGCTAAGGACTCTGGTTTGTGTTGCCGATGCGCTCGGCTGCGAATTCGATCCGGTTCTACGGCGCAGGGATTCAAGTGCTAGTGCCGAGCTCCTCTTGTCACCCGACCGGCAAGGCGATCGGCCGCTAGTAAGGTCGGCTACTCGGCCCACATCTCCGGATGCATCATGGCGTCCGCACAGCGGATGACACCGCGAACGTTGCCGATGATGCCGGGCCGAGTCTCTAGCACCATCCACGCGTCGGCCACGGCGGGATCGATCGAGTAGGGCGCCAAAAGTCCATGCCGTGCCGCCGGTTCGAATCCCACCTTGGGGTAGTAGCCGATGTGCCCCAAGACGAATACGAGTCCGATGCCGAGTTCCTCGGCGACAATGAGCCCCTCTCGACAAAGGGCCTGGCCGATGCCCGTTCCTTGCGCAGGCGGCGCAACGGCGAGCGGAGCAAGGATTGTCGCATCGACATCGCCGTCGGCACTCTCGACCACCGCGTGGGTGAAGATTGCGTGGCCGACAATCACGCCGTTCTTCTCGGCCACGAGGTTGATGATCGGCCCGGCTGAAGGGTCGACGAGCAGGGCGGCGACTAAGTCGGCCTCTTCGCCGCCGTCGAATGCGACACGCTCTACGCCGAGAAGGGCGTCGATATCTTCGCTGCGAGCCGGTCTGATCAGCACAGGTTCCCCTCGCGTCGGACGGAATCGGGTTGTTCTGGAGGCAGTGTAGCGCCCAGGCGCACAGGCTACATTCAAGTTGCGGCTGGATTCCGGCAAGAACGCCATGGGAGCATTCCCCCTGACGGCTCGTCCTCATGAGGGCACCGTGACGCCGAGCGCGTGCACCCAGTTTCCGCCACCACACCCCTTCGGGTATCCTTAGCGCTTGAATCCCGCCGCCACTGCAAGGGGCATCGCATCGTGAGAGACGCCATCTCCGCCCTCGTCACCGCCGCTCTGGTCGCCGCGGTCCAGGCCGACGAACTCCCGCTTGCCGAGATTCCCGATCCCGCGCTCGAGCGTCCCCGCGACCCGGCACACGGTGATTGGGCGACTTCTGTTGCGTTGCGCTCGGCTAAGTCCGCCGGCATGAACCCGCGCGCCGTCGCCGAGATCATCTCGGCGAGGATTGCGGGGCATGCGGACGTTGATGCCGTGGAGATCGCCGGTCCCGGTTTCATCAACATCCGACTCTCGGCGGCGGCGCTTCAGCGCGTGCTGCGCGAGGCGCGGGACGCCGGGCTGGACTTTGGACGCAGTGCCGCAGGCGTGGGCAAGCGCGTGCAGGTGGAGTTTGTCTCGGCGAACCCGGTGGGGCCGATGCATGTCGGCCACGGGCGGTGGGCGGCGCTGGGTGACAGCATGGTTCGCGTGCTCGCCCACGCAGGGTGGAGCGTGGAGCGCGAGTTCTACGTCAACGACGCCGGTGTGCAGATGGAGATCTTCGCCAAGTCGGTCGCGGCTCGCTACCTGGAGTTGTGCGGCCGTACGGTCACCTTCGAGCCGGAGTGGTACCAAGGTTCCTATATCGCCGAGATAGCCCGAGAGATTCACTCGGCGGAGGGCGACGTGTGGATGGATCGGCCGGCGGCACCGCGTGAGTCCCACTTCAAGGAGACCGCGTACGTGGCGGTGCTCGAACACCTCAAGCACGTGTTGCACGAGATGGGCGTGGACTTTGACGTCTGGTTCTCCGAGCGCACACTGCACGAGCCGACGGTCGGCGGCGGCTCGACGGCTATCGTTCGCGGGATCGATGCATTGCGAACTGCTGGCTACATCTACGATCTCGACGGCGCGGTCTGGTTCCGCTCGACGGACTTCGGCGACGACAAGGACCGTGTGCTGGTCAAGGCGGACGGCGACTACACCTACTTCGCCGCCGACATCGCCTACCACAAGAACAAGTTCGACCGCGGCTTCGACCGCGTCATCAACATCTGGGGCGCCGACCATCACGGCTACGTTGCGCGCATGAAGGCGGCGGCGGCTGCGCTCGGCCACGAGGGCCAGCTCGACGTTGTGATCGGACAGCTGGTCAACCTATTTCGCAACGGCGAGGCTGTGCGGATGAGTAAGCGCACCGGCGAGATGGTCACCTTCGAGGAGCTGCTAGACGAGGTTGGAGCCGACGCCGCGCGCTATTGGTTCCTGCGTCGGAATACCGATCAGCCGGTCGACTTCGATATCGAGCTGGCGCGCACGCAGTCCGCCGACAACCCAGTCTTCTACGTGCAGTACGCCCATGCGCGCATCTGCTCAATCCTGCGCAAAGCCGCAGGTGACGAGGTCGCGGCACGCTACGCGACCGCGGCAGCCCTCTCGGCGGAATTCGTACCAGGAGATGCGGATCTGACTCCGTTGACCGAGCCTGTCGAGCTGGCCCTGATGCGCAAGCTGTCCGAGTTCCCCGAGGTCGCCGAGGGCGCTGCGACCGATCTGGCGCCCTATCGGCTCACGCGATATGCCGAGGATCTCGCCGCCGTCTTCCACCAGTTCTATACCGTGTGCCGAGTGATGACCGATGACCCCGCGCTCACCACAGCGCGCCTCTATGCGGTCGACGCGACACGGAGCGTGCTCGAGACGGTGCTCGCGCTGCTCGGTGTGAGCGCACCGGAGCGGATGTAGCGGCTACGATTCCGGCTTGAAGTCGACGACGTGCACGAGGCGATCCCCCGCGGCGTGCGCGAGCGCGACATCGGCCGTCACCAGCCCGGCGTCGAGGCGGTTTGCCAGCGCAAGATAGGCAGCGTCGGAGACGGTGAGCGAGTGAGCGCTGGCGAGGGCGACAGCCTCAAAGGAGAGTGTCTCGTCAATCTCGTACCAACAAAGCGCAGAGCGCTCGAGGTCGCGCGCAGCGTCCAACACATCTGGTACTGCCAGTCCCCGCGACACGAGAGCGTTAAGCCATTCGAGTCGAAACGTCCCGGGCACGGCTAGGACGATGTCGCCGCGGGCATGGCGTTCAAGTAGCCACATTGCGTCCGCAACGCCATCCTCGCGCTCAGTTACCGCCCATTTCACGCCGATGGAGGCGTCGACCACGACGACGGGCGCTGCGCCGTTCACTTGAAGTCCTGTGGGCGCAGAAGGCGTCCGCGGTCCGTGTCCCGGTCGCGCCGGATGATCTCCTCGACGGGGAGACCGGGAGGGACCTTCTTCGCGATTTCGCGCATCGACGCCATTGCCGCACGGATTCCAGCCTCCCGCTCGCGCGCCGCCCGCTCGGCTTGGGCGTTGGCGACGTAGCGCTCAGTTGCCTCGGCCACCAGACCGCTGCGTGACTTTGCAAACTCGCGTGCGAGTTCGTCGACTTGCTCGAGCAACTCGTCGGGTAGTGAGACGTTAATCTTGGCCATCATGATTCACCCTCAATGGTAGTGCCGATAGGTAGGGCCGAATGGTAGTGCCGTAAAGGGAGCATAGCACCGCAATGTTAGTGGCGTCTACACGAATCACACCAGAATTCCTCGGGTCGGCTCTCGCGCAAGCACGCCCAAGCCCGCCCGTTTGACGCGTCGCCGAGCGGCAGGGAACATGGGCGGCATCAGCAACGGGGCCCAGACAAGGTCCACGCGCAATCCGAATGGGAGCATCACGATGGGTAAGCCCACCACACCGCGTCCGCCAGCCACGCCGGACCTCAAGACGGCCGCCGATCTCATGGCCGTGCTGCCGATGACCGCCGAGGTGGGCGACGGCCACCTCTGGATCGGCGGCGTCGACACCGTTGCGCTTGCGGCCGAGGCGGGCACGGCCGTCTACGTCATGGACGAGGTCACCATCCGCCACCAGCTGCGCGAGTACCGCACCTGGACGACCTTCCACTGGCCGCACGTGGACACCGTCTACGCCGGCAAGGCGTTCATGTCACTTGCGATGCTCGCCCTCGTCGCCGAGGAGGGCTGCTGCCTAGATGTCTCCAGCGGTGGCGAGCTCGCCTTCGCTCTGCGCGCTGGCTTTCCCATGGAGCGCATCTACGTTCACGGCAACAACAAGACACCGCTGGAACTCGCCGAGTGCCTCGATGCCGGCGTCGGCCGCATCGTTGTCGACAGCTTCGAGGAGATGGAGCGTCTCTCGGCGCTTGCGAGCGCGCGTGGTGCCGAGCAGAAGGTGCTCATCCGAGTAACCCCAGGTGTCGAGGCCGACACGCACGACTTCATCATGACCGGCGCAGAGGACTCCAAGTTCGGCTTCGGCCGCAACCAGGGCCTCGCGATGGCAGCGGTCAAGCGCGCCATCGAGCTACCGGGCATCGATTTCGACGGCCTCCACATGCATATCGGCAGCCAGATATTCGCTCTGCACAGCTTTACCAGAGCCATCCAGGTCATCGTCGATTTTGTCGCCGAGATCAAGGCCGAAACAGGTGTCGAGGTCCGCATGCTCGACACTGGAGGCGGTCTGGGCATCGCCTATGGACTTCCCGACGAGCCCTCCACCGTCAAGGACTACGGCAAGGTCGTTGTCGACGGCATCAAGGAAGAGTGCGAGAAGCACGGCCTCACGGTTCCGGCCATGGCTGTCGAGCCGGGCCGCAGCATCGTGGCCAACGCCGGCGTCACGCTCTACACGGTCGGCTCCATCAAGGAAATCCCCAACATCCGCACCTACGTCGCCGTCGACGGCGGCATGTCCGACAACATCCGCACGTCGCTTTATGACGCACACTACGAAGCGCTGATCGCCAACAAGGCCGATCAGCCGCGCGAGATGGTGGCGACCGTCGCCGGCAAGCACTGCGAGAGTGGTGACATCGTGGTCAACGACGCGCCGCTGCAGTGCCCGGAGGTCGGCGACATCCTTTGCGTCTGCGCGACCGGCGCGTACTGCCAGTCGATGAGCAGCAACTACAACAAGCAGGTGCGGCCGGGCGTCGTCTTCGTTAAGGACGGTCAGTGGCGCTGGGTGATTCGCCGAGAGACGTACGACGACCTGATGAAGTGCGAAGTCGAGTAGGACGAGTCGCTGAACTCGCACCGCAAACGAGAGGAAGGGCACCCGATGGTGGGTGCCCTTCCTCAGACTGCTGACA
>JBAXEO010000048.1:0-13394 GCA_037140395.1 Coriobacteriia bacterium
GTAGTAGCTCGCGGGGCCCCAGCCACCGGGCGCGTCGGCGCGCGAGACGGGTGCCAGATCGCCGAGCCCGGCGGCGGCGCCCTGCTCCGCGACGCGTGCGAGCACCTCGTCGCTGGGTACGGTGTCGGCGCGGGTCCAGCCGTGCGCGTCGACCGCGCCGATGTCGGAGTAGCAGCCAGCGCCCTCCTCGGCGTCGCCGACCGGCATGTACTCGATGAAGCGCACGTGCAGCGGGCGGTCGATGGTGAGCTTCGCGAAGCCGAGCAGGTCGGGGTTAAGCGAGCGGACCACGACGACGTTGAGCTTGACGGGCGCGAAGCTGTGCGCGAGGGCGGCATCGAGGCCAGCGAGCGCGGTGTCGAGCGAGCCGCCGCGTGTGATGCGTGCGTAGACCGCCGGATCGAGCGAGTCGAGGCCGATGTTGACCCGCGACAGGCCAGCCTCGCGCAGCTGTTCGGCGTACTTGGGTAGGAGTGTCGCGTTCGTCGTCAGCGCGATTGAGTCGAGGCCGGGAATCTCGTGGAGTCGCCGGATATGGTCGACGACGCCGTGGCGCACAAGCGGCTCGCCGCCGGTCAGACGAATCTTGCTGATGCCCTCGGCGACGGCGATTGCGGCGAAGCGCTCAATCTCCTCGAAGGTCAGCATCTCGTCGTGGGGCTTCCAGGCGACGCCCTCGGCAGGCATGCAGTAGACGCAGCGCAGGTTGCAGCGGTCGGTGAGGCTAATGCGCAGGTAGTCGATGCGGCGGCCGTGGGAGTCGGTAGGCGCTTGCGCTGCGACGCCACCGGCTTGCACGCGCTCGTGTCGCAGCGGCGCTAGCGTGGCGCCGCCTCGGCCAGATAGGCCGCGAACGCAGCTGCGGCGCGCGTGGGCGTTCCCTTGGGAAGCAGCGTGTAGAACGGCCGGACGATTGCGGGTCCTGCGAGATCGACGCGCGCGACGGTGTCTAAGGCGAGCGCTTTCTCGGCGACGTGGCGGGAGAGCATCGCGACGCCCAGGCCGCCCTCGACTGCACTGACCACGGCCTCTCCGGTGCCCAGCTCCACGACCACGCGGAGTTCGTCCGGGTCGACGCCGCGCTCTGTGAGGAGCTGCTCGGCGACCTGACGCGTGCCTGAGCCGCGCTCGCGCATGACCCAGTCGGCCTCTGCCAGGTCTGTCAGCGCCGCTCCCTTGAGGGCCGCGAACGGGCTGTCGGGAGCGCATATGACGAGCAGCTCGTCGCAGCCGATCTCGGTGTAGGTCGCGCGCGAGCCCTTGACGACAGCGCCCGTCACGCCGAGGTCTGCTCGGCCGGACTGGATCGCCTCGGCGACCTGGGCGGTGTCGTGGACGGTGATGGTGACGTGGACCTCGGGATTCGCGGCCAAGAAGCCGCCGAGCAGACGCGGGATCACGTAGACGCCCGGCGTGGTGCTGGCGGCGATACTGAGGTGGCCGGTGACGGCGCCACTGAGAGCGGCGATATCCTCGCGCGCTGACTCGACCTCGGCGAGCACGCGGCGCGCGTAGGGCAGGAGCGTGCGGCCGGCCTCGGTAAGGTCGATGCGGCGGTAGCGGCGGTCGAGGAGTGTGGCGCCGGCGTCGGCCTCGAGCGCCTGGATCTGCATGGTGACCGCCGGCTGCGAGATGCCCATCGCGCGAGCGGCGTCGGAGAAGGAGCCGCGATCCACCACGGTGACGAAGGTGCGGAGCTGGGCGATGTTCACGCGGAAGTCACTTCCCATCGGCCTCGGCTGGAACCGGCAACGGATCGAGCCCGTAGGCGCGAACCCACTTGTCGATTCCCTTGTCGATGGTGCGGGTGCGGGCGTACTGCTGTGCACGGGCGCCGATTTCACGGCGAAGCTCGACGCTCTCGACCAAGCGCGACATGAACTTGATCCAATCCTTGCCGTTTGTCGCCAAGAAGCCATTCTCGCCGTGCTTGACGCTGTGAAGGTAGGGCTCGAACTTTGAGACCACCGAGGGGATGCCTTGCATGCCGTATTCCACGAACTTCAGGTCGCTCTTGGATCGGTTGAACGCGGAATCGACCAGCGGAATGAGCCCGATGTGGAACTGCTCCAGGATCTTGGGGTATCCCCGGATGTCGGTCGTGCTGACGCGAGTGATACGTTCATGCGGCTCGATGACCTCTTTGGAGGGACCGCCCGCGTACACGAACTCCGCGTGTGGGTACTTGTCCAGAATCTGGTGCACGGTTCCATCGAGAATCGACAAGTCCTCGACGTGGCTCGTACTACCCGCCCAGCCAATGACAACGCGGTCTTCCTGTTGCTCCCGAGGAGAAGGATAGTCCCACTCCTTGAGGGGCAGCATGTTCCTGAGCACGCGCACGTTGGGGTTGTATCGCTTGAGCCTCTCGGCGAGCACGGGCGTCGCGGTGGTGACCAGCTGTGCCGCTCGGATGCAGTCGACAGCTCCCCGGGCCGCGACCGGATCGGCCCAAGCAGCGTAGCCGGGGTTGGTGGGAGCGAGCGACCAGATGTCGTCATCGAGCTCATAGACTGTCAGCTTGCCGGCGGCATTGGCATTGTTGATCGCTTCCAGTGCCGCAGGATGGGACTGGCGCTGAAAGACGATGACGTCGAAATGCTCGATGTCGCTGGGCTTGAGCGAGTCATCGAGGATAACCTCGTAGCCAAGCTCCTTGAGTTGGGCTCCTGGGACGTGACACCGATACCACGCGCACCCCCACCAGTCTCCACCGATGAACAGCACGTTCTTGCGAGAGTGAGTGCTCGGATCAGGCACGGTCGGCGGCTCCCTTCGCTACTACTAGCTCGCCCATCCCATGACCCCAAGCCTGTGCAGCGTTGATGTCATCGGAGGACGGCTTGTACTTGCACGTGAAGTCCGCGACGGGGAGCTCAAACCCGATCTCATCGAGCCGGGCGCGCATCTGCTTGGTGGCGCCGCTCGACCAGCCGTAGGAGCCGAAGACGCCCGCAAGCTTATCTTTGGGCTTGAGACCGGCGATGTATTGCAGGTAGGCAGCCACCCGGTAGAGCATGCCGTGATGGAGGGCCGGGCTGCCGAGCAGGAGTGCGCGGCTGTCCAGAAGATGACGCGTGACCAGCGACAACGGCGTCTCGGCGAGGTCGAAGACGTGTACTTCGACGCCGGCCTCGGCTGCGCCTGCGGCGATCTCGCGGGCGAGGATATCGGTCGAACCCCACATGGTGGAGTAGGCGACGACGAGCTTGTCCTCGGTCTCACCGGCGGTGAGGCGGTCGTAGGCGTCGATGACGGGGGGCACGGTGTCGCGACGCCAGATGACCCCATGCGAAGGGGCGATGGTACTGCAGGTCCAGCCGAGCTCGGCTATCTTGGCGACCGCCTTGGAGACCTGTGCCGAGAGCGGCATGAGGATGTTGGCGTAGTAGACCGTGAGCTCCTCGACGGCGAGGTCGACGCCCACCTCGTCGGCGAAGCGCTCGGATGTGGCCAGATGCTGGCCGAAGGCGTCGTTGGGCATCAGCGTGCACGACTCGGCGCAGAAGGTGAACATCGAGTCGGGCCAGTGGACCATGGGCATGGGGAGGAAGCGGAGCGTCTTGCCGCCGAGGTCGATGACGTCGTCGGCTCCCACGGGCGAGACGGCGAGGTCGGGACCGTGGTACGCGGCGATTCCGCGGACGCCGCCGGCGCTCGCGACGACCTTGGCGCCGGGGATGGCTTCCATGACCGCGCGGAGACCGGAGTTGTGGTCTGGCTCGACGTGATTGACGACGATGTAGTCGATGGTGTCGAGCGGGGTGAGGCTCTGGATGCGCTCGAGGAGCTCGGGGACGAACGCGGTCTTCACGGTGTCGACTAGCGCGATCTTGTCGGCGCCCTGGACGAGGTAGGCGTTGTAGGTGGTGCCGCGCGGCGTCTCGAAGCCGTGAAAGTCGCGCAAGTTCCAATCGATGGCGCCGACCCAGTGGATGTTGTCTGAAATGGGGGTGGAGTGCATGTGGTCTCCTCTTCAAAGTCCCGCTGGTGCAAGGATACCCGAATCGTCACTGACGTTCGGAACGCGAGCTTCACTCGCACCACAGATCACCGAAGACTCCCATCCGCTGCAGCAGTCACCCGCGACGGACAGCAGGACTGGCAGGACGGGCATTCGCCTGCGCACACATTCCCGACCGGCCCAATGCTGTAGAATTGCGCAAGTTCGGAACGGCTTCGTCCTCAATCGACTACACAAGCTTCCGCGAATTGGAGGTTCTCATGACCAGCGGCAGACCTACGGTTGATGGCGATGCAGCCATCGAGCAGCCAGCCCAAGCGCGGTCCAAAACGGTTGAGTTGGCGAATGTGAGTGAGGTCCTCCACCCAAGCATCGTCGAAGTCTACGAATCGGGGTCAGACCACGGGTGGCTCGGACATCGAAACTACAACTGGTGGTTTGATTCGTCCGAGGCGCACGCTTTCGAAATCTACGACCTTGACGCATTCTATCCAGAGGACTACTACGCCGATGATCATGTCCAGCCGACTATAGTCGGGTGCGTCGTCGATTGCGTTCTCGCGGTCGGTGAGAGTGTGATTGGAAGACCAGTGTCGTCAGTTCTCGAGCTTGGCTGTGCGGGCGGATGGTTCACGTACGAGTATCTGAGCCGCGGAGTCGAGGTACAGGCGATAGAGGGAGCTCGCGTGGGTTTCGAGCGAACGCTCTCCCGGGGAGTTCCGCTCGAGAACGTTCTGCACAAGGACTTGAGACTACCTCTGGACTTGAACCGGAAGTACGACATAGCTATGTGCACGGAGGTTGCTGAGCACGTTGAGCCGCCGCTAGCGGGGACACTCGTGCACAACATCACTCGACACTCCGATCTTGTATGGTTCTCGTTTGAGCCTCCCGATACGAACGAGGCCCATCTCCATCACTGTAACGAACAACCAACGGCGTTTTGGCAGAACCTTTTTCGCTTTTTCGGATTCGGGATGGTGGCGCTTCCACAGGATCTGCTTCCGGCACTCGATCTGCGCGGAGGATACATCCGTTTCCGTGAGCACCTGGCCGAAGCGGTCGAGGCGGCGGATGTCGCCGCGGCGGTGCGATCGGCCCAGCGCGGATGTGCACCAGCACCACCGCCGTGAAAATCGGGCTTCACTCCAACCAGCTCAGTGTCCGAGGGACCGAGGTAGCCATCTGGGACTATGCCCAAGGGCTCAGGTCAAGAGGCCACACAATCCGGGTCTTCGCTGAAGCCTTCTCTCGCAACAACGAACCTCAGGTCATACAGAGATTCCAAGAGGAGTTCGACACCGTCCTCTACGAGTCATGGGACCACGTGCTGGAGTTCCCTGATATTGACTTCCTCTACATGATCAAGTCGGGTGAACGGGACGAGAAGATTCCTGCGCCCGGGGTAAGGCACGGCGTCCACGTGGTGTTCATGAACCATGACCCACACGGTGACGTGTATGCGTACATATCGCGCTGGCTCTCCAATCGCATGAGTCGGGGTCGCCTACCGTATGTTCCGCACATCGTTTCGCTCCCAGTGGCTCAGGCAGATCTCAGAGAGGAACTGGGCATTCCCGAATCCGCAACCGTTTTCGGCCGTCACGGCGGACACGACACGTTCAACATCCCGTGGGTTCGGAGCACGGTACTACGCGTTCTCGAGATGCATGAGAATGCATGGTTTGTCTTCTTGAATACCGACTCGTTTGTGAACCACGAACGAGTCGTTCACCTGGAAGCGACTCCCGACAGGCAAAGGAAGGCCGAGTTCATCAACACGTGTGACGCGATGCTTCACGCGCGGGCGAGTGGCGAGACTTTCGGACTTGCTTGTGCCGAGTTCTCGCTGGCCAACAAACCTGTTATCACCTTCGCACTCTCTCCTGAGCAGGCGCATATCGAGATGCTCGGCCAGAAAGCACTACTGTACGCGTCCGAGGATGAGCTGCTGAGACTCCTGCTTTCCTTCGAGCCCCGACCTGAACTGGACTGGAATGCCTACCGCGACTACGCCGAGGAGCCAGTCATGGACATGTTCGAGGAGGTCTTCCTCGGAGGACTCTGAGGTTCGCAGCCGAACAACTATCTGTCCAGCCGATTGTGGGTAAACAGACCCTTGCCTTGTATCACGATGAAGTCCTGCTGTTCCCACCATTCCTGAAGATCCACCTCAACGTCCAGGTTTCCCATGCGAGGCACAATCTGATCCCGCAGAAAGTCGGTCCTGAACATCGTCGGGTTGTTGGTCCAGTTCGCATATCTGGCCGTGGTCCAGAACCATCCGTCTCGAAGGGTGATCTCCGGGAACTCCGCGTCGCACCAATGAACGGAGTCGAGCAAGTGCGTCGGCTTGATGTGCTCATTGCCCGCAAACTGGCGCGTGTAGAGGGGTTCTCCGGGACGTTCGCGATGTCGGAACCTCACGACATCGGCGAGTCCCTCGCGCAGGAGCGCGGACGCCTCCCCTAGCTGGCCCTTTGGATCGACGATGAGTTCCCAGTCGTTCTCGAGGAACAGGAAAATGTCTCCCTGAGCGGCCTCGAGCAACTGCCGGTAGCCACCTGCGATGCCAAGGTTGAGTGCCGAGCCCAGACAACGGTAGCCGTACTCCTCAGCGATGGCCCTATCATCGTCCACCATTTGTTGAAAGAAGATGACGCGGTCCTCGTCGAGTTCGTCCAGCCCGAATCGACGATAGCTTTCCAGGGTGCTGATGAGGGTTGCTCGGGCGCTCCAGCTCAGAACTGCAATCGTCACAAAATGCCTCCCGCGAGCACGGCCGTCCATCGTGATGGACGACCTATCGCCTTTCCGTTGTAGCGACTACTCGTCAATGGGAAGAAGCCCGTTCAACCCATTGACAACAAACGGATGCTTCCGCATCCGCTCGGGCAGATGCCGCACTCCCGAGTAGACCGCCCGCTTGTAGTTGTCCGGATACACAGGGTTCAAGTCCTCAAGCTCGTGATTCTGCTCCCACCCCATCCAAACATCCTCCCACCAATTGGAGCGAATCTCGCTCGCATGCCCGAACGCGTGGACCTTCTCCCAAATCTGGTGGTTGGGTTTGGCATATGAGAAGTGGTGCAAGACCGGTGCCGCGGGGCTGAACGTCTCGGCCCGCACGTGGGGATCGCGCAGATCCGTGAATTGGACCTCGTCGGTCATCCGGACTGCTACAACCGGAGAGGAGGGCTCTGGCGGATCCACGCGCCACAGAGGGCTCTTCCAATAGGTCCACCACGGCGCCCGCCACACGTTCAGGCTAGGATCTGATACCTCGATCGCTGCCTGCATCTCGACCAACTTGTCAGTCTCCCAGACCTCGTCGCCGTCCACCACGACGGCGTAGTCGCATCCGAGATCGCGAATGACCGACATGGCTGCAGTCCGATGCTCCGCCTCGCTCCCCCATGCACCTTCAATCAGCGTCACCCGTGGATCGTTCAGACCTCGCACCCTCTGAGACGTTGCGTCGAGAGGAACGTCGGGGCCGTTCCAGGGATGCATCGTCCGCAGGACGACAACCTCGTCCACGGACTGCGGCAAGGCTCGAATCGAGTAGTCGATGTAGTCTTCTTCGTTGAGAACGACATACATCGCGGCCCACTTGGCCACAGCGCGACTCCTCTCAGCTAGCTGCACGCGTCCATTGTTTCAGCGCTCTTGGCCTCCAGGCCGAGCAAACCAGCGATCTTCTCGCTCACCACGTGGGTGCTGTAGTTCTCGTCGATGTGCCTCTTGGCGTTGCCAACGATCGAGTTCCAGAGCCCCTGGTCGTTGTAGAGTCGCACGACCTGCTCGGCAAAGTCCTCGGCCGAATCGACGATGAGCGCGTTGACATCATTCTCAAGCCCGATGCCTTCGGCGCCAATGGTGGTGGTGACGACCGGAATGCCGTTCATCATCGCCTCGCCGATCTTGCCCTTCATGCCCGCCCCGTAGCGCAACGGCGCGATCGAGACGCGACACCGGTTCAAGTACGGCTCGGTCTCCGGCACAAAGCCAGTCACCTCGATGTCGTCGGCCGCCATCGCGAGAACCTCAGGCGTCGGTTCGCCGCCGACGATGTAGAGCTTGACGCCGGAGAGACGCTCGCGAACCAACGGGAACACGTCGTTGACGAAGAACCACATGGCGTCCTGGTTCGGTGCGTGGACGAAGTAGCCGACGAACAGCAAACCGCTGCGTGCCTCGAACGGAGGAGTCTGGGCGACGGAGTCGTGGACGAGCGGGACAACTTCGACAATCAGGTCAGGCAGTTCTTTCAGCAGGACTTGCTTCTCGTCCTCGGTCACGGTCAGCACCAAGTCGCTGCGTGCGTACGTAGCGAGCTCCATCTCTCGGACGCGCATTGCGCGACCAAGGTGCTCTTGGTCTCCCTCGACCTCGGCCTTGCGCATCTCCCTCAGATAGTGAATGTCGCAACTGTCCACGATGACCTGCGTGTCTGGGGCGAGCGCGCGCAGATCATCGAGGTACGGCATCGCCGTGTTGAAATGTGACAAGATCGCCGCCTCGAACCGACGCAGTCCAAGAAGCCTCTGGAGGTCGAGCGGGTAGGGGTCGTACCACTCCCCATCGGAACGGCCACCGCGCCGAGGGTCGCTTGCGTACACCTCGATGCCCATCTGCTCGAGGTCCTCGAGGTATTTCTCCCGATCGGCCTGTGTGCTGCTAGTTGCACATAGCGTCAGCCGCACACCGAGGCCTCGAAGAATCATCGCAAGCCGATAGAACCGCAAGTCGCCCGCGGAGACGTCGTACGCGAGCAGGGTCGGATGGACCAGGAAGATGTCCTCCGTCATCCCTCGCGCGCACGCGCGTTCGATGCTCGCGCCGTCGGGCTCGTACTGGCGGACAAGTTCCTCGCGCCACTTTTCGACGAACTTGGGCTTGTTGACCTCCTGGTAGTGCTTGAGTCCGCTGCTCGTATCCGTGCCGGCCGTCCGGCCCTCAAGGTGTACCACGACGGATTTCGGCTGGTAAATGACCTTGAGTCCGAGGCTCCTGACACCGAAGCAGAGGTCTGTGTCCTCGTAGTACGCCGGGGCATACCGCTCGTCGAAGCCGCCAAGCCGATCGAAGACGTCGCGCTTCACTAGAAGTGATGCGGCAGAGCAATAGTCGACTTCACGGACGTAGCGGTACCTCGGGTGATTGGGATCGTCGCCGCGGCCGTAGTTGCAGCCGCTGCCGTCGCTGAAGATGATTCCACCGGCCTCCTGCAGAGTGCCGTCGGGATAGACCAGCTTCGACCCAACTGCCCCGACGTCTTGCTGCTTGTCGGCGGTGTGAACCAGCCACTCGAGCCATCCGGGCTCGGGTAGGGTGTCGTTGTTGAGAAAGACGATGTGCCGCCCACGGGCCGCTCGCGCGCCCTGGTTGCTGGCGACGGTGAAGCCACGATTCTCGGCGTTCGAGATGGTTCGCACGGAGTCCCCAAATGCGCCCAGAATCTCCGGCGTGTCGTCGCTCGAACCGTTGTCCACGACCACGATGTCTATCTCAAGGTCGCCTTTGGTCTCCAAGACCCGCTCGATACACGCTTTGGTCATCGCCGAGTTGTCCATGACAGGGATCACGATCCCGACGTCCACTTCACCTGCCACACTCCCCTCGAGCACGTGGCGCCCTACTGCATAGACGCCCACCCGCGCCAATCCGCCCAAGAGACGTTCGTTCCAGATGCCAACTAGCCGCTCTAGATTCGGCGTGAAGTGCGCATGCGTTCCAGCATCCGAGTCGACGTCCCAGCTTCCGTGCTCATGGTGGATCACCACGGCCGCTGGCTGGTACACGACCGACAACCCAGCGTCGCGGATTCTCAGGTTGAAGTCGACGTCCTCGAAATTCGCGATGACGTAGCCTTCGTCGATTCCCCCAACCTCTTCCCAGACGGACTTGCTGGTCAGCAGGCAGGCGGCGGTCACACCAGGAACAGCTTCAAGCACGTTGGCGGCCGGCAGGTCCGCAGGCGCGCGAAGGAATCGATGGTTCGGCAGCATAGTCACGGTCGGTGCGTTCGCCTCCACGAACTCTATCCCCGCATGCTGAATCGTCCCGTCGGGAAACAGGAGCTTCGCCCCAACGGCGCCAACCCCATCGACAAAGGCATCTCTCATGGCGTCCAGCCACCCTGGCAGCGGCTCGGTGTCGTTGTTGAGCAGGCACACAAGCTCGTGATGGGCTTCGCGGAATCCGCGGTTGCAGCCCGCCGCAAATCCCTCGTTGGTGTCGTTCAGAACCACCGTGACATCGTCCGAAGACTCGTCCAGAGCGCGAAGCCAGTCGCGACTCCCGTCTTCGGAAGCGTTGTCGATGATCACGATCTCGTAGTCGTCCGTGTTCTCGCGTATCCGCTCGATGCAGGTCTGCGTCAACGCGAGTTTGTTGAACGTCAAGAGAACGATCGATACGGCCTTACGCTGCCGCCGAGGTGCGGGCGCAAGAGCTCCCCGTCCCTTCGGGCTTGCGGGCTTCTCGGGACTGACAGGGGGGACGGCGGACAGCGAGCCGGGCAGCGGCAACCCATACGCCTCAAGCCACATCCCCGCCGTCCTGCCGATGAGCCGCTCGCGCGCACGGGCGTTGCCCCGGCCGCCCATTTCCTCGCGCAGGCTCCGATCCTCGATCAGCTTCCCTAGAGCGTCGCGCCACTGCTCGGCGGTCTTGACGAGAAGTCCCGTCTCGCCGTCTTTGACAAACCCCCGATACGCCTCGACGTCAGATGCAACGACCGGAATCCCAACCATTGAGTACTCGAGCACTTTCAGGTCGCTCTTACTCCTGTTGAACTCGGTGTCGACAAGCGGGGCGATTCCGATGTCAAAGGTGTAGACCAGCTCGCTGTAGTCCTCAATCGGCACGCGGGGCGGCAGCGCCAGCCGAGGGTGCGGTGCAAACGGAGTGGGATCGATCCCCGCGCATACCATCCAGACGTCTGGATAGGCGTCCAGAACATCCGCCACAACATCGCGGACTATCTCCAGATCGGCGTAGTGCGACGGGTCGCCGGCCCAGCCCACAATCACGTAGTCGTCACTCTGCGGTTTGGCCCCCAGGAACGGCCACACCTCCGCAGGCAGCATGTTTGGCAGCACTGAGACGCACTTGTTCAGCCCGCGGAGCCTCTTGGCAAGCGGCTCAGACGTGGTGGAGACCACGTGTGCTGCTCGGATGCATGCCTCGATCCCCTTCCGAATCTCCGGCTGACTGTAGAACGGATAGACGGGATTCGTCGGATCAAGGTTCCAGAGCGCGTCATCGATGTCGTAGACGACCAGCTTGTGCGCGGCCTTCGCCGCCCGCATTGCCTGCAAAGCACGAGCACTGTAGTGCCTGAGAAAGACGATGATGTCGGCGTAGGAGAGATTCGGGTCGGACAGGTCCTCTGTCAGCCCGACATCGTGTCCCATCTTCGCGAGTTCCGCACCGGGAACGGAGCAGCGATACCAAGCGCACTGCGACATCTGATCGACGACGAACAGGATCCTCTTGGGCCCAGGTCCGAGCGATGGCATAGCGCCCACGGGTGTCTGCCAATCTCGCCGTGAAGGGCCGACGCCAGAACAGCGTTCGCGCTCCCGACGAATTCACATAGATGTACTGCTCTTGCTGGGCTCCGACAGCCCGTTGGTGCCGAAATAGTAGCACGCGCGGCTGGCTTCCAAGGCGCTACTTCGCTCTTCTGGACGTGTCACCTCGCACGGCCTGCCCATCGCGCTATGCCACCGGGCCGTTCCCCCGCTTTGCCCCTAGGCACACCAACAGCATTGGTCGCTGATCGTCCAGCACGTCTACCCAGCCGTAGAGTTCATCGGGAATCAAGATGTGTCTTGCGGTCTGCAATCTGAACGCATCGAGCTCGCGCCTGAGTACGCCGCCCTCAGGAGGGTTGACCGAGCGCACGTACTCGACGTCAAGGCCAGCAGCGCTCGCCAGCGAATGCAATCCACGCAGCGTGAATGCGTGCGCGGCGTCAGTCATGTCCTCTTGCATCGCGTGAGGCACGATGAGCATCACGACGCCTCCGGGCCGACAGGCGCGCGCCATGGCGGCGATATCGGCGGCCGGGTTCTCCGCATACTGAAGCCGAGAGATGCTAAGGGCAGCATCGAAGGTCTCGGCAACGACGTCAGGGAGCTCGACGCTTTCAATCTGCGCATCAGGAACCGATCGCGCGAAGAGCGCTGCTCCGCCCCCCGCATCGAGCACCGCTCCGCGAAGGCGAGCTGTCTCGCCACCGAGGGGCGACGCCACAGCCAGCCCCCATGCGCTACGAACTGCTTCGCTCACCGTAGTCGTCCCATCTCCTCAACGAACGAGGCGTCGCTAGTGCGCGGCGCCCAGTAGGCGGCCGCTTCGAAGTCCGGCTCCGGCTCCGCAAGGGCAGCCTCGACCGATGCCAGCACGCCGACCAGATCGTCGCGCGCAACCTGCGTGGCGAAGCGAAGCTGGTCGGTCGACACGACCCTACGCCCGGCCGCGAGGTACTCTCGGCTCGACCAAGAACCATCGGCGACGCGACGCAGGCGCAGATAGACTCGCGCACGAGCGATGACGTCGGGCATGAGCTCCTCGGCGAACTGCCCCTTTGTATAGCCGAGGAACCCGACCTCCGGCAGACACTCTTGGAGCGCTCTGACCATGCTCATCCCGTACTGAGGTGGATCGCCTCCTCCGTAGATCGCGACGACAGGCGAGCCGGAGAACGGCGTGACGGGAGCGTGGATGCGAGTCGGGAGCGAAAGCACCTGAGCGTCTACACCGCGCGCGAGCAGTAGGTCGCGGATAGCAGTGGAAGGACACGTGTGTAGACCGGCGGGCAACCGACTCGGCCAGAAGCAGTTGGCCGCATCGGGGCCCATCCAGTGGTAAACCCGGCTTTCCGAGGCACGAGTAGAGCGGAGCGTGGTCGCAAACGTCGGACAGTCGTACATCCCCACGATGTGGACAACCGCGCACGGCGGAATCTCATTGGCGACGTGGACTGGGCATTCCAGCGCGCGCCCGACCACCCTCGCGAATTCGGCCTGTCCAGCAAGGCTCCAAACGAGAGTGCGTGCCTCCCCGCTCACCGCGCAACCCCGATCAGCGACGCGAGCATCTCGGCGAGCGGCCCGATGTGCGCCTCCATGGTCAACTCGCCGCGGCGCTGCATCACGGTGCGACGGAACGGAGCGGGATCGGCAGTGCGGACCCACTCGGCTACCTGCTCCAGCGTCTCGCAGTACACGCCCATTCCCTCGTCGCAAAACGGACGACACTGCGCAGCATTCATGACCAGCACGGGGATACCGGCGGCGAAGTACTCATAGATCTTGTTCGGAAGGGTCATGTTCCAAGCAACCGACGGAATCGGCGAGCCGACAAATCCCCAATCGTGACGTGCAAGTCGGTGGATCAGGAGCGCGTACTCCAGCTC
>JBAXEO010000049.1:0-13280 GCA_037140395.1 Coriobacteriia bacterium
CCCAAGATGAAGCCGTACATCTTCACCGAGAGAAGCGGCATCTACATCCTGGACCTGCAGCGCACGCTGCGCGAACTCGAGCACTCCTTCACGTTCGCCCGCTCGGTCGCCCAGAAGGGCGGCACGGTGCTGTTTGTGGGCACCAAGAAGCAGGCGCAGGAGCCGATTCAGTCTGAGGCTGAGCGCTCAGGAATGCCCTACGTTAACCACCGCTGGCTCGGCGGTATGCTGACCAACTTCGTCACCATGCGTGGCCGAGTTGCTCGCATGGAGCAGCTTGAGGCCATGGAGGCCGACGGTCGCATGGCGACGCTTCCTAAGAAGGAGCAGCTGCTTCTCAGGAAAGAGCTCGGCAAGCTGAAGGCCAACTTGGACGGCGTGCGCAACATGACTTCGCTTCCGGGCGCGATCTTTGTTGTGGATACCAAGCGCGAAGAGATCGCCATTCGCGAGGCGCAGCGTCTGCATATCCCGATCATCGGACTCGTCGACACCAACGCCGATCCCGATGACGTCGACTACGTGATTCCGGGCAATGACGACGCCATCCGTTCTGTTGGCCTCATGAGTCATGTCATCGCTGATGCGGTCATCGAGGGTCGCGGCGGAGATATCCCGGGCGCAGACGTCCCGCAGATCCTCGCGAGTGACGCCGGCGTCCCGGTCGTTGTTGCTGCTGAGACCGCTGTTCCGGTCGTTGAAGTCGTCGAGGTCGTGGAAGTCCTCGAGGTCGTCGACGTTCCCGTTGCAGAACTCGTCGCCGAGGCTATCGTCGTAGCGGAAGCCGAGTGCATCGAGACCGGCGATCCTGCAGTCGAACTTGCCGAGGCAGCCGAGTCTTCCGCCGCCGAGTAACACATATCTTCCGCTTCGCCTTCAAGGCGAAGCTTTGTCCGAACCGAAGTAGTCGTCCTGTAATGGGAGGTATCACCTGTGGCTGACATTACCGCCAGCATGGTCAAAGAGCTCCGCGAGTGCACTGGAGCCGGCATGATGGAGTGCAAGAAGGCGCTCTCCGAGTCCGAAGGCGACCTCGACTCTGCAGTCGACATTCTTCGCATGCGAGGGCTTGCTGCGCTTGCCAAGAAGGCCGGGCGCGCAACCAACGAGGGAACCATAGCGGCCTTCGTCACTCCCGACTCCCTCGTGGGAGTACTTGTCGAGGTCAACTCAGAGACCGACTTTGTCGGCCGCAACGCTGAGTTCACGACGTTCGCTGCCGAGCTTGCGGAGCACATCGCCGCTGAGGCCCCTACAGACGTTGAGTCGATGCTGGCTCAGACCATCTCTTCTCGCGGAATCACCGTCGAGCAGTTGTTTGGTGAGAAGGTCTCCAAGCTGGGCGAGAACATGGGCGTCGCCCGTTTCGTTCGCGAAGAGGTTTCGGGTACCGGTGCTGTCTCAACCTACATTCACGGTGGAGGCAAGATCGGCATCCTAGTGACGTTTGCTCTTGGCACCGTGGCTACGGCTGGCAATGCGTCATTTCAGACGTATGCCAAGGACGTCGCCATGCAGGTCGCTGCTGCTCAGCCGCTCTTTGTCACACGCGACGAGGCCCCGGCCGATGTTATCGAGCATGAGCTTTCCATCTACAAGGCCCAGGCCGCCGAGTCCGGCAAACCTGAGGCGATTCAAGAGAAGATGGCTACGGGCCGCCTTGAGAAGTACTTCAAGGAGGTTGCACTTGTTGAGCAGCCGTTCGTCAAGAACCCCGACGTGACGGTCACTCAGTACACGGCCCAGACCGCCAAGGCGATCGGCGACACGATCACCATCGTCGGCTTCACGCGCTTCCTGCTGGGAGCGTCAGCGGCCGAGTAGCACCTGACTTGTCCGAGGCCGCCCTTGAGGTGCCTCGATCTACGCGGGCCGGCGCAGACCACGTGCCGGCCCGCGTGCTGTATTCTGTGAGTTGGCTCCGATTCGCTCGGCGCCGCTTCTTCGAGTGAGGGGAGAGACCGTGTCCGACGAGTATCGGTTCCGCCGCGTGCTGCTCAAGCTGTCCGGCGAAGCGCTCATGGGCGACGTCAGCTACGGTATTGACCCCAAGATCCTCGACTCCCTCGCCGAGCAAATCAAGGTCGTTCAGCGTGGTGGCGTAGAGATAGCCATCGTCGTGGGTGGCGGGAACATCTTCCGCGGCATAGCGGCCTCAGCAAAGGGCATGGACCGGGCGCAAGCCGACTACATCGGCATGTTGGCGACGGTAATGAACTCCCTGGCGCTCCAGGAGGCGCTTGAGCGAGCTGGAGTATTCACGCGGGTGATGAGCGCCATCGAGATGCAGGCGGTAGCCGAGCCCTATATCAGGCGACGCGCTATGCGGCATCTCGAAAAGGGCCGCGTCGTGATCTTTGCCGCCGGCACCGGTAACCCGTACTTCACCACCGACACAACCGCAGCGCTCCGAGCGTTGGAGGTCGGTTCCGAGTGCATCATGAAGGCGACGAAGGTCGACGGTATCTACGACGCCGATCCCAAGACGCACCCGGATGCCAAGAAGTTCGATGAGCTGACGTATATCGAGGTGCTCAATTTAGGCTTGCAGGTCATGGATTCGACAGCCATTTCGCTGTGTATGGACAACGGACTTCCCATTCTTGTGTTCAACATGGAGACGGACGGAAACATCCAGCGCGCCCTATCTGGCGAGCGCGTCGGCACCATCGTGAGAGGGGACAATCGATGAGCACGAGCGAGATTCTCAGCGAGGCGCGTTCGCACATGGAAAAGACCGTGAAGGCGCTCGCGCACGAGTTCACGACGGTGCGGACCGGCCGAGCAAGCGGTGCGGTCTTGGACAACATCCAGATTGACTACTACGGCACGCTTACTCCCATCACGCAGCTTGCTGGGGTTAAGACACCGGAGGCGCAGCTCCTGGTGATTGAGCCTTGGGATAAGTCGGTGCTCTCGGCAATTGAAAAGGCTATCCAGTCATCGGATCTGGGTATCACGCCGAGCAACGACGGGAGCGTCATCCGCTTGCCGTTTCCGCAACTCAACGAGGAGCGGCGCAAGGAGCTTGTGAAGCTTTGCCGCCACTACTCGGAGGAGTCACGTGTAGCGGTTCGCAACATTCGTCGCGACGCGAACGCCAAGCTCGAGAAGCTAGAGAAGGCGGGGGACGTTTCCGAAGACGAGCGCGAAGACGGCAAGGACGAGGTTCAGAAGCTGACCGACTCCCACATCCACGAGATCGACGAGGCGCTCAAGCGAAAAGAAGTGGAGATCATGGCGGTATAGAGGTGCCGGATTCCACTTCACGCGCGAAGTTCTTTGGCGGCAAGCGCGCGCAGGCTCTTTTGTATGAGTTCGATGCTGCGCGCACGCCTGAGCACGTCGCCATCATCATGGATGGAAACGGACGATGGGCTGCAAAGCGTGGGCTCCCCAGGCTTGCAGGGCATTCGGCTGGTGCCAAGGCCGTCAAGGAGGTCATTGCCGCCTCCATTGAGCTGGGCATCTCCTATCTGACAATCTACTCATTCTCATCGGAGAATTGGAACCGTCCTGCCGACGAGGTCTCCGGACTAATGTCGCTGTTTGTGGATGTGCTTGAGCGCGAGCTGAGCAATCTCGAGCGAATGAACGTCCGAGTGCTCGTTATAGGCGCAATGGATGCTTTGCCGTCCAAGACGAGTGCCGCATTTGGACGGGTGGTCGATCGCACGGCCGACAACGGGGGTTTGACCTTGGTAGTGGCGCTCAACTACGGAGCCCGCAGCGAGATTACGCAGGCTGCACGGTCCATCGCCCGTGATGTGGCGGCGGGTTCACTTGATCTGGATCAGATCGACGAGGCCCTCTTGGCCAGCCGACTCTATACCGCTGTGATTCCTGATCCTGACCTGCTCGTGCGTACGAGCGGGGAGATGCGCGTTAGCAACTTCTTGCTTTGGCAGATTGCCTACAGCGAGATCTGGGTCACTCCGACGCTCTGGCCCGACTTTTCTCGCGCGGATCTTCTTCGGTCAGTCATCGAGTTTCAGAAGCGCGACCGCCGTTTTGGGGGCCGATAGCGTGGCCGGCATCCGAGTTGAAGAGCCGGATGGCATCAAGCCACAGGGCCTCGGAACGCGACTGATGACTGCGGTTGTTTACGCTGCCGTCATGCTGGGCGGCATCTGGTTCGGGGAGCACGGACCATTCGGTCGGTTTGAGCCGCTGGTTCTGGGCATCCTCATGGGAGTCTTCGCGGGATTTGCGGCAGCCGAGTTCTACGCTCTGTCCCGCCGTGAGGCCAGGTTGCCCAACGATGCCTTCGGCATCTTTGCCGCAGTTGTGATGCCTGTTTCGGCAGCGTTCTGGGGAATGGCGGGTCTCACAGCCGTACTGACGGCGCTGATTGCGGCCTCGCTCGTGTGGCACGTGTTCTTTGTCAGGGTCAGGACCGCGGACACCGCACTGACGGTGTTTGGGGCGGCATATACGGGCTTTCTTCTGGCCTATCTAGTGCTCATCCTTATCGTATTCAGGTCCGGCATGATTCTGGCCTACGCGGTTGTGTTCAGCGTCTGGGCTAACGATTCACTGGCTTATCTCGTGGGCTCGACTATTGGGCGCCACAAAATGGTGCCGCGGATAAGCCCCAAGAAGTCGTGGGAGGGTTTCGCTGCCGGTATTGTCGGGTCGATCATCGTATGGGTTGGTCTGGCCGTGTTGTTTCCTGACGCCGGGGTTGGTGTCCCGCTCGCTGTGGCCATCGGTTGTGCTGTGGGGCTGGCCGTCTTTGTGGGCGACCTGTTTGAGTCGCGTATGAAGCGCGAGGCCGGCGTCAAGGATTCCGGCACTCTCTTGCCGGGCCACGGAGGGTTCCTGGACCGTCTGGACTCGCTCATACTGGTGTGTCTTGTGGCGTACTGGATGCTGCATTGGTCCGGCGTTCCTCTGCGCTTGGGAGGGGCTCAATGACAAGCCCTTTGCGCGTCGCCGTTCTTGGTTCGACCGGTTCTATAGGTCTGCAGGCGCTGCAGGTCGCACGTGAATATCCCGACCGCATACAGATTGTCGCGCTCGCAGCGAACAGCAGCTTCGAGGTGCTGTGCGAGCAAGCCCGCGAGTTTGCTGTTGAGGTGGTCGCCCTAGCCGACCCTGCGGCCGCGTCGCGAGCTCGTGAGATCCTGCCCTCAACGGTTGACATCGGTTCTGGTGACGAGTCTATTGTTGAGCTTGCTGGCAGTGGCGAGGCCGATGTGGTACTCAACGCCTTAGTCGGGGCCGCAGGCTTGCGCGCTACCATTGCCACGCTGCAGTCAGGTAAGAAGCTCGCGCTGGCGAACAAGGAGTCGCTCGTGGTTGGCGGCGAGCTCGTCATGGCGATGGCTGCCCCGGGACAGCTCCTCCCCGTTGACTCCGAGCACTCGGCAATCTTTCAGTGCTATCTAGGTGAGGATGCCCAAGACGTCACCCGCATTTGGCTCACCGCATCAGGCGGACCGTTCAGGGGTCGTTCGCGCGCCGATCTGCGTTGTGTGACGGCTGTCGAGGCACTCGCACACCCCACATGGAATATGGGCCCCAAGATTACGATTGACTCGGCATCGCTCATGAACAAGGGACTTGAAGTCATCGAAGCGCATCACCTCTTTGGCGTGGCGATCGACGACATCCGTGTCGTTGTGCATCCCCAATCGTGTGTTCATTCGATGGTTGAGTTTAGTGATGGCAGTGTGAAGGCGCATCTCGGGGCGGCCGACATGCGTGTGCCCATCCAGTATGCCTTTTCGTATCCGCGCCGATGGGGTGCGCCGGTTGCGCCCGTTGACTTCACTGTTCTTGGCCGACTCGAGTTTAGCGACCCTGATCTCGAGACATTTGGGTGTCTACGACTCGCTCTGGAGGCTGGTAGAGCCGGCGGCACCGCTCCTTCGGCCCTGAACGCGGCTAACGAAATCGCCGTTGCGGCGTTCTTGGCGGGGGAGTGCGGTTTTCTCGACATAGAGTCCACCGTAGCGGCGGTTCTCGACTCTCTCTCGGTTGAGCCGCTGAGTTCAGTCGAGCAAGTCATGGAGATCGATGTTGAGGCACGTCGCATCGCGCTAGAGTGGTTGCGCCGCAAGGCGGGATGAGCCACGGGTCTTGGTCTTGCTGCGTGTGTCTGCTGAAATGTGGGCATCTTAGGTAGACGGGCTGCGTGGCGTATGGTTTGCACCGTCTGACGCGGGTTGGATTCCTCTGGCCTCTTCGCGATCAGTACCAAGAAGGAGCTCTCGGCATGTTCGCAACTCTCTCGGCGGTGTTCTGGGGAATCGTCACGTTTTCGATTCTTGTTGTCTTACATGAGGGTGGACACTTTCTCACTGCGCGAGCGTTTGGCGTGCACGTGCATGAGTTCATGATCGGTCTGCCCGGCCCGGCGGTCCGCTTTCATGGCAAGAAGACCGCCTACGGCATCACCGCGATACCCTTGGGCGGTTATGTGCGGATCTCCGGTATGGAACCCGGTCCCGAGGATCCGCTCCTGGGTCCGGCACTCGCCTTTGTCACCGCGCAGCGCGCGGCCACCTCATTCGACGTTGCCGAGGCGCTCGGCGTTGAGGCTGGTCTGGCTGAATCCGCTTTGGTGACGCTGCTGGACTGGAACGCCATCGACGCGGCGCCCGACGATGAGAACTCTTACGTTGCGAGATTCCCGGCAGAGCTCGCTCAGGATCCGGCGGCCCTCCTCGACAATGCACGCTCGACTACCTATCGCGGTCTCTCGACTGTCAAGCGCATTGCGGTTCTCTCGGCAGGGGTCTTGGTCAATCTGGTGTCGGCGATTCTGGTCTTTGTACTTGTGCTCACTTTGTACGGCGTGCCGACACAAACGCTGACCGTTGAGAGCACTCTCGCGAAGGGCGCGGCTGCTGCTGCCGGTATCAGCCCCGGAGACACCGTCCAGAAGCTGAACGGGTCGACACTTCAGGACTGGGCGGCCCTGCTGGCGACGCTGGCCAAGCACAAGCCGGGCGATGTTGTCACCGTCACCGTCGATCGGGGTGGAGAGCTCGTCACCAAGACCCTTACTCTGGGTGCGAGCGAGAGTGGCGGAGCGCTGCTGGGGATCGGCGTCACGCAGACGCGTGTGCGACTGTCGGTTGGTGAAGCGCTGAAGGACTCCTTCATGTGGATCGGACTCGTCTTCAAGGCCATCGGGGGATTCTTCAACCCTGCGACCTTCCAGACTTCGGTCAGCCAGTCCTCCAGCGTGGTTGGCATTTCGGTCGAGGTTTCGCGTGCGGTGAAGAACGGGCCCATTGACTACGCATTCATCGTGGCGCTGCTTTCACTGTCGCTCGGAGTCATGAACATCCTGCCGATTCCTCCGTTGGACGGCGGCAAGATCGTGCTGGAGATATGGGAGGCCATCATCGGCCGACCGCTATCTCGTCAGGTCGCGATCGGGCTATCGGCCACGGGGACGCTTCTGCTGCTCACCTTCATCGGCTATCTCATGTACTCCGATGTCATGAAGTACGCGGTTCACGGTGGATAGGGCCAGCCAGGGGACGCGTAGTCGTCGTCGGAGTCGCATGGTGGACGTCGGCGGGGTTTCCGTTGGCGGTTTGGCGCCGGTGACTGTCCAGTCCATGACGACCACGGATACCCGCGACCCAGCCGCTACCCTCGCGCAGATTGAGCGACTAGCCCTTGAGGGCTGCGAGATTGTTCGAGTCGCGATTCCTCGCCGAGATGCCCTCGACGGCTTCGCGGCCGTTTGCGCAGCGTCCCCGCTTCCTGTAGTCGCCGACGTTCACTTCGACCACACCATTGCCATCGACGCGGCTCGCCTCGGTGCTGCCAAGTTGCGTATCAATCCCGGCAACATTGGCGACCTCGCGCGCGTCGATGCGGTCATCGACGCGGCAGGAGAAGCTGGCATTGCGATCCGCATCGGCGTGAACGCGGGGTCGCTCGCCTCAGAGTATGCCGACCTCGACTGGCCTCTTGCCGAGAAGCTTGCCGCAAGTGCGGTGTCCTTCTGCGAGCACTTTGAGCGGCGTGGCTTCACCGACATCGTTGTCTCGGCTAAGGCCTCAAGCGTGAATTCCACCTTGGATGCCTATCGGCTTCTCGCCCAGCGAGTCGAGTATCCGCTGCATATCGGTGTCACCGAGGCTGGCACGGCCTTCTCGGGCACCATCAAGTCGTCTATCGGCATCGGGGTTCTACTCGCCGAGGGTATTGGCGACACACTTCGCGTCTCGCTTACGGCGGATCCCGTAGAAGAGGTGCGCGTGGGCTGGGAGATACTGGCCGCACTCGACTTGAGGCGCCGCGGTCCCGAACTGGTCAGTTGCCCCACGTGCGGACGATGCGAGATCGACCTCATCCCAATCGCCGAGGAAGTCGCACGGCGGCTGCGAGAGCGTCGCACGCCCATCAAGGTCGCCGTCATGGGGTGCGTGGTCAACGGCCCGGGTGAGGCGCGCGACGCCGACATCGGTGTTGCCGCAGGCCAGGGTGTGGGCGTGATCTTCGCGCGAGGCGAGACCGTCCGCAAAGTCGCCGAGGCTGACATAGTCGAAGCCCTCTTTGAGGAGATCGATCGTCTGGGCTGATGCGCTGAGCGGCTAGTCACCGTTCACCGTTGGTCCCACACCGTCTCCCGCCGTTTCGCGCCGTCTACGGCCCTGCTTCGCGCGTCTCAGTGACGGGCAGGAGAATATCCCCACATCCTGTAGTCGTCCATTCGAGGCGGGGAAGGTAACAGCTGATGACTCCGGCAACCAAGGGCACCGTGGTGGTCTTCGCCGGATTCGTGATTACTCTCTCTTTGGGCAGTCTCTGGATTTGGGTGTCTATCGCCGCTGAGCTTCTGAGGCCCTTGTCGGCTGGTGGCGTGCACGGATGGACGGTTCGGCAAGTCAGTATTCCATTTGCACTGGCAGGAGCATCGTTTGTGCTGGCGATGTTCATTGGGGGGCGGTTGCAGGACCGTCTTGGTCCTCGTTGGCCATCCACTGCGGGGGGAGTTCTGATTGGCATGGGGATGATTTTGGCCAGCATGTCCCCGGTTCAGATAGAGCCGAGTTCCATCGCGCCGTTCATGCTCTTGGGCCTTGGCTTCATGGTTGGGGGCGGAGCGGGGTTTGCTTTTGCCTCGGTGGTTCCGCCAACCGTGAAATGGTCCCTTCAGAGATACCGGGGACTGATGGTCGGCGTGCTGGTGGCGGGCTTTGGTCTTGGTCCGGCGTGGACCGCACAGGCGGTTCGCCTCTTCGTGCAAGAGCGCGGTGTCAGCTCGGTACTGCTGCTACAGGGCATTGTGCTGCTCGCGTTCATTGTGCTCTTCTCTCAGCTGCTGACAGATCCACTCCGCGGATACGTGCCTCCGGGATCGTACGAGACTCCGGATGGGCCTTCGGACGCTCTCTTGCCTTGGGCAGGTTTGTCTCCGAGCAAGACCTTCGCAGCACCGGCCTACAGAGCGCTTGCTGTCGGTAGTGGCTTGATGGCAGCTGCGAGCTCGTTCTTCATGGCCAGGCTGTTGCTCGAATCCGCGGTGCATCCTATGAGCGGAGCCGGTGTCGCAATTGGCATATCGCTCGTGGGCAGTGCGGGTGCCCTGATTGCCGGTACGGTCCACGATAGAATGGCCGAGTTCGGCCTAACTGCTGTCTTCTCGCTGATCGCCGCGGCTTTGGCAGCCGCAGCTATTCTCACGTGGACAGGTCACTTCGTGGCCGCGGTCTTGTTGACCGCCGCCTGCTCGTTAGGGGCCGTCGTGGTGACATGGGTCTCGACTATGGAGTGTTTTGGCACGCGAAACGCCGGAGCGAACTATGGACTCGTGTTCGCCGGCGGAAGCCTTGGCTTTCTGTTGGGCGCACTCGTGGCTGTTTCTCTCGCAGGTGGAGCCTCCTTTTCATCGGCTACTTTGGATGAGGCGTTGTTCGCCGCGATTCTGCTAGCACTGGTTCTCGGCACAGCCGTGGTGCTCACGACGCGAGTACGGCCCATGGCCGCCTCTGGTACAGCGGCTGGAAGTCGGAGTGATCGGCGCACGGAAGCGTAGCGCCTTGTCGGGCGTGAAGTCGCGCGGCCTGTGGCATGCGAGGCGTGTCAGCGCGCGTTGGTGCTGGTATCCTGCCATCTGCACCCCGCCGAGTCGGAAGAGGTCCCAAGCATGGCTGTAGCTTTGCGCATGAGCTCGCTGTACGCACCTACTCTGAAGGAAGATCCTGCAGAGGCTGAGCTCGCCAGCCATCGGCTGCTCCTGCGAGCTGGGATGATTCGCAAGAACGCCGCTGGAATCTACAGCTATCTACCGCTCGGGTGGCGCTCACTGCGCAAGATCGAGCAGATTGTCCGCGAGGAGATGGATGCAATTGGCAGCCAGGAGCTTCTCATGCCCGCAATGCAGGCAGCCGAGCTGTGGATGGAGTCTGCTCGCTGGGATGTGTACGGTCCGGAGCTCATGCGCCTGAAGGATCGCCACGGACGTGACTTCTGTCTTGGCCCGACACACGAAGAGCTCATCACATCGCTCGTTCGCAGCGATGTTCGCAGCTACCGTGAGCTGCCGCTGTCGCTCTATCAGATTCAGGTGAAGTTCCGCGATGAGGTGCGCCCACGATTCGGTTTGTTGCGAGGCCGCGAGTTCATCATGAAGGACGCCTACAGCTTCCATGCCTCCCAGGAGTCGCTTCAGGAGCACTACGATGCCATGAGCCGCGCATATGCGCGCATCTGCGAGCGCTGCGGTCTGGACTACCGAGAGGTCGAAGCAGACTCCGGGCAGATCGGCGGCAAGGTCACCAAAGAGTTCATGGCGATCGCCGAGAACGGCGAGGCCGAGCTCGTCTACTGCGAGTGCGGCTGGGCCGCCGACGTGGAGGCGGCGCAGACGGCTGTCGTCCGTTCTCCCGCCACCACAGAGCCTCGCCCGATGGAGCGCGTCCATACTCCCGATATCCGTACGATTGCTGAGTTGTCGGCTTTTCTCGGCATCAGTGACCATGACACCGTCAAGACCATGGCGGGCAAGACCCCCGAGGGTCGGCTCGTCTACTTCCTTGTCCCCGGCGACCGTGAGCTCAACCCAATCAAGGCTAACTGGGCGGTTTCGGATGTTGAGCTTCTCGACGAGGCTGATTTTGCTTCATTTGGGATTCCCAAGGGCTCACTCGGCCCTGTCGATCCGCCGTCGGGCACCCTGATCGTCGCCGACGAGAGCTTACACACGGATGTTGCTTGGGGAATCGGCGCCAATGAGAGTGACTACCACCTGATATTCGCTCAGCCAGGTCGCGACTTTGAGGTCGAGCAGTGGGCCGATCTGGTTCTCGCACAGCCGGGAGACGCTTGTCCCGAGTGTGGACGAGTGCTCACTGGCGCGCGTGGCATTGAGGTGAGCCAGGTCTTCCAGCTCGGTAGCAAGTATTCCGAGTCGATGGGTGCCACCTATTCCGACGAGAACGGCGATGAGCGGCCATTCATCATGGGTTGCTATGGCGTGGGAGTCAGTCGCACGCTGGCCGCCGTCATCGAGCAGCACAGTGATGAGTCCGGCATCATCTGGCCGATGTCCGTCGCCCCGCTGGAGGTCGCTGTCCTTCCGCTGATGGCCGACGGCGAGGTCGCCGAGGTCGCCGAGCGAATTTGGGTTGAACTTGCCGCGTCAGGCATCGAGACCGTGATCGACGACCGCGATGAACGTGCTGGGGTTAAGTTCAACGACGCAGATCTGGTCGGATGGCCGTTTCAGTTGGTGGTTGGCAAGCGCGGGCTCGCTGATGGCGTGGTTGAACTCAAGATCCGCGAGAGCGGCGAGCGAGTGGCGGTCCCCCTGGAAGGCGCGGCCGCACACGTGGCCGGCCTAGTTGCTGAGCACCGGAGCCGATACTAAAGCCGCAAGGCTTTGAGTCGATGCGTGCCGCTGCTCGGCGGGAGCCGGGCAGCGGCTGTTTGTCGAGCTGAAACCGTGTGGTAGAATCGCCCGGCAGGTGAAACATGTCGTCTTGGGAGAAGTGGGCTTATGCTCGCTTCTTTTGTTCTGCGAACAGGGAGGTGAAGGATGACCACAACTGAAGTTGTAGCCCGGCTCACGGCACTGATTGAGCCCGAGGCTAGTGTGCACGGGTTCGAACTCGTGGCAGTTGAGATTCTCGGCGGGCACGGGACCCAGGTCGTCCGGGTCCTTCTCGAGAGCAGTGAGGGTACGGATCTTGACGCGATCGGCTCGGCCAGCAGATGGGTTTCCGACCTGCTCGACGAGGCGGACCCCATTGGTGTTCCTTACGTGCTGGAGGTGTCCTCGCCTGGAGTCGATCGTCCTTTGATCAAGCGCGCCGACTTCGTTCGATTTGCAGGGCAGAGCGTAAACATCAAAGTTCTCAGGGGAGACAAGCGCGCCTCGGTCAAGGGCGTATTGATCGGCATGGAAGGTGACGAGGTCATTGTCGAGATAGACGGCGACCGCGTGTGTGTACCGTTTGAGACTATCCAGAAGGCGCGCCTCAAGGGCGTTGTCGACTTCGGTCAGGGAAGGGGTCAACTGTGAGCGAGGATCTTACTCTCACGCAGGCACTCAGACTGCTCTCGCAGGAGAAGAACATCGATGAGTTCTTGATGCTCGAGAAGCTCGAGCAGTCTCTTGCTGCGACGTACCAGCGGATACTGGACCTGGACAACCCGGTTCGCGTCACGATCGATCGCGAGAGCGGTCGCATCTACGTGTTCGAGCTCGTGCCCCAGGGCGAGTGGGACGAGGAGGCCGGCGAGGAGCCGATCTACGAGGAGCGCGACGTCACTCCAAACGATGTCTCGCGAATCGCGGCTCAGGCGGCCAAGAACGTCATCGGCTCGATCATCCGAGACGCCGAGCGCGAGCGGATCTTTGACGAGTACGCCGATCGCGTGGGCGAGAGCGTCACCGGAACCGTGCAGCAGAGCGACAGCCGCTACACGCTCATCAAGATCCGCGAGGGCGTCGAGGCGCTGCTACCGCCGTCCGAGCAGCCCAACAACGAGCGCTACGACCACAACCAGCGCATCAAGGCCTACATCATCGACGTGCGCAAGTCCTCAAACGAACCGTCGATCGTGGTTTCGCGTACCCACCCGGGTCTTATTCGCCGCCTCTTCGAGATTGAGGTGCCCGAGGTCTACGACGGCATCGTCGAGATCAAGAGCGTTGCTCGCGAGCCCGGGATGCGCAGCAAGGTTGCGGTTTCCAGCCGTGAAAGCGGTCTGGACCCGGTCGGCGCGTGTGTTGGCCCCAAGGGCAGCCGCGTGCGCATGATCGTGAGTGAGCTGCGCGGCGAGCGGATCGACGTGGTGCCGTGGTC
>JBAXEO010000050.1:0-13248 GCA_037140395.1 Coriobacteriia bacterium
CAGCACAAGCTCGACGGTGCGCAGATTCCCTTCCTAGGCGGGCTGATCGACAGCTTCACCGGCGGCAACGTGCTCATGGCCGAGCTCTATTTCGTCTCGAGCCGCGAGTTCGCCAACAACAAGTTTGGCGGCTCCATGGGCGAGGTCGAAGATCCGGGCACGGGCGAGGTCGTTCGGTGCGGGGTATTCGGCGAGTTCGTCTACAAGGTGGTCGACCCCGGCAAGCTGATCCTGAATCTCATCGGCACGCAGACGATCACCAGCAACGACTTCATCATCGACGCCATCAAGGACCAGCTGACCAAGATCCTGCGGGCGACCGTCTTCTCCAAGATGAAGTCCGAAAAGTGGTCGCTCCTCGATGTGACCGACGGCACCTACACGCTTGAGTTCGAGAAAGCGATCGTCGCGACGGCCGCCGAGTACCTCGAAGCGTTTGGCCTTCTCCTCACCCGTATCGAGGACTTCCTCGTCAACATGGACGACGTGGATCGCCAGCGGCTTCTCGACATCAAAGACCGCATGGCCAAGATGCGTCTCGCCGGCGACCCGCGCTACATGGCTGCGGCCCAGACTGAGGCGATGTTCGGTGCCGCCGAGGGCCTCAAGCAGGGCGGTGACGGCTCGTCGATGGCAGGCATGTTCATCGGCGCCGGTATCGGGCAGAGCATCGGCGGAAACATGCAGGCTGGCCAGGTGCAGCAGGCCGCGACCGATGCTGCAGCTGCCGAGAAGGCGACTGCAGCGGCCCCTGCGGCTCCGACCGACGTTCCGGCTGCAGCGGCCGCAGTAGTGGCCGGCGGTGCGGCGGCCACAATACCGTGCCCCAACTGTGGCAAACCCGTCGCGCCCGACGCCAAGTTCTGCGCCGAGTGCGGTCAGCCGCTCAAGAAGGCGTGCTCCAACTGCGGGACCGAGCTCGCCCCAGGCGCCAAGTTCTGTCCCGAGTGCGGAACCAAGACAGAGTAGGGGGACGTCATGAGGGGGCTCACAAGTTCGCGCGCCAAGAAGATACTGGCCGTTCTGGCAGTCGTCTTCCTGGTTGTAGCGCTGCTCATTCCGACCGTCGTGTTCGCGCGCGCTGGTGGCGGGCATGTCGGCGGTAGTTCGTCTTCCGGTGGCTCGAAGTCCTCGGGCAGCTCGTCTGGCGGCTCGTCTCGCGGTTCGTCGGGTGGCTCGAGTATCCCCTTTGTTGGCGGTAGCTCGTCTGGCGGGTCTTCCGGCGGATGTTGCGGCACGATCATCATCATCGCTGTGATCTTTGCGGTCGTGGTCTACGTGATCATCAAGGGTAAGAGCGGTGGCGGAGGCTCGGGCGGTGCGACGTTGGCGGATATCTCGGCAGCGATTCCGGAGGTAGAGCAAGGCGACCTGTTCGCCGAGATCAAGGCGGCCGACCCCAACTTCAACGAGCAGATGTTCTTTGGCCGAGTCAACGAGATGTTCGTCGCGATCCAGTACGCATGGATGGCGCGCAACCTCGAACCGGTACGACGCTTCTTGGCCGACCAGCAGTTCACGGTGCTCAACAACAGCGTGCAGACGGACTACGTGCAGAAGGGTCAGATCAACAAGCTCGACAACGTCCACATCACCCAGATGTCGCCGGTCGAGGTCGTCAAGATGGGTGAGTACGACTCGGTGAAGATGCTGATTGAAGCCGCATGCATCGACTATACGGTCGACGAGCGTACGGGCGAGATCGTCAACCCGGGTGAGCTGGGCGACGGCAAGACGGCCACTACTTTCCAGGAGTACTGGACATTCATGCGCAAGGCAGGCGTGCAGTCCAAGATGGATGCGAGCATCCAGAAGTGCCCCAACTGCGGCGGTCCGGTCACCGACGGTAACTACGTCAAGTGCTCCTACTGCGGCGTGCAGCTCAACGACCCGACGCTGGACTGGGTCCTGATGCGCATCGAGCAGGTGTAGCCCGGGCGCGCGCACGCGTGACGCAAGCAACCGAGGCGTCGGCCCGAAGGGGTCGGCGCCTCCGCGCGTGGCGGGCTGTGCGAAACTGGAGGTGAACCGCTGCACCTTTCGCCCCGCTGTCCGCCAGACAGTCGGGCCCCCCGACCGTTCACAGCCCAGGAGTCCCATGCCGCCCACCGTCACCGTCGTGATTCCCGCGCTCAATGAGGCCGACAGGCTGCCCGATCTTCTCGGCACGCTCGAGCGTCAGACTCAGCGCCCCGATCAGATAGTGATCGCCGACGCAGGCTCGACCGATGGCACGCGCACCATCGCCGAGCAACACGGCGCGCAGGTGGTGGATGGCGGCAAGCCGGCGGCGGGCCGCAACGCAGGCGCCGGAGTCGCCACATCCGACCTCATCCTCTTCCTCGACGCCGACGACGAGCTCGACGTCCACTTCATCGAGTCAGCCGTGGCGGAGTTCGAAGAGCGTGGGCTGTCTGCAGCCACCACATTCGTCGATCCCATCGAGCGCGACGCCCGCAACGTGTTCGCGTGCGAAGTCGTCAACATGTACCTCGACGTGATGCAGTACGTCTCTCCTCACGCGCCCGGCTTCTGCATTCTGGTCCGCCGAGATGTCCACGAGGCGATTGGCGGCTTTGACGAGACGGTCGTGCTAGCCGAGGACCACGACTACGTTCAGCGAGCCGCATCGCAGGGCAAGTTCCGCATCCTGCGCAGCTGTTCCGTCGGCACGTCGATGCGCCGCATTGAGAAGGAAGGCCTCGTGCGCCTCGCGTTCAAGTACCTCTACTGCGAGCTCTACGTGGTCACCGGACGCCCCATTCGCGAGGTGCCGTTCGACTACGAGTTCGCGGCCTTTGAGCCGGGTGAGCGTTCCGGGCTGCAGGCTGACATCGAGAGTCTGCGCGCGCGACTCAGCGAGGCTGCGGGCGCGGTGTTTGCAACCTCCGCCGACGGGCTGGCGGGCGTGCGCCGTCTGGGTTCTGCCGAGATCACGCCGCCCGCTTTCGATGAGGCTCTTCGCGAGATGAGCGCCCGCGACGTCGCCCAGATGCACCGCTACATCGCCGCCCGAATCCGTCTCGCGAGACGTGGCCCGCGTCACGTCGTGGCGGGCGTGCGAGAATTTGGCTCGGCGGTCTGGCGTGGCCTCAGCCGAGAAGGCTGACGGCCGGCAGGCTCTCGCGGTGCCGAGGCCGTGCGGCCCATGCGTGCTTCGGAGTGGGTACACTAGTTCGTGAAGGGGAGTAGTCGGCCGAGCGTTGCTCGGCGGTCCGGTCGTCATCACGGGCGCGGTTTCGGCCCCGGGCGGACCACAAAATGACCAGACCTTCGGCGCGAGGGCGTGCCGAGGGCTTCCCTTTTCCTCGCACGTCAGTCCTGTGTTCTCGGGCGTACTCGCGTTGTATGCCGTCTGGACACAGGAGGAAGTGATGACGAAAACCCCGTCAATTCAAGCGGTCGCCGATGAGGGCGCACAAACCGCCTGGTATCGCGCCACAGTCTCTGAGACTCTCGAGCGCACACGCGCCGACCGCGATCGCGGCCTGGATGCTTACGAGGCCGAAGCACGGCTCGCCGCAGACGGTCCCAACGAGCTGCCACCACCTCAACGACCGTCGCGTATGCGGATGTTCCTCTCGCAGTTCAACGACGTGATGGTCTGGCTGTTGATTGCTGCGGCGTTCATTGCCGCCGGTGGGCGCGACTATCTAGACGCCTTGGTCATCCTCGGCATTCTTGTGCTCAACGCCGTGCTCGGCTTTGTTCAGGAGAGTAAAGCCGAGGCCGCCATCGATGCACTGCGGGAGATGTCGGCTCCACATGCCACGGTGATGCGCGATGGGCGCAAGAACAATGTTCCTGCCCGCGAGCTCGTGGTCGGTGATCTTGTCGTTCTAGCTGCCGGTGATATCGTCCCGGCTGACCTCCGGCTAGTGGAGGTCGCTGACCTCCAGGTCAACGAGTCGTCGCTCACGGGCGAGTCACTCCCAGTATTGAAGAGCATCGACGCGATCGGCGGGAGTCACGTTGCCCTCGGTGATCAGGTGAACATGGCGAGCTTGGGCTCGACAATCCAGAGCGGTCGAGGGCTGGGCGTGGCTGTGGCTACGGGCGATCGCACACAGCTCGGTCGGATCGCGGAGGCCTCCAGTGGGCAGGAGCCAACGACTCCGCTGCAGCGTGAACTCAAACGCGTGGGACGCATGATCGCCCTCTTTGTGGTGGTCGCATCGGCGCTCGTCTTCGCGGCAGGAGTTGTGGCCGGTAGACCGCTCGACGAGATGTTCCTCGCGGCGGTCTCGCTCGCGGTCTCAGCGATTCCCGAGGCACTGACGGCGGTCGTAACCATAACGCTCGCGGTCGGCGTCAAGCGCATGGCCGAGAAACGCGCGATCGTGCGCAAGATGCACTCGGTCGAGACGCTTGGCTCCACCAACATCATCGCCACCGACAAGACCGGTACGCTCACCGTCAACGAGATGACGGTCGTGGCGCTTGAGGGCAGAGACGGGAGCTCGCTGGGCCCGGTTGGCATCGGTCCCGCTGCGCCGGAGTGGGCGATGCGTCTCCTGCGAGCGGCTGTCATGGTCAACGACGCCGAAGTCACCGGGGATCGAGCGGTGGGTGATTCCACCGAGACGGCATTGGTTGCTGCTGCCCGCCGAGCGGGGCTCGAGAAGGCCGTTGCCGAGGTGCTCGCACCACGACGAGGCGAGATCGCCTTCACCTCAGAGCGCAAGATGATGACGACGCTTCACCAGGAGGATGGCGGGTGGGCCGCGTACACGAAAGGTGCGCCTGAGCGCGTCCTCGAGCGCTGCACGCTGAGCGATTCCGAACTGCTGCATGCCGAGGCGACGGTGGTCCGCATGGCATCAAGCGGACTGCGCACACTTGCCGTTGCCGAACGCCGCTTTGAGACGCGCCCCAAGAATCTTGCCAGCGCCGAGGAGCAGCTCACGCTGCTTGGCATCGTCGGACTGGTTGATCCCCCTCGCCCGGAGGTCCCCGAGGCGATTCGCGTCGCTCGGGGGGCCGGGGTGCGGGTAATCATGGTGACGGGTGACCACGAGGTGACCGCTCGCGCGGTTGCGACCGAGGTCGGCCTTCCTGAGGGCGGACGAGTGCTCACCGGTCGCGACATCGAGAGCATGGACGATGACGAGCTCGCCTCGGCGCTGACCGAGACCACGGTGGTCGCCCGAGTCGACCCACTGCACAAGATGCGCATCGTGCACGCGCTGCAGGCCAAGGGGAATGTGGTCGCGGTGACAGGTGACGGCGTCAACGATGCACCGGCCCTCTCGGCAGCCGACGTCGGTGTGGCGATGGGCGTCACAGGAACCGAGGTCGCGAAGGACGCCGCGGACATGGTGCTCGCCGACGACAACTTTGCAACGATCGTTTCGGCGATTCGCGAGGGGCGCGTGGTCTTTACGAACCTGACCAAGTTCGTCCAGTTCCTTCTCTCGGCGAACATGAGCCAGGTCCTGCTGATGTTTCTGGCAACGGTCGCGGGGCTTCCGGTTCCCCTCTATCCGGTGCAGTTACTGTGGACCAACATGGCGACCGACAGCCTGCCCGCACTCGCGCTCGGCGTCGATTCCGCCGAGAACGACATCATGTCGCGCTCACCTCGCGGAGCCGACGAAGGAATCGTCTCGCGACAGTCTGTGATGCGGATCGTCATGCGCGGCTCGATACTGATGGTCGGCACACTCGGTGCGTATCTCGGCGTGTTGCTGCTGCACGGCGTGCCACTTTCGCACGACGCGTTTGCCCAGCAGTACGCACGTTCGGTGATGACCGCACAAACTGCGGCGTTCACCGCACTGGTCCTGCAAAAGCTGCTGTTTTCGCTCACATTCCGCTCGCAGACACACTCGATCTTCTCTCGGGCGAGCTTTGAAAACCGTCTGCTGCTCGGTTCGATCGTGTTGGGCGCGATGCTGCAGATGGGTGTCGTCTATCTTCCTGGTGCCGAGGAGATCTTCCGCACGGTACCCCTCGGACTCGCCGAGTGGACCATCATCGCGCCCGCAATCGCTCTTCCTGTCATAGTGATTGACGTGATCAAAGTCGTCTCGGCTCGACGGGGAAACAAGAATCAGATTCGGGGGTGAACCTGCTCGGATGGTGTCTTCGCCTCACAAGAGGGGTGCCGCGAGATTCTGGACGCGCTGGCGCGCCACGTTCGCTGTTTGCGGGATCGTTCTTGTCTTCGTAGTGCTTGGGGCGGAAGGATATCTGTTGGCACGTTCCAGGCGTAGCGCCCCTGCGAAGGCCGTTACCGCCATCGCGACGGCCGCGATGAGAGGCGATGCTGAGGGTGTGGCAGCTTCCATTGACACCACCGCAATCGCGAGCAACGCAGTCGACGAGGTGCTCTCGGACTCAAACGAACACAGCAACCTAGCCGCGGGCTATCTCAGCAAACATCCCGGCATGACAAAGGACCAACTCAAGGCCAAGGTGGCCACCACGATTGACGCAGAGATTCGCAAGAAGGTGGAGTCGGGGTCCCTCTCCAAGCGCGTTCCTTTCGGCAACGACGCGATGAAGGCCCTAGTCGCTGAGGCCTTGGCTCAGGGTGCGATTCAATCTCAGACGGTCGAGGGAGACGTCGCGCACGCGGTGGTCGCTGTACCCTACAAGGGCAAAGTGCTCAGCGTGCAGATTCGGATGCAGCGCACGGGGGACACTTGGAAGGTCGATGAGGTGGAGAATCTGGCCGACGTCTTGAACCAGGCCGGGTACTAGGCGGGGAGGGCGACACGGATGGCCGTGATGATCTACAGGATTCCGTCTTGGCTGCTTGCCGCAATCATCATCGGCGGGTTCGCTGCCTTTGCGCTTGCGAGCCACTACCTGATGCGCAGGTGGGTTGGCGACAAGGCCCGCGACTCCAGCGACACCATCGGCGTCATCGTTCTGGCGACGGCGACGCTCTATGCGGTGCTGCTAGCGATGATCGCGGTCGCTGCCTGGGCGAACTACTCGGAGACCGAATCGAGGGTTCGCGAAGAGGCGAATGTCGCGGGGAATCTGTACCGGGACGCCGAGGGGTTACCGAGCGCCGATCGCTTGGCCACGCGCCTGCTGCTGCGCGACTACGTCACGCTCGTCGCCGAGCAGGAGTTTCCCGCTATGAAGAGGGGCGAGCACCCCAACGCGACTTCGGACGTCGTTACGGCGCTCATGGTCCGGTCGCTGGGTTTCAAGCCGGCGGACCTCGGGGAGTCAAACGTGCAGGCGCGCCAGTTCGACGAGATTAACCGGATGTTTGAGCTGCGTCGCATAAGACAGGAGACCGTGAGAACAGGTCTGTTGAGCGTCTTGTGGTGGGTCGTAATCGCTGGTGGCGCGGTCACGATTGCGATGGCGGCGCTGCTCATCGCGCAGGACGACTGGCTCTCCTACGTGCTCTGCGCTGGCCTAGCCGTGATGATCGGCATGTTGGTGTTCCTCATCGTCGCGGTGGATCGACCTCTCATGGGGGGCATCAGCGTTGACGCGGCCGCCTTTGAGCAGGTCGCGCAACGGATGGATGCGCTGGATGAGACGCTCCGCCGAGTCGAGCCGATTCTGGAGGGAAGCGTTGATGTCACCCGGACCTTGGGAGCAACCGCCTCACCTTAGCTCCGGGTCCCACGACAACGTGTCTTGGCCAGAGGACCACGAATCATCCGAGCAGGCCGAGGATGAGGCGATGGGGCCGAACGCTCTCGTGAGGGTCCTGAAGGCCGCGGTGGCTCTGCTGCTCATCCTTGCTCTGCTGGCGTACTTCGTACTGCCCTCAAGGACGTTCACGAGTATTCGGGAGCGCCTGCACATTCCGTCGCGTATTCGCCCGATTCCGCTCATGCCCAAACACAACCCGCAGCTCGTGTCATGGTGTTTCGGGCCTGACGTCAAGCCAGGTGGCTCAACGGCCTAGAGGCCTGACCACGGCTTCCCGGCCTGGGCAACGGCTCAACTCACGAAGTTCGACATGATGATGACGAACGCAAACTCGTGGTAGGCGCTTGAAAGAATCTCTGATGCTCCGATCGCATGTCCTCCCTGCTTCTGGCGTCGCAATCATCCCGAAAGGCAGATTCTGACCTCCGGTGAGTCGAATAGTCGGCGTCTCAGTTCAGCACCTTGATTGAATCCGGCGAGGAAAACTCGATCGCCGGTGCCGTCTGGTACTCGATCACCTTGCCGGTTGTAAAGAGGGACCACCCTGTCCAGGGCGTCGCTAAAGCTCGTTGCTGGCCCTAGGTAGCCCGAGCGCGAGATGCGACGGCGACCGCGGTTTCGCGACCGCGAAAGAGCCGACCGAGTCGTGATGGCGGTTATACAAACGGCTGCGATGCCAATAACTACCCCATGGACGCGAATCGTCAGAAGGAGAGCAGCTCGACCATCAACGCACAGCGCGATTCTGCGTTGGCTGCACCGTGGCGCGGCGGAAGCTACGTACGCCTGTTCTCGGTAGTTCTGATTGCGCTACTCACCATCTTCACGATCACGGTCTTCGTTTGGCTGGGCGCCCGCTCCGACGCACTTCTCCGAGAAAGCGCACTTGAACAGGCGCGGTCATACGCCGATACGATCATCGCCGCACGCGCATGGAACTCGAAGCGCGGCGGCGTCTACCTGAAGAAGAGCGACGCCGTTCAGACAAACCCGTATCTGGAGATGCTCGGCGTAACAGCCGACGACAAGCTCTCGGATGGAACACCGGTCACGCTGAGAAACCCTGCCGCAATGACACGGGAGATTGGCGACCAACTCAAGGCCAGCGGCGCGCATTCTGTCTTCAAGCTGACGAGCCTCAAACTCGTGAACCCAGACAACGCGCCCGACGAATGGGAGCGTCAGGGACTGGAAGCATTCGAGACCGGCACTCATGAGTACTGGTGGTCGGGCAAGGCCAGCAACGGGGACGAGGTGTATCGATACATGCGGCCGCTGGTCGTCGATGAGAGCTGCCTCAAGTGCCACAAGGGTTACAAGGTGGGCGACATTCGCGGGGCCTTGAGCGTTACGCTCCCATTTGCGGCCGCTAGCCAGGCGCTTCGGGCGAATCAGACCGCCCTCGCCGCCACCGGACTCGCCGTACTCGCGATTTTGCTGACCGCTGTGTTTGGGCTGGTCGTATGGCTCCAACGCCGCCTGCGAAAGGCGAGCGCGCAGCTCGAGCACATGGCAAGTACCGACGGGCTTACGGGGCTATGGAATCGGCGGCACACCGTCGGCGCACTCGAAGACGAGCTGGCGCGAGCCGACAGGACCGGCCAGAACACGGGCGTTCTTCTCGGCGACATCGACCACTTCAAGCGGTTCAACGACGCGTGCGGGCACGCGACAGGTGACGAGGTGCTTCGGCTCACGGCGCAGGCACTCCGTGAAGCGGTCAGGCCGTACGACATCGTCGGCCGGGTCGGAGGCGAAGAGTTCCTGGTCATCGCGCCCGATCTCGACGAGCCTGAGCTTGCATCGCTCGGCGAGCGCATCCGGGCCACCGTCGAGGCGGTGAAACTGCCGCCAGGATGCACGGGCCAGGGTCCCATCACCATCAGCATAGGGACGGCGCTCGTCGAGCCCGTCTCGGGCGAGACTGCGGACTCCGTGGTCGGCCGGGCCGACAGGGCGCTCTACGTCGCGAAAGACGGCGGCCGCAACCGGGTGAAAGCAGGCTGAGACTCGCGCGGTCCAGGCGTTTTCGCCCGCGGGACGAGTTCATCCTGTTAGACCCCAGTGTCAGTATGCTTTCTCGCGCAACGCGGGTGTGGCCCCTGTTGTGTTCTGAGAGGGATCATCTGCTCGAAGGTCTGCCACCACATTCCGCCGTCCACTGGGCTCGGGTCTGGTCGAGGGAGGGCTGCGACGAGAACGTGCCCGCTCGGCGATGCTTCGGGCCAATCGTTGAAGCAGGTAGATTCCGGTCAAGTCGCCAAGACCATTGCCGATACAGAAGTGGGGAGGTGCGTGGATTGTCGTTAGCTCTGTCAGTGGATACCGCTGCTGCTTCAACACGTCAGCTCAGGCGTGTTCTCTTGGTGTTTTGCGGCGCTTTGCTCTTCGGCGTTGCGTATGCCGGCGTGCACTTGCTTCCAATCCCCTTCGGGACGCGCGCGACTATAGAGAGCGTTCTCTACATGCTGCCGGTGGTGCTCGCCGTGCTGGCCTCTGCGCTTGCAGTCCGCAAGACGAGAGGTCGGCTGCGCTTGGAGTGGGCACTCATCTGTCTCGCAGTGATCGTGTTCGCTTCGGTCGAGGCGTACTGGTCCGTCTACGCGTCCTACGTTGATCCCGCTGGTCCCCCTCTGCAGAGCTTCGTTGTCGACTTTTCCCTACTGGCCTATATGCTGATGATTCCCGTCATCCTCTTGTCGGTGGAGTCCAAACGTGCCTCGCGATTTCACTGGATCGGCGACTCTGCCGACTTCGGACTCGTGCTTCTTGTCAGCCTCTTTCTGGCTCAAGTACTGGTTCTCAAGCCGGCCCATGCGACGCTCTTCTTGCACGACTCCGGCGAGCTCACTGAGTTCCTGAGCATCGTTTTTGACCTCGCCTTCTGCGCCTTTCTTCTCGGCTACAAGTGGTCCCGTCATCTCACGCCCAACGTTTTGCTCGGTACGGCGTTCGGGAGCTGGGCCGTTGCCGATACGGCGTATTTCGCGACACTGAGCACCGGAAGCTACGTCTCCGGGGGACCCGTCGCCTACAGCATGGATCTCCTGTGGATGGCTGGGTGGTTTCTCATTGCCGCGACAGCCTGGTTGCGCATCAGGAAACCAGAAGGGCCGAGCTTGTTCGATGCGCCGCTCGACGGGGTGGTGAATCTCGTGCCCATATTGGCGGGACCGGCCGCGCTTGTGATTGGCATCCCGTATCTGGTGTACGTGGTCCAGCACGGACAGGCCGATCGATGGGACTACTACTACGCCATCGGGATCGGGACACTCGTGGCGGTGTTGGTCTCCGTTCGCAGCAGCGTGATGTACCTAGAGAACCTCAAGCTGACGCGAACCCTCTCTGAGCACGCCCGATCCGAGAACCTGCGGGCCAACACGAACGAGAACCAGTTCAGGACGATCTTTGACCGCGCGCCGCTGGGAATTGTCCGCACCGATGCCGATACGGGCCGATTCATCGAGGTCAATCCCGCTTTCGCGCGGATCGTGGGTCGCAGCGAAGTTGAGCTGCAGGCACTGACCATGGATGACATCGCCCACTTGGACGACGAGGTTCTTGGCGGCGGGACTTGGCGCAAGTTGCGCGACAGGGAGCTCGACTATCACGAGCGCGAAAGGCTCTGCGTGCGACCAGACGGCACAGAGGTCTGGTTAGCGCTCACGGTCGCACCGCTCGCCGCAGACAGTAGGTCGCCCGAGGGTCTCTTGGGAATCATCGACGACATCACTGCGCGCAAGCATGACGAGAAGCAGATGGCGCTGCGCATCCAGTTCGATGACCTCTTTGCCGGCATTCTCGCGCGTCTGGCTGGCTCCAATGCCGAGCAGACGGACCCCGTGATTGTGGATGCGCTCTCGGTATTCGCCCAGTTCTTGTGCGTAGACAATATCTTCGTGGTCCTGCTCAGTCAGGACAGGCAATCGTGGAGCGTTGCTCACGCGTGGCACGTTCCCGGCGTAGATCCTCACTTCGATCGCACGACGCAAGTGCCCCTCGATGCGACACCTTGGATCGCTGGGGTGCTCATGGGGGGGAGTGCGGTTCGGGTTTCGTCGCTGGACGACATGCCCGACGGTGCCCTCGCCGACAGGCAGTTCATCCGAGCGCTCGGGATCGAGTCGATTCTTCAGGTACCGATGCGGGGTCTCGAAGGAGTCGTCGTTGGGGGCATCGGTGTGGGCGCGCGAAGCGCCGGTCGTGAGTGGACCGACGAAGATGTCAGGCTGACAGGTCTGCTCGGCAGCGCGATCGGCAACACGCTCGAGCGTCAGCGCGCGCAGCAAGACGTCGAGGTATCCCAGATGTCCATGATCTTCGCTCTGGCAAAGTTGGCCGGATCGCGCGACGATGCCACGGGGCGACACCTCGCGCGCGTTCAGGGCTTGTGCTTGGTTCTTGCCGAGGAGTTGCAGCGGGACCCAGACTACCGCGTGTGGATCGATGGGCGATTCGTGACCCTCCTTTCCAACGCGGCACCTCTACACGATGTCGGCAAGGTTGGCATCCCTGACGCGATCCTTCTCAAGCCCGGCAGACTGACCCCCGAGGAGTTCGAGATCGTCAAGTCGCACACCGTGATTGGTGCCGAGACCCTCGAGGCCGTCGAGGAGAATCATCCGGCCAACGAGTTCATTCGGATGGGAGTGGACATAGCGCGCTCGCACCACGAGCGATGGAACGGCACGGGTTATCCGGACGGCCTGTCTGGCTCCGGGATTCCGCTTGCTGCACGAATCATGGCCGTGGCAGACGTCTATGAGGCGGTCAGGTCCCCGCGCATCTACAAGGGCGAGTCGACTCGTGCTGAAGCGGCGGAAATCATCCGAGCGGGCGCCGGAACTCAGTTCGACCCGGCCGTTGTCGCGGCATTCGAGCGAGCGGAGAACCTCCTTGCCGAAGTCTGGGAGGCAACGGAGTAGCCTGCATTCTGGATCGCGTGCGCAGCCGCATTCAACTCCCGAACCCTGTTTCATCTGACAAACCCACGCTTGTGACCCCATTGCCATCTAGGTGCTTCCGGCGCCGAGTCCCCGTGCATTCTCGTAGTTCGCGATACATTCGCACCGTTGACCCCGTTGTAGCACCATGGCTATACTTCGGCTATCCATTGGAGGTGTGGCATGATCACCAAAGTCCAGAAGTGGGGCAATAGCCAAGGCCTTCGTTTGAGCAAGGAACTGCTCTCAGACGTGAGAATTGACGTGGGCGACGCCGTTGACGTCAGCGTGCACGACGGGTCGCTCGTCATCACGCCGGCACGACGCGTGAGAGGCGGGCATGCCCTAGAGGAGTTGGTTGGTCGCATCCCCGAAGGCTACCAGCCCGAGGAACTCGACTGGGGTCCTTCCGCCGGTCGCGAGGTGTGGTAGATGGCGGTGTACGTTCCACGCAAAGGGGACTTCGTTGCGCTGAGCTTCGACCCGCAGTCAGGGCACGAGCAGCGCGGCCGGCGTCCCGCACTGGTGGTGAGCAATGACCTTTTCAACAAGGCCACGGGGCTCTGCATCGCCTGTCCCGTCACGAACACCCGGCGCGACTTCCCCTTTCATGTCGCGATTCCGGAAGGCCAGGCTGTGGCGGGTGTGGTGATGGTCGAGCAGGTCAAGTCCATTGACT
>JBAXEO010000051.1:0-13098 GCA_037140395.1 Coriobacteriia bacterium
GCTCGGGCTCGCCGGGCTTCTTGCGCGCAAGCGGCGAGGTCTCAAGCGGGTACTCGGTGACAAACGTCGGCTGCTTAAGCGTACGCTCCACGAGCTTCTCAAACAGCTCAGTGATCAGCTTGCCCTTGCCCCACGTCTTGTCGACCGGGATTTCGTGTGTAGCGCACAGCGCACGCAGCTCGTCGAGCGTCCGTGAGAAGGAAACGTCTTCACCCGCAGCCGAGCTGGTCAGCTCGATCATCGTCGCACGCCGCCATGGCGCGCCCAGATCGACGGTTGCTCCTTGGTAGGTGACAACCGTCGTGCCCAACACTTCCTGGGCGGCGGTGCGCACCATGCCTTCGGTGAGGTTCATCATGCCGTCGATGTTGGTGAAAGCCTGATACGCCTCCATCATGGTGAACTCCGGATTGTGCCTTACCGAGATGCCCTCGTTGCGGAACGAACGATTGATCTCGTAGACACGGTCAAAGCCGCCAACGAGCAGCCGTTTGAGGTAGAGCTCGGGAGCAATGCGCAGGTAGAGCGGCATGTCCAGCGCGTTGTGGTGCGTCACGAACGGACGCGCCGTGGCGCCGCCCGGAATGGGATGCAGCATCGGCGTCTCGACCTCGAGGAAGCCTTGCGAGTCCATGTAGCGGCGCAGCGCCGAGATAATTCGGAAGCGCGTCTCAAAGACGGTGCGCACCTCGGGATTGACGATCAGATCGACGTAGCGCTGGCGATAACGAGTCTCGGTGTCGGCCAGTCCGTGGTACTTCTCGGGCAAGGGGCGCAGCGACTTTGAGAGCAGCGTGACCTCAGTCGGCGCGATTGAAAGTTCGCCTCGGCGGGTCCGAAGGATGGTGCCGGTCGCTCCCACCCAGTCGCCCAAGTCCAGTTCCTTGACCGCCGAGAAAGCCTCGTCGCCCAAGACGTTGACGCGAGTGAAAAGCTGCACGTCGCCGGTGGAGTCGCGCAGCACCAGGAAGACGATCTTGCCCTGATCTCGCGCCGCAACCACGCGGCCAGCGACGGAGACGACGTCCTCGGTATCGGTACCCGGCTCAAGATCGGCGTATCGGACCACGAGATCTGCCGCGTGCGCGCTGACCTCGTAGCCATCGCGATACGGCTCGACTCCAGCGGCGCGCAGCGCGTCGAGCTTGACCCTGCGAACGGCGAAGGGATCGTCTTCTGGAGCGGGCTGCGCTCCGAGAATCGCGTCGTCAGTCATCACGATCAGCGACTGATCGCGAGAATCTTGTACTCGATGATCTTGCCGGAAGGCGTCGTGACTTTGACCGCGTCGCCCTTTTTGCGGCCCATGATCGCGTGCCCGACCGGAGACTCGTTGGAGATCTTGTCGTTGGCCGGATCCGCCTCGGCCGAACCCACGACCTGGTAGACGGTCACGCCGCTGGTGGATTCCAGCTTGACCTTGTTGCCAAGCGTCACCTTGTCGCTTCGGGTGGGAGCGTCGACAACAGTGGCGCGCGCAAGAATCTGCGTGACCTCGATGATGCGGCTCTCGACCCACGCCTGCTCGTTCTTGGCGTCGTCATACTCGGAGTTCTCCGAGATGTCGCCAAACTCCTTGGCCTCCTTGATGCGCTCCCCCACCTCGCGGCGTCGGACCGTCTCGAGGTGACGAAGCTCCTCTTCCAGCTTGACCTGTCCAGCCGGGGTGAGCGCGATGTCTGTATTCATACGATGACTTCCGTTTCGATCGATTGAGAAAACAAGCCGGTGAGTCGAGCTGTGGTGAAGGCCGCCCAAGAATGGCTCATCGGGCAGACCGCCAGAATGTCCACGAGAGTATATACGAACGCGCGGCGCTGGCAAGATGAGGAGCAATCTCCCCCGTGCCACCACCGCGCGCCGAAAAGGTCGAGAGTTCGCAGACGCTACGCGTCGTCAGAGTCGCTAGCCGCCGTCTTGTCCGCCGAAGCGGCAGGCTTCTTGGTCTCGGCCGCGGCAGGCTCAGACTTCTTGGCAGTCGTTGCTTCGACGCCATCCTCGTCATCGCCCTCTTCGAGCTTGCCGTCGATGCCGTCCTTGAGGGACTTAAACGTCTTGCCGATGGACTTGCCCAGAGCGGGAAGGCGCTTGGGCCCAAAGAGGATAAGTACGATGACCAAGATGATGATCAGCTCAGGCGCACCGACGCCGCTGAGGAAAGGCAGCCCAATAGCAAAGACCGGGGTCGAGATCATTCGTATGCCTCCATGTAGTCCGGGTACGGCCGGCAGGAGCCGACCGCGTGAATGCTAGCGAGTAGCGTACCACCGAAGCTCACGCGGTTGCTACGCCTTCCGCTCGCGACAGATAGTAGAGCGTATGCAAAAGCTCGCGTACCGGATCGGTATTGTGCAGCGTGACGTTTGTAGGCACGGTGAGAAACGCTGTCGAGTAGTTCACGATGACGCGAACCCCCGCCTCGCTCAATAGGTCGGCAACTCGCTGCGCACCCTCGGCCGGCACGGCAATGACCCCAAAGAGGATGGACTGCTCATGCACGACCCGCTCCAGTTCACCGACTGCTCGGACAATCAAGTCGCCCACTTTGGTCCCCACCTTGCGCGGATCGCTGTCAAAGAGAGCTGAGACCACAAAGCCGCGCGCACGCAGACCATCGTACTGGGCGATCGCCGAGCCGAGGTTGCCAGCGCCGACGATGGCGATCCGCTGCACGTGATCGGAGCCAAGAATGTGCTGGATGTGGTCGGCGAGTCCTTGGATGTCGTAACCCACACCCCGCTTGCCGAACTGGCCAAAATAGGCCAGATCGCGACGAATCTGAGCCGCATTGACCTCGGCCATCTGAGAAATCCTCGCCGAGGAGACCGTCTGGCCACCCTCATCACGGAGGTGAAGGAGTGCATTGAGATAGGACGGCAAACGCTCGATAACGCCGTGAGGAATGCGCGGATCGTGTGCAGCGGCTGACACCGTAGAGACCCCAAAATCGTTGCCGGACGATAGCCTATATCGTAACAAGTGTTACAAACCAAGGCAAGGGGTCAGCCGATCATTATCAGAGTGCAGGCGTCTCCAGCAAGGACATCACATCGGCCCGCGTGACAATGCCGGCCAGGCGACCGTCAGCAACCACGAGAACGGCGCCTGTCTCCTGCCCGGCGAGGCGGGCCAACACCTCTTGTACGGGCGTCTCGGCAAGCACACTGAGACGCGGTAGATCGCGGTCGGTGACCTCGATGACCTGCACGTAGGGCCAGTCGGCACGGGCGACCGACTTGGCGTCGGGCAGTGACACCACGCCCACGATCTGCCCCTGGTAGAGCACCGGATAGCGGCTGTGGGCTGCACCCAAGAAGTGCTCGTGCGCCAGCGCTTCAAGCGTGATCTCGCCCGACACATACGCCGGATGGGGCGTCATGATCTGGCCGACTGCGACACCCTGAAGCCGTGATCGCATCTTCTGCTGGCGGTACGACGCCCCGGCAAGCCACGCGATGAACGCACCGATCAATCCGAGCCAGATGAAGTCGCTTTGCCCCCGAAGCACCGTTACCACGGCGAGCCCCACCATCGACCAACCGATGAGCTGACCACAGCGGGTCGCCCACTTGGTGGCCTTGAGCACATCACCGGTCAACGCCCAGAGAATCGAGCGCAGAACACGGCCTCCGTCCAGGGGAAATCCGGGCAGTAGATTGAAGAGGGCGACAAACAGGTTGATGCTCGCCAGATAGCCGAGAGGAGCGATGACCCACCACGCGAGATCCGCGGTCGTCGCGGCGAGGACACCCAGATAGCATACTCCGGCGATGAGCAGACTCATGAGCGGCCCGGCAGCCGCCATGACAAACTCCCTGCCAGGAGAACGCGGCTCATCGGCAATCGAGGCAACTCCGCCAAAGATGAACAGCGTGATCTTGTCCACTCGCCCACCGCCCGCCAGCGTGACCAGAGAGTGGCTCAACTCATGGGCGAGAATGGACGCGAAAAACAACAACGCTGTAGCGATGCCGAGCACCCAGAAGATCCACTCCGGTGCTCCAACTGACCCCGAGACCAGAGGGTAGTAGCCGGTGCTTAGAGTGAACGCCACAAGTCCAAAGATAATGATCCAGCTGAGGTTGACCTCGAATGGAATCCCGAAGATCTTGCCGAGCCTCAATGAAGGTACGCCGACCACGTGACTCCTCAACCCGAGTTGGCCCGGCTCCGTGATGCGTTGGAGCCGGGCCCTCATTGCGTTTCTAGAAGGCGGCTCCATCGAGCGCGTGCGCACAAGTGCAGTTGCGCGTCGTGGGCAGTGCCGGAATCATGCCGTAGATGAGTTCTTTGACGCGGCTGTTGTTCTCGTTGAACACGCGGACGACCTCGTCATTGGAGACGGGCTCGCCACCCTCTACGCCAGAATCCATGTCGGTGATAAGAGAGATGTTGACGTAGCACATCTCAAGTTCGCGAGCGAGGTAGGCCTCGGGATACTGGGTCATGTTGATGACCTCCCAGCCCTGCGAGGCAAACCACTTGGACTCCGAGCGAGTCGAGAACCGAGGGCCTTGGATGACGACGACCGTACCCGCAGGATGCGCGGTGATACCTGCTATCGCGGCTTGGTCAATGGCGGTCTTGCGCATGCTGGAGCAATACGGATCGGCCGACGAGACATGCGTCGTGATGGGACCATCATAGAAGGTGTCCTTGCGGCCCCAGGTGCGATCGACAAACTGATCGCAGATGACGAAATGGCCCGGCTCGATATGGGCCTGCAGCGAGCCACAGGCGTTGGGGCCGATGATCTGGGTGACGCCCAGCTCCTTCATCGCCCATAGGTTTGCTCGGTAGTTGATCATGTGCGGCGGAAGCGAATGGTCTTTGCCGTGCCTGGGCAGAAACGCGACCGTGCGTCCGCCGATCTCGCCGACCATCACGGCAGATGACGGAGGGCCAAACGGCGTGTTGACCTTGTGCTCACGCGGATCGCTGAGCAGCTCGTAGAAACCGCTGCCGCCAAAGACGCCGATCTCGGCCTGGGGATAGTTGGACATGATGCTTCACTCCTCGTAACGAATGTACGGGACAGCGCCGAGCGTCGGCGCATGTGCGATTCTAGACGATACCCGCATTCTCGGTGTGAAGTGCATAGTGCTGGTGCTAGTGGTGCAGATCAACAGACATCTACGCCGTTCGCTGCGAGTACTGAGAATCTTCATCTGCTCGGTAGGGACGATCGTCTTCCACGGGACGTGGTGCGTAGAGGGGCCGCCGGAACAGGTTGCCTGCGTCTGTCCAGGCTTCATCCGCCCGCGCCGCGCCACTGAGCAGCGCGGAGAAGCCGGCGGCCTTGGCGTCGAGGTTGTCGGCGTGATGGAGAAGGAGCGCCTCGAAGGTTGAGGGCCGCTTGGGCGATCCCCACTCAAGCTCGCCGTGGTGCGATACGACCGCATGCTCGAGGCGAGCGAGTCGATCGCCCGACACCTTCACTCGGGCGCGATGGACGGCGTCGTGTAGCCGGTTCATCCCCAGAACCACGTGGCCGAGAAGTCGGCCGGCGTCGGTATAGCCGATAGCGACGTCAAATGAGAGCTCGTCGACCTTGCCGATGTCGTGTAGCAATGCGGCCGTGACCAGCAAGTCCTGCTCGACGTGAGGATACTGTTCGCCCAGTGAGCGACACAGCGAAGCGACGGCGACGGTGTGCTCCAAGAGCCCGCCAAGGTAAGCGTGGTGATAGGACTGAGCACCTGGGCAGCGGACGAAGCGCTCAAAGAACGCTCGGTCGCCAAAGACCGCGCCGAGCACTCGCCGCATCTCGGGGTCGCTGACCGAGCGCACGAGCGCCTTGAACTCGACGACTAGTTCCTCTGCACAGCGTGGGCCTGAGGCAAGCAGGTCCTCGGGATCCCAAGCGGATGCCGGGCAAAGCGAGTCCACCGAGATGCGCTTGGAGCCGCGAAAGCTCGTCACCGTCCCCCGCACGCGCGCGACGGCGCCCACAGGAACCGCAGAGGCCTCCGGCGACGGTCTGAAGAACACCGCAGGAATCTGACCAGTGCGGTCGGCTAGCTCGAGCGACAGGTAGGCCTCGGCGGTCCTTGTGGCGCGAATCTCCTTGGCGCGCAAGGCGAAGACCGCGTCGACTTTGGCACCCTCGGCTAATTCGTTGACGTAGCAGGCTTTCATGATTGGGTGACCCCTCCGGTACGGCTCCATCTTCTAGGCGGAGCATAGCCTTGGGGTCTGACACCGCCACGGCAGCGGGCGCGCTCTAACATGGGCACCTGGCGTGACGCCATACCGGTCGGCGGCGTTGCCGGTGTTGATGGCGAGCGTGAGTCATCCTGACGAGTCGACCAGCGCGACAGGCTCCCCCTCGGCCACATCGGCAAAAGTTGATGCGAAGGGAACGGAAAGCGAGTTGTGTCCGATGCTTATCTCGAGCTGCGAAACGTGCAGCCCGAGCTTGTCGAGATCCTCGGCAGGGATGTTGAACCGCAGGGAGCCGAACCGGTCGGCTTCGAGTACCTCACCCATCACGTAGCCGCCGTCCAACGAGTAGGTACCAAACGGCGCGGGCGCCAGCGAATCGATCTCGACCTCCGAGCCGAGCGAACTCGGCTCCACGCCGCAGGCAATCGCGGCCGCTGCGGGCGCAAGCACGTCACGCGCGTGAAACGTCGGCAGCGGGGCGTCACGATCGATCTTCTCGGCATCGAGCGCGATTGCCGAGAGAATCCCGCCGGCGCGGTTGGCGGCGGGAAGGAGAACGCCGTTGTCCGGCCCGACGAGCCGGGTGCCGTTGCCGGTGACGATGCACAGGTCGCGTCTGCCGCCGCCAACGCCGGGGTCAACAACGACTAGGTGTATGGCCTCCGGGATCTGATACACGCCTCCCGCTGCAGTGGCTGCGCCCTTGCGGATGTCAAACGGTGGGATCTGGTGCCCGAGGTCAACGATGCGCGCCAGCGGGCAGGCGCGATAGATAACGGCATGGCACACGCCAACCCACGTGTCGCCGAGTCCGAAGTCGGAGATGAAGCCGATGATGGAAACCACGTCAGACTCCTTGGTGAACTCAGTCCGAAAGAATCGTCTGTACTCTACTATGGTAGTACCCGAGTGACGGAGGTTTCCTTGTTCGGTTTCAGGGTACGGCGGAGTCTCGCGTCGTTAGTGCTCATTTTGGTCTTCTCGGCACTCCTAGCGGGATGCTCGGCGCGGGGACCGGCCTTCGTCGATAGCGGCGCCTCTTACAACAAAGCGTCGGTCATGAAGCTCGCCGAGGGAATCGACACGTCCTACTTGGCAAGCACACCGAGCGCCGATGCCGCCGGCCTGAGGCACGAGGCGCTGACCGCACTCCGCTCCCGTGGGGGGCGCGCCGTGGCTGTCGTCGACATGTTGACCCGCACCTTCTCGGCAGATACTCGAGGCGTACCGGTCTATTTGGAACGCGCGACCTTTGACGGGAAGCCAGCCGTGGTTGTGATTGAGGCAGCGGGTCCGCCGAGCGGCAAACTGACCGCAAAGCGCGTGTGGGTGCTCGACGAACAGGGTGGCGTGCTCTTCGTCGGTGGAGGGTAGGTCACTGGCGCGCGTCCTCGCGATACTCAACCGCACAACCTGAGCCGATACTCCTCCAGCACGTCATGCGGCACCGAGTCGCTCCACCCCCTCTGAAGTTGATCCCAGATCGCCTCGCCATCTCGTCCTGAAGCGCGAAGATCTTCTACGACGGCAGCCACTACGAATCGCACGGCCCCGCGGGCCGGCTGCCCGGCGCGCACTGCACGCCGCCTGACGACCGCCGAAAAGTACGCCTGAGCGCGCCGCTCTTGAGAAGCGCTGAGCGGGCCCGCGAGGGAACGCCCCAGGACACGGCCAGTCACCCTGCGCGCCTCCTCGGCGACCTGGGGCGAGACATCGCGGGCGAGCGCCTGCGATACGAAACGGTCGAGCATTGTAGCGAACGTTGCTGCACTGCGAGTCTCCATCGATTACCTCCTACGAACGTGTGTTCGCAGGTATGGTATCGGACGGCTCTGACACGCATTGGCGCGGTGTCTAGGAGAAGCGGGAGACCGTCGATTCGAGCCACAGGCGGAGCAGACCGGACAGCCAAATCTCTAGGAATGACAGCACCACGGCAATCAGAATCGCGGCCCACGCATCGGTGATCCGGTCGGCTTTGCGCTCGAACGGCGGTGTCAGACATACCATCACGAGGTTGACGGCGGTCAGCGTCGCCACGATTGTCGCCGCAACCAGTAGCGGATAACCCACGCCGAGCCACGGCGCACCGTAGCGAATCGCGACGAAAGCCACCGGCACCGTTCCAAGCCACGCAAGCAAACGCCATGTGGGAGCGAGCACGCGCTGGCGGCTTCCGGTACGCCAGAACTCGTCGTTAAGCATGGGGGCCAGCAACGCGGCGATCGCATAGCCAGCGAGCAGCCCGGTTATGAGCCGCAGATCATTTGTAGTTGTGCGAAAGCCGGCATATGAGCTCACTCCGTCAAACCCCATCGCACCGATCATGAGCGCGATGGCCACCCAACCGGCTGGCGCAGGAAATTCACGCGGTCGGTCCCCCTTGTGGACAGCCGAGATGACGATGAGAGAAATCAGAAAACCGAGATAGATGCCCGTGTCACGCGCGCACACCGGCACTTGGATCCCGCCGCCAAAGAACGAGCGCTCAGGGAGTTGATGACAGAGCCCGAAGCCGAACCAGTGCAGAAAGGACTGAACCACGCGCACCGCCTAGATAGCCGAACGGCAGGCCGCAACTGCGGCCTGCCGTCTGTGTCCGGATGGTCGGGATGGCGGGATTCGAACCCACGACCTCTCGGTCCCGAACCGAGCGCTCTACCAAGCTGAGCCACATCCCGGCGAGGCGCTATGCTAGCACTCCCGGTTACTGAGCGCAAAGAAACGGTTTTCGCAGGCGCCGCCTTATCTATTTAGTTGAGCAGGCCCCGCTTCGCAAGGTTCACATGGCAGTTGGAGCAGTAGGTCTCCTTGTGGCATTCGAAGCACGGGTTCGCGCCGCTCGCCTTGACCACAGTCGGGTGATAGCGCATCCACGGCTGGTCGGTTACCGAACCCTTGTGATGGCACGCATTGCATGAGGCTATCTCATGGCACGTCAGGCAACTTGACTGTGTCGCCTGGCCCGACGTAATCAGCTGTGCGTGCGTTCCCGCGTTGGCAAGGGACGGCGCTGCCTTGGCATCCTTCATGCCGAAGCCGCTTGGGTGAGGCATGTCCACCTTGTGGCAGTTCTTGCAGAACGCCGAGTTGGGCAGGTTTGCCGCATCGCCTACGTGGCAGTAGGTGCACACGGTCGAGTCCTTCTTGTAGAGCGCCGCATGGGTGCCGCGTTCGGTTCCCGCGATCTTGATGAAGCCAGGGGCCTTGTGCGAAGCCGGAACAATCTTGCGCGCCGTATGACAAGCGACGCAGTCTGCCTGCTTGTGGCACTTCTCGACACAACCGCCGGCACCGTTCTGGGTGACTGACGTTCCGTGGATATTCATCCACGGAGTCGTCATCGACGAGCCCACGTGGTGGCAGTTGCTGCACAGCTGGGGCCAGGTATGGCAGTTCAGGCAGACTGTGGGATTCTCTCGGCCTGTCTTGGCGTGGAACTGCTTGAACTCCTTGCTGTGCGGCATTTCAAGCTTGTGGCACGCCGCGCAGAACGGTGCGTTGACGCCACCGGCACCGTGACAGATCTCGCATTGCTCGGTGGACTTCTGGGCCACTACCGAGTGAAGCGCAGTAGCCGATGCGGCCACAGAGCCGTACGTGGTAACGGTGGGCGCCTGAGAGTGAGTCCAGAACGGCTGCTTGTGGGAGGCCGGGAACACCTTGTTTGCGGTGTGGCAGTCCACGCAGAACTGAGCGGTGTGACAGGTGCCGACGCATGACTTCAACCCGGACTTTGCTACGGCCTTGGGATGCTGCTGGGTCCAAGGCTGGGCTGGGTCGAACGGATAGTCCACCTTCTTGCCGTGGTGGCAGTCGTTGCAGAAGTTGGGGTTGTCCTTCGTGTGACACATAACGCACTTCTCGGGCATGAGCTTGGAGATTGCGGGGTGGCCCTTAGGATCCTTGGCGTCCTTGGGCTCCTTGAACTCACTCGAGTGCGGCATCGGCGTGCCATGGCACGCGAGGCAGAACGTCTCCTTGTGACAGGTACTGCACTCGTTGATCGCAGCAACGGGCGGCAGAAGCTCTCCGACCATTTCCTTCTTGGCGCCGTTTTGGGTGGCGGCGGTTTCGAACTCGGCTTTGCGCTCTCCCGTAACTGCCTGGATGCCCGTCTCGGCAAGCGTCTTCTTGACTTCTTTGTCGACCTCAAGCGCAATCTCGCCGTGCTTGGCGACAAAGGCTCCGGTGGCCTCGTGACTTGGCGGACGCAGCTTGAATCCGGGGGTGTGACACGCCTCACACGCTCCAGATGCCGGGGCCTTCTCCTCGAGCCCGTGACAACGGAAACATGCCGTCATCTTCATGAAGTCTTCGTGCTTGTGGCTGGGCGAACCATCAGGGTTCTTGAGGGTGAGCGGGAAGTCCTCGATGTGCGCGGTGCGGTTGTGACAAAGCGTGCAGGTGACAGCCTTGTCTTGATGCTTCTTGTGGTCGATCTTGATGCCCTCAGACGGAGTGAACTTCCGAGTCGCAGGACTGTGACACTGCGTGCACTTGTCCTCAGTCATCGTGAGGGCGACTTCGCTCTCGGCGTTGAGGGGCAGGGTGTAGTTGTTGGTCACCGTCTGCACAAGCTCGCCTAGGGCCTCAGCCTTGTGGATGAGGAAGATTACCGGGTTGGCAGCGACTGGCATGTGGCAGGCCATGCAGCTGATCTCGGAGTGGGCCGAACGCTGGTACGCCGTGATCGTGTCGTCCTGCACCTTGTGGCAGCTCTCGGCACAGAACCAGCGAGTGGAGGTGATTCCCAATACCGGGATCATGACCCCCGCAATCACCAAGACAATGACCAGCGCCCAGATGATGAAGCGGGGTCGAGTGGCCGGATCTTTGAACCCGGCCAGCGAGATCTTCGGCATGTGCGCTCTCCTCGTTCGATCAGGCAGACTTTGCACGCAAGGGAGCTTAAGAGACCTCTCTCCCCACCTTGTCTTAAGAAGAATATAGGAACGTGAACCTAGTCACAAGAATTTGCGCCGTTCTCCTTTGCACATAAATCGGCAGACGGTGACCGCCCCGCCCGATGCCGAGCGATTCTTTGAAGCTCGGGGTTGCCATCTGTATACCCCATAGGGTATTATCGCCTCACGATAGCTTGCCATCTGCACCTGCTCACGCACCGAGAAGAAGGGCCCGGAGATATGCCGCTCGTCACCATTTCAGAACTCCGATGCGACAACAGCCCGTACTGTCCTGCTCGGCGCGCCTGCCCCAAGGACGCCATCGTACCCAACGGCATTGTGTACAAAGTGGTAGAAGAGAAGTGCACCGGATGTGGCGCTTGCATGCGCGTGTGCCCCATGGGTGCGATTCAGTTCAAGTAGAAAGGATTGACCCATGTCTGAGCCAGTACTCGTAGAGGTCTTTGATATTCCGAGCACGACGAGCTGCTACTCCGGGGGTTGAGGCCCCTCATGGTCTCCGGAGGAGATCACCGCCATTGTTGGCGCTGAATTGGGCCGTCGATTTGGTGACGACGCTCGCGTCGTATACCGCAATATCGATGATGCAAGCATCCGCGCCGAGTTCGAGGCGACCGTCACCGAGATCGAAACGCGCGGGCTGCTCTACCCAGTCACCGTAATCGATGGCGCGCCGCTCTACGACGGCGCCGTTAGCTATCCCGCCATCATGCGCGCGGTAACCAACAAGCTCGCCGACCGAGAGACTGCGCAGACGTAGCGGCGTAGCGGCGGGTTCGGGACATGCCACCAATCACGCATGTGGGGTAGACTGCGGCCCATGGCAACCGTGAGCATCTCCCGCTGCAGCACCTACGACTCCGCAGAAATCGCGACCGCACTCGACGCCGTCCTCTCCCCGCTTGGAGGGATGGCGGCGTTCGTTTCTCCGGGCCAGCGCGTGCTCCTGAAGGTCAACCTGCTCTCCCGGGCTCTGCCTCAGCGCGCCGTCACAACGCACCCCGAGTTTGTCCGGCAGGTCATCCGCTCCGTGAGGGCGGCCGGCGGCGAGGTCTCTGTGGGCGACAGCCCTGGTGGACCCAACACCGTTGGCGGCGTGCGAAAGATCTGGGAGGATTCCGGCATCGGAGCGGTATGCGCCGAGGAGTCCGTGCCGCTGCTGCTCTTTGACGACGCCTGCACGCGTGTGAGCGGCGAAGGCGGCGGCCTTTACGGTGCTTTCACCCTAGGCTCCGCCGTTGTCGAGACCGACGTGCTCATTAGCCTTCCCAAGTTCAAGACGCACGGGCTGATGATGTTCACTGGCGCCGTCAAGAACCTGTTTGGCTGCATTCCGGGCCTGGAAAAGGCCCAGTACCATCTGAAGGTCCCCGACCGAGACGATTTTGGCTCGATGCTGGTCGACCTGATGCTTGCCTGTCACCCTTCGCTGGCAATCATGGACGCGGTCGTCGGCATGGAGGGCGAAGGCCCTGCCGGCGGTACTCCTCGGCAGGTGGGGGCGGTGATTGCATCGGCGAACAGCGTGGCGCTCGACGTTGTAGCCAGCTCGATGGCCGGTCTGGACCCGATGGAGGTCTACTCCAACAAGGCGGCTGCGCGACGCGGCATCGGGTTTGCCTCGGCCGACGAGATCGACGTGGTCGGCGAGGACTGGCGCGCACTGGCTCCCGAGGGCTTTCAGCTACCGGCGCGTGACCTCTCGGCAATGATGCCGCCTTGGCTCGGAAAGCGAATGCGCGGGTGGACGACTGCGCGACCGTTTCTGGAGCGCGCGGGTGACTGCACGCGCTGTAAGAAGTGCGAGGAGAGCTGCCCCGTGAGCGCGATTGTCGTCGGTGACGGCGGGCCGGTCTTTGACCACGGGACCTGCATCCGCTGCTACTGCTGCCAGGAGCTCTGTCCGCCGCAGGCCATCGGGCTCAAGGTGCCGCCGATCGCGCGGTTTGCGACGCGGGGCCGAGGCAAGTAGGCCCGGCCGTGCCTGCTTCGCGCGTGCGGCCTG
>JBAXEO010000052.1:0-12785 GCA_037140395.1 Coriobacteriia bacterium
ATAGCGATCAGGCCAGGGACTGTGGAGAACGCCCCGCCGACGCGCAGAACATCGAATGCGGTCGCTCCTGCGGCTGTCACTCCCGCCCACAACCCGAAACCACCCGATATCAGCAACCCGATCGCAGCACTTGCGACCGCAGTAGCTCGGCGATCAAACGCGTCAAAAGCCAACGCGAACAACGCACCGATGAGCGCCGGCCCAATCTGCAGCGAGAGAAGGAGTACGGCAGACATCTACATCCCCCCGCCGGCAACCTTGGACAGGGACAGCAGCGCCTTCTCGGCGACGTTGAGGAGGAGCATGGGCTGGATACCCAGCGCCACGATTCCTACCGAGAAGGCAACCACGAGCGAGGTCTCACGGACCCCCAGGTCGGGCAGAGACGTAAACTCTCCTACCGGTCCCTGGACCGAGCTGCGGACAGCTCGGAGGTTGTAGGCGGCCGCTAGGACTAAGCCGATCGTTCCAAAGGCCGTCCACCACCCAAAGGCGCGGAATGACTCCAGCACGGTCGCGAACTCGCCCGGGAAGCCCGAAAGCCCGGGAAGACCAAGCGACGCAAGGGCACCAAAGGTGAAAGCGACGCCCCATATCGGCATGACTCGGCCCAGACCGCCGAACCTCGACAGTTCGCGCGTGTGCGTGCGGGCATACAGGGAGCCGACGAGTAGGAAGAGAAGTCCCGCGACGAACCCGTGGCTCACCATTGCTACCAGCGCCGCTCCCATTGCATCGGGTGTCGCCACGGCAATCGCCAGGATCACGAAGCCCATGTGAGAAACCGAGGAGTAGGCGACGAGGCGCTTGAGGTCCGTCTGGACCAGCGCCATGGCCGCTCCGTACACGATACCGACGAGCCCAAGGACCATGAGCGCGATACGCGCCTGCCCAAATGCGCTCGGCGCGAACGGGACGGCGATTCGCATCAGACCGTAGCCGCCCATCTTGAGCAGGACACCGGCAAGCACGATCGAGCCGGCTGTCGGCGCTTCGGTGTGGGCGTCAGGAAGCCAGGTATGGAACGGCACCGCTGGGATCTTGACGAGGAACGCGATGGTAAAGAGCCAGAAGACGAGTGACGGCGTCGACATTCCCGCGCTGGCGGCTGTGATCTCGGAGATTCGCGCGGTTCCGCCGCTCTCGGCGATGGCGAGGATCACGCCAAAGAGCATGATCGCGCCCGCGGCAAACGAGTAGAGCAGGTACTTGGTTGCAGCGTGTCGGCGATTGGAAGAACCCCATCCGCCGATGATGAAGTACATCGGGATCAGCACCGACTCCCAGCCGACGTAGAAGAGCACCAGGTTGTCGGCGATGAAGACCGCGGTTAGGGCCGCTTGGAGCGCGAGCAAGAGCGCGAAGAAGGCGCCGGGCCGGTCCTTCACGTCCCAGGACACGATCACGGCCGCGAGTCCGATGAAGATTGTAAGCAGCATCAGGGGCGTCGAGAGTCCGTCGAGAGATGTCGACCACATGGAGCCAAATGCGCCCCAAAGCGCGCCCTCAATCCGGGCGCCGGAGTACAAACCCACTGGGGCGAGCGCGAACATCAAGGCCGCTTGGGCGAGAAGTGCGAGCAGTGCGATCCACTTGGGGAACGACGGCAAGACGCGACCCGCGATAGCACAGGCAACGGCGGCCAACGCGGGAACTGCGATGAGTAAGTCCAGCTGCAGCACCCCCGTCACCTCCCCAGCCAGATCGAAGCCGCCAGCATCAGCGCGACACCCGCCACGATGAGCGCGCCGTACCACTGCGCATCACCGTTCTGCAGGCGACTGACCACTCCCCCGGCCCAGCGCGCCACGGTTGCAGTCCCCTCCACGGTGCCGTCGATCACGTATCGATCGACCACCGCCCAGAGAACTCGAGCCGCGACGGTAACCGGAACGACCACCACGCGCGTTACAACCGTGTCCCACCCAAAACCTGCAGACCCCGCCGTCCATGCCCGGCCTAGGCGCACTTGCAGGATCTCGTCGGCATTCTCGCCGCGCTCAAGTGACCATCCGACCAGCAATCCCACCAGACCCAGCCCCACGGCCACACCAGATATCGACAGCGAAAGCGGTTCGGGATGCTCCCCGAGACGCGTCATGATCCAGTTGCCGGAAAAACCGAGCAGCGCCGCAGGTATTGCGAGTAGCACCAGTGGCACCAACATCGTCAGAGGGCTTTCGTGCGCGTGGCCCGATCCCCGCCACGACCCAAAGAACGTCAGCCGAGTAGCGCGACCCGAGTACACGCCGGTCACAAACGCCGTGGCAAAGAGCAGCACCCCAGCGATGGGAACCGCAATCCAGACAGCGTCGAGGATGGCGTCCTTGCTAAAGAATCCAGCAAGCGGCCAGAGCCCCACCAGCGAAAGTACGCCGACAACCCACACGACGAACGTAACGGGCATCGCCTTGCGCAGGCCGCCCATCTCGCGCATGTCCTGCGTACCGGAACCATGAATGACGCTGCCTGAGGTCAAGAACAGCAGCGCCTTAAACGCCGCGTGTGTTATCAGGTGGAAGAAAGCAAAGCCCCACGCCCCAACGCCGAGGGCAGCGAACATGAACCCGAGTTGGCTGATGGTCGAGTACGCCAACACCTTCTTGATGTCGCGTTGCGGGATCGCGGCCAGCGCCGCGCCGAGCGCCGAGATCAGCCCCGCGATCAGCAACACCGTTCGCGCTGCGGGCGCAGCCTCAAAGAGCGGCCACGTGCGGGCGATGAGGAACACGCCTGCCGCAACCATCGTGGCCGCGTGGATGAGCGCCGAGACCGGCGTGGGACCTTCCATCGCATCGGGCAGCCAGATGTGAAGCGGGAACTGCGCCGACTTGCCGATGGCGCCGATGGCCAGCAAGACCGCGGCCGCAGTAATCGCACCCGGCGCCATCGACCCAAGCCCGTGCATCACCGCAACGTAGCCAAGCGACCCGGTCGAGGCCCACAACACGGCCAGCCCAAACAGCAGCCCGACGTCGCCGACACGAGTCGTCAAGAACGCCTTGACCGCAGCGGCCATCGCCGAGGGCTTCTGGTACCAGAATCCGATCAGCAGATACGAACACGCACCGACCAGTTCCCAACCGACGAAGAGCGTCGTAAACGAGTCGCCGATGACCAGCAACGTCATCGCTCCTGTGAACGCCGAGAGCAACGCGAAGTAGCGAACCTTGCCGGGGTCCTCGGACATGTAGCCGATCGAGAAGATGATCACCATCAGCGCGACGACGCCCACCACGAGCAGCATCAGCGCGGCAAGTGTGTCGATCGCCCATCCCACGCTGATCGTCAAAGCGCCCACACCGAACCACACCGTCGATCCGCTCGACGCGAGCTGGCTCGTCCACGGCTCCGCTGCAGCCGACGCACCGATGGGAATCGCGGCCAAGGCACCGATGCCCAGCGCCACAACCAGCAGCGGCCCGATCATCGCAACGAGCGGCACAATCGGCTTTGCATACCTGCCGACAAGCCCGATCGCAATCGCCAGTACCAAAGGCACGACGACCGCGAGCCACGGGGCCATGAGAAGAGCCGCCATCAGCCCTTCACCTCGCTCAGGTCCTCGACGCGAGTGGCGCCTCGGCGGCGAGCGACGGCTACGAGCAGCGCCAAGCCCACGGCCGCCTCGGCAGCGGCAACCACAATCACGATCAGCGCGATGCCCTCGACAGACACCGGTGAGCCGACGTGCTTTACGCTCGCCCCGAGGCCAACCAGCAGCACAAGTGCACCGCCGAGCATCACCTCGACGCTCGCGAGCAGGGCGATGATGTCGCGGCGTACCAACACGCCCAACAACCCGATGCCAAAGAGCGAGCATGCAACCAAGATCATGCTCATTCGCGTTCACCGCCCACAATGATCACTACGGCGACAAGCGAGACAAGCAAGAGAAGGCCGACAGCCTCGAACTGCGGGAGAAGTCGGCCGAGGAGGGCTTGGGACAGGTGTTGCGTGGCAGTTGCCGGCAGCGAGACCGAGAAAGCCGCCGCAAGCGGTCGAACCATCACGAACAGCACTGCAGCGACCGCCACCGAGGACACGACAGTAAGCGAGTCGATTCGCGACTCGAGCAGCGGCGCACCGCTGCCGGTGCGCTGGACGAACATGATGGCGAAGAGCACGAGCACTAGCACGCCGCCCACGTAGACGAACAGCTCGGCGAGGGCCAGAAAGCCAAATCCGTAGTAGGCGAAGAATCCGGCAACCGCCATGAGAAACGCGCCCAGCCCGAGGGCCATCCGCATGACGTCGCGAACAAACACCACCGCAAGCGCTCCCAAGAGTGCGACCGCCGACAGCCCCCAAAAGAGTCCGATACTCGTCAGACCGCTCACGAGACCACACCCTCAGCGGGCCGGCGATCATCTTCAGGATTCGCGGGGCTGCTGTCTGGCGTCACTTTCGTCTTGACCGCGCAACCCGTACCGACCGCCGAGCCGGGAAGCATGTCCGCCCCGGTTGCGCGGCTTCCTTCTCCCGGACGCACCATCTCGTCTTTGCCAAACAGCGTGAGCTCCTTGGAGTAAAACGACAGCTCGTACTGTCCTGTGTGCTGGAGCGCGTGTGTCGGGCATTGCTCGGCGCACAGACCGCAGAAGCAGCACTTGGAAAGGTCGAGGTCGTAGCGGGTCACGCACCGGGCACCCGGATCGTCGATTCGCTCGACCCTGATTGCGTAGTCGGGACAGGTCCGGGCGCAGAAGGTGCACCCGACGCAGACGTCTGAGGAGCAGCGCAAACACCGCGCGGCCTCGGCGAGTCCCTCAATGTGCGTGAACCCCAGCTCAACCTGACGGAAGTCCTTGACTCGCTCGGAACCCTTGGCCATAGGCAGCTTCACCCGCCGACGGGAGTTCTCGACCCCCACCAGCGACGCCTTCTCATAGCGGGAATACACGGGTACCGGCCGATAGACCCTGTCCGCGGAGAGGTCCTCCCCCGTGAGGTAGCGGTGGATTGATGTCGCGGCCTCGTGGCCTGTCGCGATTGAGGCGATGGCCGAACCAGGGCCGGTGACGACCTCGCCGCTGGCGAACACTCCGGCATGCGACGTCGTCATGAGCGTGCCGTCGACCGGAAGCAGTCCGCGCTCGGTGAGCAGCAAGTCGCTTCCGGCAACCACGCCGGCTAGTTTGGGCGCTTGTCCGATCGCGAACACGATCACGTCGGCGGGAAGGTCGGTGAACTCCTCGGCGAACTGGGGGGCGAAACGGCCCTGAGCGTCGAAAACCGACAGACACGACTGCAGGCGCATCCCGACAACGTGGCCGTCCTCGACGAGTACGGAGTTCGGTCCCCACGAACAGTTGGCGATGACACCCTCGTCGAGCGCCTCCTCGATCTCCCACTGGTGCGCCGGGAGTTCATCGAGCGACTCAAGGGCGGTCATGGTGGACTCGCTCGCACCGACGCGAAGCGCGACGCGTGCGCAGTCCACGGCCACGTTGCCACCGCCAACGACCAGCACGCGCTTACCCTTAACGCCGGCGTCGTTCTTCCAGTTACCGGCCTTGAGGAACTCCAGCGCACCGACCACACCCTGGGCATCAGCGCCCGGGATCGGGATGATGCGGCTCTCCTGAAGGCCGGTGGCGATGAGCAGCGCATCGTACTCGCCGATGAGATGATCGATGGGCACATCATCACCGATAGCCACGTTGAGGCGGAGCTCCATGCCCATTGCAACGAGGTCGTCGACCTCTTGCTTGATGATGTCGCGAGGCAGCCGATACGAAGGAACGCCCGAGAACAGCGCGCCGCCAGGGTGATGATCCTTCTCAAAGACCGTGACGCCGTAGCCAAGCCGCATCAGGTCGAACGCCGCTGTCAGCCCACTCGGACCGCTGCCGATGATGGCGACCGTCTCCTCGCGCGTCCGGGGCAGCGGCTTGACGCGCTCCGCGCGGACCTCGGCGTACCGCTCGTAGGCGACGCGGTGCAGCGGTCTGATCGCAATGGGCTCGTCATAGTAGTTGCGCTTGCAGGCGGTCTCGCACGGGTGATGGCAGATGCGTCCGAGCACCCCGGGCATCGTGTTGCGACTCCGGACGAGCTCGTAAGCCTCGGCGACGCGATCGTCGGCGAGATGGTACGCCTGACCGCGCGCATCGACGTTGGCCGGACAGTTCCCAACGCACGGCGGCAGCTTGTCGCGGTGGTAGAGATCGTCGATAAGCCCGTTGTACTCGGGCGGAGCCGACTCAATGGTAGGAATGTCTTCTCGGCCGAGGATGCCGGTCAGCCTCAGCGCGCCGCGCCATCTTGGTGACAAGGTGAGCTTCTCATCGGGGTAGCGAAGCGTCGTGGGCTTGATGGTGGTTCGACTGGCGGTGATGCCGAGGCCCGTGAACACGCTCGCCCAGCGCTCAAAGAAGCCTCGCACGCCCGGCGCGTAGTCGTTGGTGGCCGAGACCTTCAAGTTGACGAGCGTGGAGGTGCGGTCGGGGACCGAGGACCACCGCTTGTCGGAGTCTACAGCCACGCGATCACCGCCCCGACGACCAAGAGCTGTACGAGCGCCATGGGGGTCAGGACTTTCCACGCCAGCCCCATCAGCTGGTCGGGTCGCATGCGCGGAAACGTCCATTTCACCCAGATCATCACGGTGGCCAAGGTACACGCCAAGATCACAAACACCACCGCGCCTAAGGCCCCCGGTAGACCCAAACCGCCGCCAAAGAACAGCGCAGCACCAAAGAGCGAAGCCGCCACCATGCCGCCGTACTCAACCATCATGAAGATCGCCCAGCGAATCCCCGAGTAGTCCGCAAAGTAGCCCGCTACCAGCTCGGATTCCGCTTCTGGTAGGTCGAAGGGGCCGCGGTTAAGCTCGGCGATTGAGGCGATGAAGTAGACCAGGAACCCAACCGCTGTCAGCGGAATCCACCACCAGCGCCAGGCGTCACGGATTCCCACGGTGGAGATCGAGCCGGCCAGAAGGCACAGCGAAAGGACCGACAGCGTCCGAGGCAGCTCGTAAGAGATCATCTGCGCCGCACCACGCACGCCGCCGATGGATGCGTACGTGTTGCGCGACGACCAGCCCGCCAGCAAGATGCCGATCACCGAAAGCGCTGGAACCGCGAGAAAGAACAGCGCGCTCGATGCGATGTTGAAAGGAGCCCAACCCGTCGCGAAGGGAACCACTGCGAGTGCGGCGGCGCACGGAACGAATACCAAGAACGGCGCGAACCTGAATATGGGCTCGTCGGCCTGGTTTGGAGTGATGTCTTCCTTCAACACCAGCTTGATGGTGTCGGCGAGTGTCTGAAGCAGACCCGCTGGACCAGCCTCTTGCGGTCCTAGACGCATCTGGATCTTGGCCGCGACCTTGCGCTCCCACCACACGCCAATCAGCGCGGCGATAGCGATGAGCAGACCCGCCGCGAGCCCCACAATCAGCCCCCACACGAATCCGTTCATCGGTCCACCTCCCCAAATACCGGGTCGAGCGAACCCAAGATGACGACGAGGTCAGGCAGGGTGTGCCCAACCGCAAGTAGTGGAAGAAGTGCGAGATTGCAAAACGCCGGAGAGCGCACTTTCATCCGATACGGACGCTCGCTGCCGTCAGAAACCAAGTACACGCCCAGAGACCCACGCGCCGACTCGATGTGGTCGTAGGCTTCGCCAACGGGCGGTGCAAGCAGCCGAGGAAGCCCCTCGGTCATGATCGCGCCCGCCCGCATCTGGGCGATGCACTGCTCAATGATCTTGGCCGACTCGTAGCATTCCAAAAGCCGGACGCGCGCGCGATCGTAGGCATCGCCACGCTCTCCAACGACCACATCGAACTCCATGCGCGGGTAAACGGAGTAGGCGCGGTGCTGGCGAAGATCCCAGTTCACGCCGCTGCCCCGCACAGCTGGTCCCGACGCTCCCCATGCCACGGCGTCCTCAGGCGAAAGTACGCCCACGCCTTTGAGGCGTCCACGCGTGATGGTGTTGCCAAAGAACAGTCGATCAAGCTCGTCGAGCCGAGGGCCCAAGCTACCCGTGAACGCCAAGACGTCATCGGTCCAGCCCTCGGGGACGTCTTTCGACACTCCGCCCGGCCGCACATAGTTGTACGTAAGCCGAGATCCGCAGAGATTCTCAAAGAGCTCAACGACGCCTTCGCGCACGTCAAAGGTGTAGATGAACATGGAGAACGCGCCCGTGTCCGCCGCCGAGGAACCGATGCTCATCATGTGACTCGCGATGCGCTGGAGCTCGCAGACGATCACGCGCAGGTATTCGGCCCGCTCCGGCACGCGAATGCCCGCGAGCCTCTCGACGGCGCGGCAGTATGCCCAGTTGGCGTACATGCTTCCCACGTAGTCGAGCCGGTCGGTGAGGGGCACGATCTGCAGATAGGTGCGGTTCTCAGCCATCTTCTCGATACCGCGGTGCAAATACCCTATCACCGGGGTGACTTTGACCACGACGTCGCCGTCCAGGTGCACGATCATGCGTCCCACACCATGCGTTGAGGGATGGGATGGGCCGACGTTGAGCACCAGCTCCTCAACCGGATGCCCGGCATCGTCGAGCGCCGGAGTGCGAGATTCAATCTGGAGTGTCACGTCTACCCTCCCCTCGTCAGATGTAGTCGGGACGACGAATGATGCGGTCGTCTTCGTAGTCCTTGCGAAGCGGGTACCCGACCCAGTCCTCGGGAAGCAGAATCCGACGCAGATCGGGATGGCCGTCGAACACGATGCCAAAGAGATCGAATACTTCGCGCTCCTGCCAGTTCGCAGCAGGCCACACACCACACAGCGAATCCAGATGCGCGTCCTCGCGGGGAACCCTCGTCTTGAGGAACACCGCCGCCGACAAAGAACGAGATGCGACGCGGTACACGAGCGTGAACCACTCTTGACGGTCGATTGCCGTGACCATGCCTAGTCGGTCGAAGCCCAACGCCCTGAGCTCTTCAGCGGTCTCAATGAGCTGTGAGCGCTCTACACCGATTACTGCGTCGCCGAACTCCTCGGAGAAGAGCGGGTAGAGCTTGGGTGAAAGCTCAGCAAGTCGCGTCTGCAACTGTTCAAAACCCGTCATTCGACCTCACCGGAGCCCTCGGCGATGGTCGAGCCGGTGTGCGCTACGGGCGCCTGCGGAAGGTTCAGAGTGCGCTCGCGACGCTTGCCGGGCGCGATGGACTCGGTCCTGACGAGCTCACGGAGTTGCAACACGCCATCTTGAAGCGACTCGGGGCGCGGCGGGCACCCGGCGATGAAAACGTCAACCGGCAAGAAGCTGTCGGCGCCGCGCACAACCGAGTAGGAGTCGTAGTAAAAGATTCCGCCGGAGACTGCGCAGTTTCCCATCGCGATGACCCACTTTGGGTCGGGCATCTGCTCGTAGAGGCGGCTGACCGCCGGCTTCATCTTCTCGGTGATGGTCCCGGCGATGATCATGACATCGGTGTGTCGCGGATCAGGCCGAGGGAATGTGCCGAGCCGGTCGAAATCGAATTTGTTAAACGATGCGGCGATCAGTTCCATTGCGCAGCACGCGGTGCCCATGGGAAACGCCCAAAGCGACTGCCCGCGCGACCAGCCAACAAGCGAGTCAACGGTTGTGAGAATGATGCCACCGCCGAGGCTCTCAAGGCCCGCGCCGATGCGGTCTACGAGTGCCATTCGAGTGCTCCCTTGCGCCACGCGTACATGAGGCCAAAGCCTAGGAAGAGCACAAAGACGCCGACTTCCACTGAGGCAATTGGGTTGCCGCGGAGCGCAGCGGCAACCGCAAACAGCAGCACTGCCTCGGCGTCGAAGAGCACGAACAGCATCGCGATGGTCGAAAACCTCATGCGTGGTGACGCCCACGGCTCACCAGCTTGCTCCATGCCGCACTCGAAGGGGGTCCCCTTCTCAAAACTGGGATTGCGGGGCGAAAGTAAGACGTTTGCAAAGAACACAACGCCAATGAAGGCTGCCGAGGACGCCGCGAGACCCAAGACGAAGAGAATCGCCTGAGTGTATGCCCCCTGCATCCAACCCCCTACGTATGTCTTCTGGGCGAGCAATCCGCCAAGATCCGGTTAGACAGTTGGTGAAAGGTCGTCGGTCGAAACAGCACACCGACCGGACGGCTGCTGCTAGTGTAGGCAAGTGGAATCAGTTTGTAAAGATTGTTACAAACATTTGGGCAATACATAGAAACCGCAGTTCAGGGCTGATGAATCCGCCACCTACTGAAGCTCACGCCCAACGCGTTCCAACTCGTCGGTGAGTGAAACCCACTCGGTCTCCAGAACGGGGATGCGGCCCTTGACGTCGTTGTATTCAGCGAGCGTGGCGTCAAAAGCGGATTGATCCGCATAGAGTTCCGGCTGGGCCATCAGCTCGATGAGCGCCTCTTGACGCTCCTGCAGCTGCGCCAGCTCGGTTTCGACCTCTGAGAGGCGATTCTTGTCCCCGCGACCGGCGCGGTATGCGCGGTTCCTTGCCTCGGCTTCCGCTCGCTTCTGCTCTTTGGTCTTCCGGCCGGACGGAGCAGGAACAGCCTCGGGCGCAGCTGCTGCGGCAACGGTGCCGTCTGCGGCGTGCACCCTGCGGGGCTTGCGGCCTCCCTGCTCGGCTGCGCCTGCGGCCGCGTGGGGAGCAGCGTCCTTTCGGACGACGGTCGAGGTCGCCGTGGTCGCGTCACCCATCTTGCGTACGCGGCCGGAAGCGGCGACTCGCGGCGCGGAGACGCCCTTCTCGGCGGCCTCGCGCTCTGCGCGCTTGAACAGGTAGTAGTCGTAGTCGCCATCAAACATGGTGACGCGTCCGTCGCGAACCTCGACGATCTTGTTGGCGATCGCGCGAATCAGGTGTCGGTCGTGAGTGATGAGCGCGATGGTGCCCTCGTAGCGCTTGAGCGCCTGTTCCAGCACGTCGGCCGAGGTGATGTCGAGGTGGTTAGTCGGCTCGTCCAGACACAGGAGCGGCGCGGGCTTAACCAGCATCTTAGCCAGTGCGAGCCGTCCTTTCTCCCCTCCCGAGAGAACCCGGACCTTCTTCTCGACGTCATCTTTCTTGAAGAGAAACGCGCCCAGGAGGGAGCGCACCTCCGACTGAGTCCATGCGGGTGCGACGCCATCGATCTCCTGATACACGCTGTTGTCCAGGTGAAGCGCCTGCAACTGGTGCTGGGCGAAGTACGAGACGTCGACATGGTGCCCGAGCTCGCGGATTCCGCAGTCCGGCTCGAGCGCCCCGGCAAGCATCTTGAGCAACGTTGACTTCCCTGCACCGTTTGGCCCGACCAGAGCAACCTTGTCTCCGCGATACATCGCGAAGTCCAGGTCCTTGTAGACAACGTTGTCGTCGTAAGACTTGGCCACGCCCTCGAGGCGAATGACCATCTCGCCTGTACGTGGAGGTTGCGGAAAGCGGAACTTGACCACCTTGCGCGCCTCGGGCAGAACAATGCGCTCGATCTTCTCCAGCTTCTTGAGCCGATCCTGAGCCTGCTTGGATTTGGTGTTCTTGTAGCGGAAGCGCTCAACAAACGCCTCCATGTGTGCGATTTCCTTCTGCTGCGCCTCAAAAGCCGCCTTGAGCTGCTCAATGGCCAGCTCGCGCGCCGCCACGTACTCCGAGTAGCTACCGGTGTAGGGGGTCACTTTGCCCTGGTCGATCTCAGCGACGTGGTCGACGAGGTTTTCCATGAACGCACGGTCATGGCTGACCAGAATGATCGCGCCCTCGTAGGAACGCAGAAAACCCTCGATCCAGGTGACCGACTCAAGGTCCAAGTGGTTGGTTGGTTCGTCGAGCAGAAGCACGTCGGGCTGACGAAGCAGCAGTTTGGCCAGCGCAAGGCGCATCTGCCAGCCACCGGAGAACTCGTCGGTGAGCCGCTCCAGATCGGGTTCCTTGAAGCCGAGGCCAAAGAGCACGGCACGAGCGTCGGACTCCAACGTGTAGCCACCGAGTGCCTCGAAGCGGTCGTGAAGGCGACCGTACTCCTCAAGAGTGCGCTCCTGGTCCTCCCCCGGTACGGCGTCCTCAAGATCCTCGGCAAGCACCTTGAGGCGGTGCTCGAGTGAGGTGACATGCTCGGCCGCTGTCAGCGCCTCTTTGAGGACGGTGCGGCCGGCCATCTCGATGGCTTCCTGCTCCAGATAGCCAATCACTGCATCGCGCGCCGTGGAGACAACGCCCTCATCGGCGTCCTGGCGTCCGGCGATGATGTCGAGCAGTGTGGTCTTGCCAGCGCCATTGGGACCGACCAGTGCAATGCGATCGCGAGCGCCAACGCGCAAACGCGCGTCCTTGAACAGGACGCGCGCACCAAAGGACTTACTGACGTTGTCGACGGAGAGAATCACAGCCGCTGACTATAGCACCTCTCGGGTGCTTGTCTCTGATTCGATGGCGGCTTGCATCGAAGGCTCACGACAAGTATGGCCTCATCATTCTCGGAGCCTGGGTTATCACATAGACTGTGATCCGCGGTTCAGATTCATGCACGAGCCGATTAATTACTGAGTCCAGCGCGCTTCGCTACCGCGAAGCATTGATGTGGGGACAAGCAGCATGAGCGAACTCTTTGCAAAGACCATCCCGCTGGCCCTAGGTGCGATAGTCAGCCCCACGCTCCTAACCGCAGTCCTCCTGGTGCTCACAGGCAAGGTTTCGCCGCGCTCTCGATCCTGGGCCTTCGTTGCAGGTGGATGCACCGCTCTGGCCGCCTTCACAGTGGCAATACCTTGGGTTGCGGAGTTGATGAAATCAGTCAGTGCTGTGGCGATTCAGCGTGTGGACGTGCTCCTCGGCGTTCTGTTGCTGGCGGTCGCT
>JBAXEO010000053.1:0-12775 GCA_037140395.1 Coriobacteriia bacterium
CAGATTGGGGCCCAACGAACAGAAGTTGCCCACGGTTGTCCCATACATCTTCGCGTTTTGCGCAACGTATGTGTACCGCCCCACCTGGCAGTTCGTGAGCGAGTACGGCGAGTAGAGCTTCGCCAGCGGGTCGATGGTGGACCCGGTACACGTGCTGGCGAGAAGCTCCCATGCAACTTCGGGTCTCTGGTGAATGAAGGACAACGCCGGAACCAGCTTGACCAGCACCCGAGCCAGGAAACGTCGCACGGACCCGCCAGCGGGACTGCTTGGGCTATCCATCTGCAATCACGTCCTCAAAGCGCTTCCGCGGGAACACATCCAGCAGTCCTCCGGCGGTGCAGTTGTAGACCTCGACATTCCTGCTCCGGCAGTACTCCCGTAGGTTCGTGTAGCCCTTGAACAACGCTAGAGTCGACTCAAGGATGCGCTGGTAGGACCAGTGCTCGTCGTACTCAGTCGAATCCCAGGTCTCATCAAGCGTAGGCTCGCCGTAGAAATGCCTGTCCAGATTGGACGATGCCGCCCAATCCGTATCCAGCCCGATGAGGTAGATCGGATTGCAGCCCATGTACACGGCGGCCATGATTGCCAGCTGCGAGGTCGACTGGACTCCGGGAAAACCGACACACATGTCGAACACCCTCACCGGACCATCTGCCAGTGAGCCATACATGGGCACGGTCCACAGCTGTCCGGCTGAGCGCCATTTTTGAAGGACCGCCGAATCGATGGATGGCCAGGCTGGGATGAATACGGGGCTCTCTCCGATTCCGTCCGCGATCTTGGCCAGATTCGCCTCCTCAGGAACATCGTTGCTGTTCTCAGCCGGATCCGCAAGAGAGTGGTAGAGGGGCCGAAGCTCTCTGCACAGCGGGTGCCGATCGAACGAATTCATGGTGAACAGAAGCTCGCCCTTTAGCGCGGAGATATCCTGGCCGGCAAGCGATGGGCCGTTCCCGATAACGAACGCCCTTCTGCCCAGATGAAGATCCTTGAACTGCACGTTCTCGGGGTGGGAGACGGTCGGCACGTTCAGCTCTTCCGCAATCGCGGCCGCCCGACGACCCAAACCTGACGACAGGCGGGCCACCGCGTTGAATGATCTGCGCACAACTCTCCTAGCCAGCACCCATCCTCCCTATTCCTGCGGCACCTGTCGTGTGGCCAACTAGCTGAGATCCGTCCCTCTGAGCATGTCTCAGTCAGTACTACGCGCCCCTACCCTCCGAAATGACTGATCGTCTTGGCCAAGGCCTCGGCCTTGCGCTTCGCCACATCCATATCCAGATAGTTGGTCTTGAATTGGAGCAGCTTGGGCTGGACTGACTCTGCGACAGGGCACAGCCCAACCGAGTAGTCCTGCGAGATGCCACCCTCGTGATGCTCGCAACCGACCGGGCAGTCTGACGGGTAGAACACGCGGCCCTGGAATACTGGCTCCAGATAGGTCAGCCGCCAGGCAGCGTAGATGCCATCCCCGTCGAACTCCATGTACTTGCGACGGAACTGATGCCAACCTACGTCGGTCTTGTCGGTCGCGAGCCTAAGCACGTAGCTCCAATAGACATGCTCGTAGCCCTCAGGCACGGTTTGCGGAACCAGCCACCGACAGTCGCCGAGGGCCTCCTGGTAGAGGTTCGCGCATGTGACTCTCCAGCCTGCGAGTTCTTCGAGCCGCTCGGTCTGCGCAAGCAGCACCGCAGCGCACAGCTCGGGCATCCGGTAGTTGAATCCAATGGAGCTGTGGCGCGCGTAGTCTGGATCCTGGATGACGTCCTTCGTGATCTTGCCTTTCCCGGGGGATCCCCCCACGGCGGCATAGCCCGGACTGTTGAAGCGTCGTATCCGATCGGCCAGCTCGGGATCGTTTGTGGTGATCATTCCACCCTCGCCGGACGTGATCTGTTTGGAGCTCTGGAAGCTGAAGCTCGAGACATGACCGATACTGCCAACCGTGCGTCCCTTGTACCGCCCGAGCAGGCACTGCGCGTCGTCCTCGATGACCAGAAGTCCATGGCGCTCAGCAAGCGCCATGATCGGATCCATGTCCGGGGACAGCCCGTAGATCGAGACCGTGATCACGGCCTTCGTGCACGGCGTGATTCGCTCCTCGATGCTCTTGGGATCGATCGTCCACGTTAAGGGATCGATGTCGGCGAAGACAGGCGTGGCATTGGCGTGCAGGACGGCGAATGCGGTGCTTGCCATCGTCAGCGGCGGCACGATCACCTCGTCGCCGGGGCCAACGCCCGCGGCCGCAAGAGCAGCGTGCATGGTAGCCGTGCCGTTTGTGAAAGCGATTGCATAGCTGGAGTCGAGTTTCTGGGCGAACAGCTTCTCAAGCCGACCGGTCATCGCCGAACCACGCGACGTACTGAACTGACTGTCCAGCACCTCACTCACGTATGTACGCTCCAGATCGCCTATGCGGCTGATGCTCACGCTTGGTCGTCCTCTCTCGAATCGCCGTTCTCTATGGTGGCGCGAAGGGCAGCGTCCGCCAACAGGGAGTCCTCATAGCCTTGGTTGCGTGCGACCCCGGAGTTGATCTCAGCCAACTCAGGATGCTCGCGAAGCAGGTCGAGCACGTCGCGCCACGAAAACACCCTACCATTGTACAGGCTGGCGTAGACCTCGCGCATGAAGGCGAGGTCCGCTGGATAGTCGATCGTCCACCTGAGCGCGGATAGGTCAACGTCGTTCTCTACGCTCTGGACCGCGAACCGGTCGGGGCTCTTCCAGATGAAGGGCGTCACGTGCTCTCTTGCTCGCCGACGAACCGCCCTCCTGGCGAGATGGAACGCGCGGAATCGGGGCTCACGGATGTTATCGCACTGGCTCCATCAGATCCCACCCAACTGGAGTCCCCTTGGAGGCATCGCGCGCAATGCACTTCCCCAGCAACACCTCGTAGTACTTGGGAGCCAGACCAAGTCCCGGCCGGACGACCCGCAGGTTCTCCTGCGTGAAGATCTCGCCCGCCTGCATGTCCTGCGCAACGTACAGAGAGCGTCGGAACTTCATCGATGGCTTCTCAGCATCAGTGGGCCCATAGGAGACAACGCCCAGCGACCTGTGTGCGCTGTCTGTGTCGCGAACCAGGACAGCCAGCTCGGAGGGCTCGAGGGAGAACGCGGAGTCGACTCCACCGTCGGCGCGAGAGACCGTGAAGTGCTTCTCGACAACGCTGGCCCCGAGGGCAACTGCCGCGCATGCGGTACCCGTGCCGAGCGTGTGGTCCGAGAGGCCCACCTCGCAGTCGAAAAGCTGTCGAAGGTGCGGGATGGTACGCAGATTGGAGTTGCCGGGATCCGAGGGATACGTGCTCGTGCACTTGAGCAGGACCAAGTCAGTGCAGCCTGCTTCGCGCGCGGCCCGCACGGCCTCGTCGAGTTCGGCAGCTGTAGCCATTCCGGTGGAGATGATCAGCGGCTTGCCGGTCGCGGCCACTTTGCGGATCAGAGGCAGATGCACGTTCTCAAACGACGCAATCTTGTGACAGGGCACATCGAGATCCTCAAGGAAGTCCACCGCCGTCTCGTCAAACGGCGTCGAGAATGCGAGTAGCCCTCTTTCCCGCGCCCGCTCAAAGATCGGTGCATGCCACTCCCACGGTGTGTAGGCCTTCTCGTAGAGCGAGTGAAGCGTCTCGCCGGTCCAGAGGCTCTCGGGGTCCTCGATGAGGAACTCGTCGCGACTCACGTCGAGCGTGATGGTGTCGGCGGTATAGGTCTGGATCTTGAGGGCGTGTGCACCTGCGTCAGCGGCGGCGTCAACAATCTCGAGAGCGCGCTCCAACGAGTGATTGTGGTTGCCGGACATCTCGGCGATGACGAAGGGGGGTGCCGCGCCACCGATGTGACGATTTCCGATCTGCAGGCCGGTCATTCGTTGCCTTCCTCTCGCGCAAGTCGCGCAACAAGTTCCCGACGAGTCTCAGCCCACTCTGCTGCCGACAGAGACATCAGTCGCCACTTCAGCATCCGGCCGCCATCGGACGATGGACCGGAGATGATCCCCGCTTCTTTGAATCCCATCTTCGCATGGTAGGCGAGACTGCGGGCGTTGTGTTCCAACACCTCGGCCCGAACCTCGGTCATCCGTAGATCGCCAAAGGCGAGATCAAGAGCCAGCATTCCCATGCGAGTGCCACTCCCCTTTGGCGCCCAGGTCTCACCGATGTAGAAGCCCCATTCGCACTTTGCGGTCACAGTGTCCAGGTCACTGAAGTTCACCGCGCCAAGCGGGATCCCTCCGCATTCGTAGATGTAGTAAACCGGGGGTTCACATTCCAGCGCACGGGCGATCCATGCTGAGTGTTCGTCATCTTCCACAATGTGCTGTTTGCTCATAGCCAGACGCACGCGGTCGGAGTTGCGCCAGCGGAGCAGCAGCGCCCGGTCCTCCAGTCGCAGCCGACGCAGACGGGCCCCGGGCTCCTGCGCGATGCATCTCATTAGACCGGCAACGGTCTTCGGTCCATGCCCTAGTGACGACCCAATCAGTTCCCGCGCAGCGGCCGCCGTTTCTCGAACGGCCTGCGGGTCGGCAATCAATTGACTGAGCGCGCTGGCTATGTCGGTCGCCGTGACGGCGGAGGAATCTCCAAGGTCAACGGTCGCACCAGCCAGCGCGGCCGCGCGGGTGCCTCGGGCCTGATTCCCGGCGACGACCAGCGAGACCGACGGAAGGCCGAGCGCGCAACGCTCCAGCAATGTCATGCCCCCAGCACCCAGCATGAGATCGGCGCCGCCCATGAACGCCGCCATGTCATCGACGCGCCCGTATAGAGTCACTCCCGGCATTCCCTGGGCGCTCGCTTCCACCGCGGCTCGATGCGGTGCGCCCTCTGGCAACACGATGTCTGTCTCGAAGCGGGAATCGCCCAGGATCATCAACGCCTCGATCGCTTTCTGCGTCTCGTTGGTCGGATCGGTGCCGCCGAACGACACCAGGAGGCGGTGGACCGACCAGTCTCGCGTTCGAGGGGTATGGCTCGCAGCCACAAACTGCGCCCTCAGCAGCGCGAAGCGCGGGCCCGCGAGAACGACGGCCTGGTCGGAAACGAGCGCCGCGTAGTCTGCTGCATTCGCACCGATGTTGTGATCGAGAAGAATGTCACAGTCGTGGGGTCTACTCGCGAGGTCGTCGACGACGACGATCCGGGATACCTGCGGCCGCATCCCCGACTCGAAGTCGCGGTCGAGATCGTAGTGGTCGACCACGAGCCAGTCTGCCTGTGCCACTCCAGCTGCAGCCAACGCCTCACACACCACTGCGGCTTCCGCTGCGCCGTCGGACACGGAGCTGATGCCCACCACGGCGTAGCCGGCCCGCTCGATGCGGTCTCCCGCATCCATCGCCGCCTCTCGACACACGAAGATGCACTGCTCACCGTGCGCGGCCAGTTCATCGGCAAGCGTCAGGCAGCGCATCACATGTCCCGCGCCAATCTCCGCCGATGAGTCCGCTCGGAAGACTATGTTCACGGCAGCACGTCTCAGCGGACCTTGAACAGGGGCTGGAGCGGCTGGCACGAGAGCAGCTCCGCGGTGCCGTCCTCGGTGGCTTGGCGCAGCAGCGGGAAGATGTCGGTGTATGCGGCAAGCAGCGCTTCAATCTCGGCGTCACCATGCGCGTAGCACATATTGTGCGTTCCATATCCGAGCAGTCCGCGGGCGAACAGCTCCTGTTCGAAGACGGTCTTCAGGTCCCAAGACGAGGCCTTGCCTGCGTCACACATGAGCAGGAACGACCACGCCGGGTGGCCGGAGACGGTGAGGAACTCTGCGCATCCAACGGAGTCGATCAGCGCCCGCACGCCGTCGATGACCTTGCGGCCCTGCTCGGCGATGCGGTCGACCACTGGCTCCCTCCTCAGCTTGTCCATAGCGGCGACTGCGGCGGCGAGTGAGAGAGTCTCTCCCCCGAACGTGAAGGAGAAGAAGACCTCTTCCATGTACTTCATGATGTCGGCTCGGCCCGCGACCGCGGAGACCGGGTAGCCGTTCGCGAGCCCCTTGCCAAAGGTGGCCAAGTCCGGCGTCACGCCAAAGTACTCCTGCGCACCGCCGTTGGCGAAACGGAAGCCTGTGATCGTCTCGTCGAAGATGAACACGGCTCCGTTCGCGCGCGTAAGCTCGGCGACCTCCTCCAGGTAGCCGGGAAACGGGATGGTCACGTTCATCGGCTCCATGATCACGCAGGCCACTTCGTCGCGGTACTCGGCGAAGAGCGCGCGCAGGGAATCGATGTCGTTGTACGCGAATGTGTGGGTGAGCGCCCGCGTTGCCTTGGGGACTCCGGCGTTGCGCACGGTGGTCCCTATCGACCAGTCCTGCCAGCCGTGGTAGCCACACATGAGCACGTGGTCGCGGCCGGTAAACGCCCGCGAGACGCGGACGGCGCCCGTAGTGGCGTCGGAGCCGTTCTTGCCAAAGCGGACCAGCTCGGCGCAGGGCACCATCTCAACGATCCGCTCGGACGCCTCGACCTCGACGGGATGTGGCAAGGAGAAGATGACTCCGTCTGCAAGCTGAGACTGCACGGCCGCTGTCACGTCGGGGTCGTTGTACCCGAGCGTCACCGCGCAGAGCGACATGATGAAGTCGACATACTCATTGTCGTCGACGTCCCACACATGGCTGCCGGAGCCCCGAGAGAGATAGTAGGGCGACACCCCGTGCGGGTACTGAGTCTGACTCTTGGAGAAGGTCTGGGTGCCTAGCGGTATCGTCCTCAGCGCACGTAGCAGCATCTCCTCGGACTTCCGGTATCGCTCAGACATTCAGACCTCGCCCTCTTTCTTGTATGCATCTTCTTCGCTGACGGACTTTGCGAACCCCTCGTTGCGTCCGATCCCGGCATTGATCGCCCCGTACTCGGGATGCTGGTGCAGCAGCTCCAGGATATCGTCCAGTCCAAACTCGGGGACGGAGTCAGCAAGTGCCCCACAGATGGTCCGCACGAACTCAAGGTCTGCGGGCTCGTCCACAGTCCAGCGCAGGGCCGAGAGGTCTGGGTCGTGCAGCAGATTGCCACGCCTGTCGTGCGGCACGTGCTCGCGAATCCAGACCGTCACATGCTCGCGCTCCAAGTTCAACTCTGCCGCGCTGTTGGCCTGGGCCAATACCTCCATCCGAACAACCTCAACATCGAGCCCATCCGGGAATGTTGGTGGAGCGACGTTGCTCGTGTACTCGTAGCCGCCCTTGAGGTGGAGCGCCACCACAGCGTCTATCACTCTGGGGTCGGACAGTGGGCAGTCACCAGTGACCCGCACGACGTGGCCTGCCCCGTACCGTTCCGCCGCGCCGTAAAGCCGTCCTAGAACGTCATCGAGCGAGCCCCGGTAGCAATCCACGCCCGCTGCAGCACAGAGAGTCTCGATGGCGTCGTCGCCGGAATCTGTGCTCGTCGCCACGACCACCTTGTCCAGTGTCTCCGCGCGCAAGATGCGATCGATTTGGAGAGCGAGCATCGGCCGCCCAAGAACAGGCAGAAGGACCTTGCCCGGAAGCCGGGTGGAAGAGTACCTGGCCTGTATGACACCCAGAATCATGAGTCGTCCACGGGGTAGTAGTCATTGAAGGACTTGCGCAGCACAGAACAGAAGGCGCTCGTGCCTCCCGGCGCACACCCTACCGTGTCGGAGTGCAGGTCATGGTCGTAGGTGACTCTGGCTACTTCGCGGTAGACTCCGAGCGCCTCGAAGGTCCGTGCGTAGTCCTGCTTGTAGGTGAACACTCCGGCGTCGGGCAGGTGATGGTACGCCCTTCGTTGCGGATAGCCGGGCAGAAAATCGCCGAGCACCAACAGGCCCCCGTCAGCAACCACCCGGTCGATTTCTGCGAGTGAGCGAACCAGCGTACGTCGATCCACCCAGTGCAGCACGAAGTTGACGATGACGAGGTCGAACTCCCCTTCCAGGGGAATACCGCTGAGGAGCCCCTGCGCCAGCTCAACACCGTTGCATCGTTCCATCCCCTCCGCAACCGCCTCCGCGCTGGCGTCGATTCCGGCCCATCGCACCACTTTCGGCATCCGCCTTCGCAGCTCGTCGAGACGATACCCGGTGCTGCACCCAAGCTCCGCCACGGACTGTATCCTCGAAAGGTCGCCGAGCATTCCAATCAGCTCAACGGGCCAGTCCGTGCTGCGCGCCCCGTGCAAGGCTCCGCGGTTGCGGCGAAACCAATTGTCGCCCTCGTTCTCCAGGAACACCTCGTCTTGAACCGAACTCATTTCTCCACCTTGTCCCTCAAAGGTTCGTCACCGCTCAAAAGACTGAAATCCGCCGATTCCGACTACCGTCTTACACTCCACCGCGAAGGATCCACGAGCTCAGGATCGTCAATCGCCAGCTCCGCGAAGTCTGCGCTCTGGAACGGCTCAGCCGCCGCGAGGACGCCCGCAAGCTGTTGGGCCGATTCGACACCGACAACCACGTGCTCGACCTCGTCGATCCCCGTCACGAAACCGAGAGCGGCGAGCGGCGTCAGCGAGCGCTCGGCGCAGAAGACGCGCCATGCCGCGATCCGATCACGAATGGGGTCGAAGTAGTCCGGGATCTCCGAAGGGTCCATCAGTAGCAACCCCTGTAGATACGCAGAGCGGGCGTGCACCTCGATCCCGCGCGCCTTCAGTTTGGCGAGCGCACCACTGCTCACGAGCCGCTGGTCGAAGACGTTGATCGGCACCTGCACGAGGTCCGCATCGCCGAGCATCTCCAGCGCTGCGAACAGTTCCTGGGCCCCATAGCCTGACACACCGATTCGCTCGACCGCGCCACTCGCCTTGAGCTTCTGGAGCATCTCGGCGAGTTCGGGGCCATCATCGCCGAGCAGATCGGCCGGGTGATGGACGAGCAGCCCGTACAGCGGCGTGGCTCCCAGGCGCTCAATCGACTCGCGCACCTTGGCTGCGACTCCCGGCACCCCGTCCTCGGCCAGTGGGGCCGTCTTGGTGACGATCCTGAATCGCTCAGCCGCGCGCAGTTCGCCCAGCACGCGCTCGGCGTCTCCGTACGCCCATGCGGAGTCGAGCACGTCGACCCCGGCCGAGCAGGCACAATCGAGGATGCTCGCGACCTCATCGGCGGGCACTCGACCGGCCACGTTGGACACGCCGTAGTCGAGGCCGAACTGGGCGGTGCCCAGCGCGATCTTCACGACAGGGCCTTCGCTAGCGCCGCGACCACGGTGTCTTGCTCCGCCTCGGTGAGCGCCGGATAGAGTGGAAGCGTGATCGCGGCCTCATAGTAGGCCTCCGCACGGGGGAAATCGCCCGGCTCGAAACCCATGGCGCGGTAGTACGGCTGCAGATGCACGGGGATGTAATGGACGTTGACGCCGATACCCTCTGCACGCAGCGCATCGAAGACCTCGCGACGCGACCGTTGGGCCTCCGGAGCGAGCGTCACCACGTAGATGTGCCAGCCGCTTTCGCGTCCTTCACGCTGCACAAGCGGATTCACGGGCAGCTCGGCGAGAAGCTCGTCATAGCGCGCGGCAAGTTCGGCCCTGCGAGCCACGAACGCGTCCAGGCGGCGCATCTGACTCACACCCAAGGCACACTGGAAGTCTGTGATGCGGTAGTTGTAGCCGAGGTCGATCTGTTCGTAGTACCAGGGGCCATCTGGCTCCCCGAGCATGAGCGAGGGGTCTCGGGTGATTCCATGGGTGCGCAGCAACCGAAGCTTGCCAGCTAGCTCTTCATCATTGGTGGTGATCATCCCACCCTCGCCGGTTGTGACCACCTTGACGGGATGGAAGGAGAACGTGGTCATGTCCGAGAACTCGCACGCGCCCACCGGCGTTCCCGCGCAAGAGCCTCCGATGGCGTGCGCCGCATCCTCGATGACAGCGATGCCGTAGCGGTCCGCGGCCAGACGCAGGCGCAGCATGTCGCACGGTTGACCGCCCAAGTGCACAGCGACGATCGCTTTGGGCAGCGTGCCAGCGTCGTCGGCCTCTTGCAGCTTGTGCTCTAGCGCTGAGACGTCGAGAAGCCCCGTGTCGGGCTCGATATCCACGAAGTCAACCTTCGCGCCCGTATACAGCGCGCAGTTCGCCGAGGCCACAAAGGTGATTGGCGACGTCCAGAGCGTGCCACCCGGGCCCAGGTCGATCGCCAGCGCTGCGAGGTGGAGCGCGGCGGTACCGTTGCTGACAGCGATCGCGTGCTCGGCACCGACCTTCTCGGCGACGGACCTCTCAAAGGCCTCAACGGCGGGACCCTGCGTCAGCCAATCCGAGCGCAGGACCTCGACCACTGCAGCGATGTCGTCGTCATCGATCCATTGACGACCATACGGAATCATCGGCACTGACCTCCGACTGCCTACACCGAAAACGTCGAGTCGACGTGCGCACGTATGAGCTCGCGGATCTGCTCGACCGTGAGCCATTCGTCGTTCTCGCCGCTACTGTAGCGGAAGCCGGGGTCGCACATACGACCGTTGTGAGCGGCGATGAACTCGTCGGTATCCCACACGGGCATCGACGGCAGAATGACGAACTTGTCTGCGAGATCCACAGTGGAAAGCGAATCCGTCTCGGTAATCATTTCCTCGTGCAGCTTCTCCCCCGGGCGGATGCCAACGAGCTCGATACGGCAGCCCGGTGCGACCGCTTCGGCAACGTCAGTGATGTGGTAGCTCGGAATCTTGGGGACGAAGATCTCGCCGCCCCACATCGATTCAAGAGCGTGGAACACGAGATCGACCCCTGCTCCGAGAGTGATGTTGAACCGAGTCATGCGCTCATCGGTGATGGGTAGGCAGCCTTCGTTGCGATGCTTGAGGAAGAATGGGATGACACTGCCGCGGCTTCCCATGACGTTGCCATACCGAACGACCGAGAAACGGACATCTCGTGAGCCCCTGAAGTTGTTCGCCGCAGCGAACAGCTTGTCGGAGCACAGCTTCGTGGCGCCGTACAGGTTGATCGGTGCAGCGGCCTTGTCAGTCGAGAGCGCCACTACCCGCTCAACGCCCGCATCGATGCTGCCCTCAATGACGTTCTGAGCACCGAGCACATTGGTCTTGATCGCCTCGAAGGGGTTGTATTCACATACCGGCACGTGCTTCAGCGCGGCCGCATGGACTACGACATCCACACCCTCCATCGCCCTAGCAAGGCGGTCTCTGTCTCGCACGTCTCCAATGAAGAAGCGAAGCTGCGGGAATCGGTCTTCCGGATAGTCTTGGGCCATCTCGACCTGTTTGAGCTCGTCGCGCGAGTAGACAATCACCCTGTGAACATCGGGATAGCGCTCAAATACCGTCTTCACGAAGGCCTTGCCAAACGAACCGGTCCCGCCCGTTATGAGGATCGAAGCATTGCTGAGCATCGCTTACTCCAGAATCGAAAGGGTACGAATGGTGACTTGGGTGCAGGCCTGAATCAGACACTGATGCCGGAAATGGCACGCCCTCACGGCATGTTCATCCTTCGAGCTTCTCGTCGCTCCAGGGCAATTGCAGCAGTATGACACCATTCCTCGGCCCTTCCACCGCTCCCGCAAGGATACTGCCGTAGTCCGTATCGTCAAACACCTCAAAATAGGCCCCATGCTGGTAGTCGTGGATGAGATCGGGCCTCTGAAGCGACACGCGATATCGATAATAGCCTGCGTTGAGCACGCCGCCGGGGAAGCGCACGCTCGCGCGGTAGCGACCGGGTGTTCGCAGCGCGTCTTCGCGAATCCAGTCCTCTTCGTTCGAACCCATGACCTGCACGTTGTCGGCGGTCTCCAACATCCAATAGAGGTGGGCGCCCTCTAGCGGCTCGTGCACGACATAGTCAATCTCCGTCGCGAAGGACTGCGAGTGCGCCACTCGGTTCTTTGTGGCACCCGCCTCGTCGCACACTCGGAAATGAGTAAAGGACGCGGAAACGCCCTCGCGATCGGGAAACGCAATCTCGCTTCCGCCCGTCATCCCTGAGACCGTCTCCTCAAGATAGCTGGTCACGATTTCATCTGCCGGACCGATCGCTCGAGGCTTTCCTCCCTCAAGCAGCAGCGCCCTGTGACACAGCTGCCTGACAGCCGTCATGTTGTGGCTCACAAAGAAGACCGTGCGCCCCTCGCCCGCCACCTCGCTCATCTTGCCAAGGCACTTCTGCTGGAAGGCCGCATCGCCGACCGCAAGAACCTCATCCACAAGAAGGATCTCCGGCTCGAGGTGTGCCGCCACAGCGAAGGCCAGACGAACGTACATCCCGCTCGAGTAGCGCTTGACCGGCGTGTCGAGGAACTTCTCGACCTCGGCGAACTGGACGATCTCGTCGAACTTGCGCTGGATCTCCTTCTTCTTCATCCCAATGCTGGCACCGTTCAGGTAGACGTTCTCCCTGCCGGTCAACTCGGGATGGAATCCGGTCCCCACCTCAAGAAGCGAACCGAGCCTGCCGCGAATCACGGCGCGCCCCTCTGTCGGCTCGGTGATGCGGCTCAGTACCTTGAGCAGCGTGCTCTTGCCCGCCCCGTTTGAGCCGACGATCCCAAAGACCTCGCCGTGCTCCACCTGGAAGGAGACGTCCTTCAGCGCCCAGAACTCGCCGGCGTGCTTCTTCTTGGCCGCGCCGGCCCTGAGAGGGGCAGAGGCCAGCCGTCGAATCGCCTCACGCACGGTCTTGTACGACTCCCGCTCCCCCAGCTGGTAGCACTTGCCCAGGTGCTCGACCTGTATGGCGAAGTCACTCATCGCTACACCACATCCGCAAACGTCCGCTCCATGCGCCTGAAGTAGAACAGGCCGGTGACAAGC
>JBAXEO010000054.1:0-12766 GCA_037140395.1 Coriobacteriia bacterium
ATCAAGCACCTCGATGCGCCCGTCCGGGAACTCCTCGGCAAGCATGTCGGCTGCCATCCGAGCGGTCTGGCAGGTGCCACTCATGTCCTGGGAGATGAAGATGCCCAGCACATCGTGGCCGCGTTCGAGCCCTTCGCGAAACGCCGAGAGAATCGACTCCACCGAGGGCTGCGAAGAGGTTGGCAGCGTCTTCATGTCCTCGAGGCGGCGATAGAAAGCATCGACATCCATGCCGAGCTCCGCTTGGTTGCTCTCGCCGTCATTGATGAAGAGCGACACCACCTCGATGTCGTTGGCCGCCAGCAGATCGGCTGGGATGGAGGCCACCGAATCGGTGACGATGCTGACAGGCATGCGATTCCTCCCCAACGGTTTAACGACAGTGGCGCGACGGTCAAACGATACACGACGACGATGGACGCCACAGATCAGACAGCCATACCGGCATCGTCGTCGGCGACAATACTGGTGCCGGCTTCTCCTACAACGATGGCCAAGATGTCATCCAGACACCCAATTGCAGCCCGCTTTCCGGTGGCCTCGACGAACCTTGCTGCGGCGTCGACCTTGGGAGCCATCGAGCCCTCGGCAAAATGGTAGCTCCTGAGTTCGGAAGTCGTGACGTGCTTGAGTAGCGTTTGGTCCTCGGTTCCCCAGTCGCGATAGACGCCTGGGGCATCTGTCGCCATGACGAACAGATCGGCGCCGGTCAACTGGGCGAGTAGCTCGCTGGCAAGGTCCTTGTCGATGACCGCTTCGACGCCCACCAGCGTGCGAGTGCCGTCAGGCAGATAGGCCGTCGGTATCCCGCCACCACCCGCACAGATGACGACCGCACCTCTCTCCAGAAGCCAGATGATGGGGTCGAGCTCAAATATCCGTTTGGGCTCGGGTGACGCCACGACGCGACGCCAGTCATCGCCATCCTGCTTGAAAACCCATCCTCGCTCGGCGGCAAAGCGCTCGGCAGCGATGCGGTGATAGCACGGACCCACGAACTTGGTGGGATTGTCGAAAGCGGGGTCCTCGGGGTCGATCTCGACCATGGTGAGGAGCGTCGCAATCGGCTTCTCAAACGGCAACAGGTTGCCAAGCTCCTGCTCGATCATGTACCCGATCATGCCTTCGGTCCCGGCTCCCAGCACATCGAGCGGATAGGGATTGCCCGCGTCATACGCTTCCGCCTGCAGCGCGAGAAGACCGACCTGCGGACCATTGCCGTGGGCAAGGACGAGTTCGTGCTCCATTGCTAGGGGAGCGAGTTGCCGGGCCGCTATGCGCACGTTGGCGCGCTGCGCCTCGGCAGTCTGCGGATCCGTTCGTTTGAGGAGAGCATTTCCACCCAGCGCCACAACAATCCTCACGCGCGATCCTCTCTTAGCGCAGCAGGCTCAAGCGCGTCGACAGCCGAGCTGGTCACCAGCTCACAACCCGCGGTGCGCATCTCCGTCAGCGCGGCATCAACATCACCCGGGCTCAGATCAACTCCTCGGCAGCCGTCAACCACCACGACTGTCGACAATCCCAGAGCGCGGGCGTCAAGTGCCGTGAACTTGACGCAGTAGTCGGTCGCCACTCCGGCTATCCAGACATCGGTCACCCCTTGCTCGCCGAGGTAGGCAGCCAATCCGGTGTTTCGCAGGTGCCCGTTGTCGAAAAACCCCGAGTAGGAGTCTGTGGCCGAGTCGACGCCCTTTCGAACGACGTGCGTGATTCCGGACACATTGAGCGCCGAGTGAAACGAGGCCCCGGGTGTGTCCTGGACGCAGTGGTCAGGCCACAGCCGCTGGGCGACGCCCCCCACATCCACTTCATCTCCCGATTGGCAGCCGGGATGGCTCGAGGCAAACGAAGCGTGGCCTTGCGGATGCCAGTCCTGAGTCGCTACCACGACACCGAACCGAACCATCATCGCATTTGCAATCGCTACGACCTCATCACCGCGTGCGACGGCCAGGGAACCGCCTGGCATGAAGTCGTTTTGCACATCGATAAGCAGCAGAGCCCTCACGATTCCTCCTCGGACACGCTCGATCGGTTGCTCAATCCACGAGCCTCAAGCACAAGTTCTGTTCGGAGGTCATGCAGCCCTTGCTCCAGACCCACCGGGTACGTGTGCGGATTCAAGAAACGGGTGATGGAGTGGTCAAGCTCGCCGACCGAAGCCAGAGAGCGAGCGCGAACCTCGTCGATGGCGGGAGCAGCGCAGACGCGCTCCCCTTTGCGAAGCACCGGCTCGAGTAGCTCGGTGAAGGAGTCGTTGGCCCCGAATGCCTTGCGCCGAGTCGAATCCGACGGGTCGACAATGATCGCTGCGCTGCCGGGCGGACAGGATTGGTCGTAGACCATGTCCCCGGAAAGCTTGCCTGAATCGTCTCTGTACCGACGAACGCCGAGCACACCCGGGGTGGTCACCTTGGCGGTCTGCTCGGAGAGCTTGATTCTCGGCTCCCACGCACCGCTGGAATGTTTGATTGCGGAAAGCTTGTAAACGCCGCCTAGGGCAGGCTGGTCCCACGACGTCACGAGTTTGGTACCGACCCCCCACACGTCAATCACCGCGCCTTGGCCCTTGAGGGAGGCGATGAGATGCTCGTCCAGTTCGTTGCTTGCCACTATCTTGGCCGCAGAAAACCCGCCATCGTCCAAGATGGCTCGCACCCGCTTGGACAGCCACGCTAAATCCCCGGAGTCGATCCGAACGCCTACGAGTTCGTGGCCTCGCGCACGCAGCTCGAGCCCAACCGTGACGGCGTTTCTCGCGCCCTGAAGCGTGTCGTAGGTGTCCACCACAAAGACGACGTTGTTCGGCATCGCTTCTGCGTAGGCGCGAAATGCATCGAGCTCACTATCAAACGCCATGACCCACGAGTGAGCGTGAGTGCCTGACACCGGGATGCCAAACCGCTGCCCCGCTAGGGTGTTGGAGGTAGCCGAGCAGCCTCCGATGTAGGCAGCCCGACTCGCCGACAGCCCCCCATCCGGACCTTGTGCGCGACGCAGTCCAAACTCCACAACGCGATCGCCTTGTGCCGATAGACAGACGCGAGCGGCCTTGGTGGCGACAAGCGTCTGGAAGTTGATGGAGTTCAGCAGGGCCGTCTCGACAATCTGGCACTCGACGATCGGACCTCGCACTCGCAACAGCGGTTCCCCGGGGAAGACCACGACGCCCTCGGGCACCGCGCCCACGTCGCCAGTGAACTTGAAATCCGCCAGCCACTGGAGAAACTCGCCAGAGAACAATGGACGACCGTCGGTTCCTGGGAGCGCCGCGAGATAGGTGATGTCGGGTGTGGTGAAGCGTAGGCCCTCGAGATAGTCGATGGCCTGCTCCAGTCCGCAGGCAACGCAGAAACCGCCACCGCAGGGATTCTCTCGGAAGAACAGGTGGAAACAGGCCTCATCTCCGGTCACCCCAGAAGCGTAATATGCCTGCGCCATGGTGAGCTGGTAGAGGTCGGTAAGTAATCCGCTGGAGAGCTCCGAAACATGTGCCATCGGGGATCTTCCTCCTCAAATAGCAGCCTAGCATGCCGACGCGCTCCCCTTGTACGACCGATGACTTGTTACAGGAAGTGAAATCCGATGAATTGTGAGCGACGAACCGCTTCGGTGGGTATAGTGCACAGTGCGCGCGCAGTCTGGTGGGGTAGCGAGCGCACCATCTTTGGAGGACACAATGAGCACGAACACCAACCGTTCCCGCGCCCAGACAGACGGCCAGAACGTAGCCTCGTTGGTGGTGCTAGCCCCCGCGCTCGACGTGCCCGGATTGCTCGCCGATCGCATCGGCGACCTCTATGCCGCAGAAGAGCGTAGTCATCGTGCCCAGCGCACTGAGCGCATGATTCTCAAGGCTCAGAATCTCAAGTAGCTCGCGTTGTGGAGTAGTCCATGTGCCAGTTCTGCGTCGAACACGGCGAGGGAAAGCGCTGGTATTTGCAGGCGCACAATTACGCTCTCGACCTCAACAGTGACCTTGCTCGGCGTGACTACGTCGTAGAGTTCATCTCCGGGTTTGAACGGATGCGAAGCCGTGGGATAGCCTTTGGAAGCTTTGCGGCGCGACTCCCCGAACCCCTCGCGCGAATCGGTAGAAACGTCATCACGCGACACCAGCAGCCAAACCACTTTGGGCAACCACTTTCCATTGAGGATTGCGAGCAGGTGCTCGACATTGCTTCGAGCATCACCGTCATCCCGTGCCTCTGCCGTATGCACGAACCCGGACAAGCGGCCGATGAGGTCTGCATGCTTGTCACCTCGTCGCCCGTAGACAGCGTGCTCCAAGAAGGCTTCTCGGACTACGAAGCGGGGCCCGACCTCGACGACTTTCACACGCTGGCCAAGACCGAGGCGATTGAGTTGCTTCGCGACTGCGAGGATCGCGGCCTGTTGCATTCCATCTGGACTTTCAAGACGCCCTTTACGGCGGCGATCTGCAACTGCAACCTGGCGAGCGGCTGCATGGCCATGAAACTCACCTCCGGCTATGACATCAAGGTGATGTGGCGCGGCGAGGATGTTGCGGTCCTCGATGCCGATAAGTGCACCGCCTGTGGCCGATGCGCCAAACACTGCCCGTTTCATGCGATTCTGGCGAAGCCCGGTGTCGTGAGCATCCCCGCCGAAAAGTGCTGGGGTTGCGGCATCTGCCGATCGGTCTGCCCTCAGCAGGCTATTCAGCTTGCAGATCGTCGAAGCATCCCTGCCGTTGCCGCACTCTGGTAGCGAGCGCTACCGGCATTCTGCCGCACCACAGGCTGTTCGCAGTGCACCAATCTGGGCTGGGCCAACTTCGGGTATCGACGAGTGCCCGTCCATGAATGGGAACACTCAATTGGGTGACCATCAGGGAAAGGGGCGCGGAATGGCTGAGGAAAAGACCGTCCACGTGATCATCGGACAGTATGGTTCGATCGAAGAGGCGTCGCAGGACCTCGACTACATCTTGCAGGAACGCGAGGAACACCTCATCTCGACCTTTGATGGCGCCGTAGTGGCGAAGGACGATGAAGGTCAGGTCCGCATCGTCCGGAAGCATGAGACGCCTGTGCGCTTTGGCGCGTGGGGAGGGGCCGTCGTTGGGGGAATCATCGGCCTGGCCTTCCCGCCGCTTCTCCTGGAGATGGGTGCTGCCGGAGCGGTTGTGGGAGCCGTTGTGGGCCACCTGTGGAAAGGCATGTCCCGAGGTGACATTCATGAGCTTGGGGAAGCACTCGAGCACGATACGGCTGCCCTAGTCATCGCCGTGGACTCCGGGTCAGCCGACACGGCTCGCGCCACGATGGGCCGCGCGCACTCCATCGCTGAGTGCGAAGTTGGGGCAAGAGCGAGCGACATCGATCAGGCCATCGCAGAAGCCTCCATGAGCTAGCGCTTTGCTCAGGCACCTCACTGTTGGCGCCGGCCCGGCTTCGTACCCCGGAGACGAGCTCCCCGGCGTACTCTGCGCTTCGCAACGATGAACGCTGCAGCCGTCGCAGGTTCGAAGCGGTCTCCGGACGGGCCGGCACTCGCCAGCACAGCCTGACCCAGCGCAATCTTCTTCGCATGCTCGTTGTCGTCCTGACAGGTGGCGCACAAGAAGACGCCAACGAGCATGCCGTCGTCGCGCCATACCTCGACGGCGTACTCCCACTCCCAGCCTAGGCCCGCACCCGCGTCGAGAAGCTCTTCAGGTTCTGCCAGCTGTCCGATGCAATCAAACGCCGGATCCTCGCGTTGCGGCCACGGAGGAGACTCGACGGTCAGCGTCCATGATATGACCGCACTAGCAGCCTGGCACACGGCAACGTCGCTATCGCGACTTGCGGTCGCAAGCCACCGGGTCCGCTGCTCACAAGATACGTTCGCGAGCATGCAGACGGCCCGGAGCCTCACCATCCGGCTCGACGAGCGAAGCGCGAGATCGAGCACCTTGATAACTCTGGGGTCCAACTCCGTATACATCAGCTTCACCTCCCGAGCCCAACGTAGCGCGCGGGTCTGACATCGGCTCGGCTGGCGGCGAGTGGAGACGCTCGGCCCCCCTAGGGGCGCAGCTGTATCTGGATGAACCCTTCACTACCCTCCGGAATCTGCTCGCCAGCTAGCGGCCACTGGCTGATTACCACTCCGTTCGCCTTTCCGATATCACCATAGGTGAGGTAGGGGACCAGACCGGCAGCTTTGACCTTCGATTCTGCCGAAGACTGAGTCAGTCCTACAATCTCGGGCATTGAGACGTTCCTGACCGGCGGCTTGGCAAATGAACTCTTTGACGTAACCGCGACGTCAGTCACTGGTGGCGCGGTCGATACTTCGGCGGAGTCAGTCGTAGCGATCGTGGGGACAGTGGGCTCGGGTCTTGGCTCGGGAATCACGATGGGAATCTCAGTTGTCTTATTGATGACGGTGACGGCAGCCTGCTGAGGCTGACCCCAATAGAGCCACAGGAGCAGGATTACGACCAGAACGACGACGGCCAGAAGAATCCACGGCCAATCGCTCTTGCGCTTCTGAGAATCGAGGTCCTCGCCGTCCCCAGCTGCGTATTCCGGCTGTCCGCTGTCTTGCGCCACTGGTGCTCCCCTGTCCTACGCTCGCGTGTCGCAGCCCCCTCGCCCTCATTCTAGCGCGCTCACCGAGCCTCTGCTCGCAGAACGGCCGCAGCTCGGGGTACAGTCTGTCAGGCAGATTGCACCAGCAGAGGAGCCACATGGCAAAGAGCAATCCCAAGCGTCGCGAATTCGACTGGCGGACCTACGTGAAGCCATCACGGCTCCTCACCCCCGCACAGGAAGAGGCCTTTGCCGACGGGGTCTTGGCACCACTTCTCGCATGGGCACGCACCAGCGACTCGGCCCGATTTGAGGTGCGCGCACGCCAAGCTGCGATCTACCACGCCGGAACGATGCTTTTGCGGATCCGAGGAGCCGAGCAGCCCTTCGTGGGCGAGATTGACTCCAATGTTCGGCTACCGCGAGATGAACGGGCGGGCGCCGAACACCTGGAGACTTGGCCGCTCTCCTCGGCAGATGAGGTTGCGGCCGCGGTGGCTGAACTAGGCATTCTCGCACAGCTCAACGACACATACAGAGCTGCCAACAACCCCTCCGAGCGTGGCATGCTCCACGCATTCGCGACGGCAAACGACGGCCGATCGGGCACTGAGGCACGCTATATCGTCGCAGACACGGAGTTCCAGTACGGCAAACGTCGCTTCGACTTTGTCGGCATGCGCCGAGCAGAAAGCGTGGGCGGCCTTGCCGGTTTCACCACGCCGCGGTTGGTCTTTGGGCAGTTCAAGTCGAGTAACAGGGCTTTGTCGGGCAGTTCGGGGGTTGTCGCGCACGCAGCCGACTTCGCCGATTTTGCCCAAGCGCTTGGGGGAACGCACCTAGAAGCCGCGCGCACCGAACTCGACGAACTCGTGCAGCAAAAGCTGCGTCTAGGGTTGCTCGCTCACGACCTCCCCTTTCGGCACTTCACCGAAGATGAACCTGAGTACCTCGTCGTCTTTTGCGACTACGATCTCGCCTCGGTTTCGCTCGACGTCCCCCTCGCCGAGATGCACGACAAGCTCGTGGCCCGACACTGTCGGCCTGAGCTCCTTAGGTTCGTCGGGATAGACTCTGGCGATGGCTCGATGGCGACTCCGGCACCGACACTTGGTGCCGAGGAGGCACTGAACTACCGAGAATTCAAGCGCTATCGCAAGCAGCTTCGAAGCGCGGACACAAGCGTAAACGATCTCGGCACGACGGAAGGATGATCCATGGCGTTCATACTCGCTCTCGATCAGGGGACCACTTCGACTCGCTCAATCGTGTTCGACGAACGAGGACAGCGCCTCGGCATGGCGCAAATCGCTCTTGAGCAGCACTTTCCGGAGCCGGGGTGGGTCGAGCACGATGCGACTCTGATCTGGCACGACCAGCTCGCCACCGCGCAAGCGGCGATCGCAAAGGCCGGAATCTCGCCGAGTGAGCTCTCGGCAATCGGGGTCACCAACCAGCGCGAGACCGTCGTGCTGTGGGATCGGGCCACGGGCACGCCCCTGCACCGCGCGATCGTCTGGCAGGACCGCCGCACCGCCGACGCCTGCGCACTCATCGCCGAGAAGCCCGGGATCGACCAGATGGTGCGCGAGCGGACTGGGCTCGGCGTCGATCCGTACTTCTCGGCGAGCAAGATTGCTTGGCTGCTGGACAACGTGGATGGCGCTCGCGAGCGCGCGGTCGCCGGGGAGCTGGCCGTGGGGACAATCGACTCGTGGCTGGTCTACAACCTCACCGCCGGCGCAAGCCACATCACCGATGCGACCAACGCGTCGCGCACGCTGCTGTTCGACACGCGAATCGGGCGTTGGGACTCCGAACTCTGCGCGCTGTTCGGCGTGCCCGAGGCGCTCCTGCCTCGAGTGGTGCGCTCCTCGGGAGTCATCGGAATGAGCGCCTCAGACGTGCTTGGCGCGTCGATTCCCATTGGGGGCGTGTGCGGCGATCAGCAGGCGTCCCTCGTGGGCAACGGCGGTTTCTCGGCAGGTGACGCGAAGGTCACCTTTGGGACCGGCATCTTCGCGCTCATGCACACGGGTCGCCAGCGACCAGCCTCAAACACACTCGCCCTGACGGTCGCGGCGCAGATCGGCGACGAGCTTGAGTACGCGCTCGAGGGCTCCATCTTCATGGGTGGCGCAATCGTGCAGTGGATCGTCGAGCAGCTCCACGTCGCCGAGAGTCCACAGGCGGCGCAGGCACTTGCCGAGAGCGTGCCTGACAGCAACGGTGTGGTGCTTGTGCCGGCACTGACCGGGCTCGGTGCGCCGGAGTGGGATCCCTACGCGCGCGGCGCCATCTTTGGGCTGACGCGCGGCGCCAACTCTGCCCACATCGCTCGCGCCGCGATGGAATCCATTCCGCTGCAGGTCGGCGACCTGATGGGCGCGATGACCGCCGACTCGGGACACGCACTGCATTCGCTGCGCGCTGACGGCGGCGTCACCGTGAACACGCTGGTCATGCAGACGCTCGCCGACGTGCTGGGAATCCGCGTTGAGACCGCTGCCCTCGCCGAGTCCACCGCGCTCGGTGCTGCCTACCTCGCGGGACTCGCTGTGGGCGTGTGGTCGAAGCCGGAAGACCTGGCGATACTGCGCGCGGTGGGTCATACGTTCGAGCCGAACCCTGCCGCTAGCGACCACATCGCGCACCTGCGAATCCTGTGGGCCGAGGCAGTCAAGCGCTCACTCAAGTGGGAGCGCGACTGAGGCAACGCGTCCAAGGCGATCCAGCCGCTCGGACCGCTTCGCCCGATCAGGCGTCGGGAAGAACCGCAACACCCCAACCGGTGCCGGTGTGAGTGGCGATTACCGATCCTGCCTCGTAGATCACCATGTCGGTGACCCCAAAGCGCTGAGCTATCTGATCGGAAAGCCACACGGCGCGGTCTTTCGAGAGCGCATGGCCGACGGCAAAACGCCCCGAAGTGGCGGCGCCCATCTGCTCGGCGACCCAGCTGAGCGTGTGCTCGAGTGCGGCCTTCTCTCCGCGACTCCGCGCGACCGGAACGAAAGCACCGTCGGGCGCAACCATCAGCGTGACCTTGAGGTTGAGTAGAGAGCCGAGGAACGCGCTCACTCGTCCGATCCTGCCGCCTTTGGCGAGGTTGTCCAGGCCGTCGACTCCCACGATGAGCCGGACGCGATCGCGCACATCGGCCAGTCTCTGGAGCGCTGAATCGAGACTGAGCCCCTCTGCGGCACAGTTGGCGGCCTCGATGACCTGCCAGGCGCATCCCCAGGAGAGATTGCGTGAATCGAAGACATGCACGCGGCCGACAAACTGCTCGGCAGCTGTGCGCGCTGACTCGATGGTGCCGGAGAGCTTGGAGGAGATGTGGATCGAGAGAACCTGGTCGGCGGTCTTGAGCGCGCGCGTGTACGCCTCGGTAAAGGCACCGACGGCCGGCTGGGAAGTCGTGGGAAGCTGCGGCGCCGCGTTCATGCGATCAAAGAACTGCTGCTGGCTCAGCACGCCGTCGGTAAATGAGTCGTCGCCTATGGAGACGGTCAGCGGAACCACGACGATGCGATGGTCGGCGGCAAGCTGGGGAGCAATGTCGGCCGTGGAGTCGGTGACAATCGCGTAGGTGGACGGGCCGGCGGCTGAAGGTGTCATTTAGACGGGCTTTCCTCCCTTATAGCGAGCAGGCTCACGCCACATCGCATCGCGCGCGCAGATAGCTCGCGAGCGTCTCGGCGATATTGAGGTCGTCATAGTCGGGGACCTTCAGGATGGTTATGGTGCCGTATTCCTTGATCAGCTTCTCAACCTTGTCCACGTCGCGCTCGTTGTGGCCAAGCTCGGCTAGGTAGCGATCGCGAAACCCCGAGTTCTTGCGCGGGTTGCGCGTCCACCAACCCCGGAGGTTTGAGCTGGGGCCGAGCGACCTCATCCAGTCGCATCCCGCCTGCTTTCCTTTGGGAGCTCCGCGCGGCCATTCCGACTCGATGAGTATCCGGTAGCCATCACTTGCGCTGCGTGCCTCGTAGACGGACTTGACCTGAATCACGAGGCCTCACCTCCCAGCTTGCACTTGAGGACCTCATTGACGAGTGCCGGATTGGCCTGCCCGCCCGTCTCACGCATGATCTGGCCGACAAAGAAGCCGAGTAGACCCTCCTTGCCGCCGCGGTATTCGGCGACTTGCCCCGGATTGGCAGCCAAGACCCGATCGACGAGCGCCTCGATTTCGCCGGAATCGCTCACCTGTCTCAGACCCTTGATCTCGACGATGGCACCCGGCGCGTCTCCGCTCTCGGCCATCTCGGCGAAGACCGTCTTGGCTTGCTTGCTTGAGATGGTGCCCGCTTCAACCAGCGCGACCAGTTCGGCGACCATGCCCGGCACAATCCGGGACTCCATCACCGAGATGCCCTCGGCGTTGAGATATGCGCTCAGATCGTTGAGCATGACGTTGCTGATCGCCTTGGCACGCGAGCTTCCCGCGATCGTTACCGCTGACTCGAAGAACTCCGCGAGATCAAGATCGCCCGAGAGGACCGTCGCGTCGTGCGCACGAAGCCCGAAGTCGGACATGAAGCGGAGACGCTTGGCGTCGGGCAACTCGGGCAGGCGCCCGCGAATGTCGTCAATGAATGCGTCAGTGAACTCGAAGGGCACCATGTCCGGCTCCGGGAAGTAGCGGTAGTCGTGCGCTTCTTCCTTGCTCCGAAGCGAGCTGGTCACCTTGGCGGCCACGTCGTAGTGGCGCGTCTCTTGGATGACCTGTCCGCCGCCCTCAATCAGCTCGACCTGCCGAACGATCTCAAAAGCGAGCCCATCGTGCATCGCCTTGAAGCTGTTCATGTTCTTGATCTCGGCTTTGGTCCCCAGCTCGGTCTCGCCGCGCTTGCGCACACTAACGTTGGCGTCGACGCGCATGGAGCCTTCCTCCATGGAGCAGTCGCTGATGCCAAGCGACAGCCAGATGAGCCGGAGCTTCTGCGCGAAGCGGCGAGCCTCCTCAGGAGTGCGGATGTCCGGTTCGCTCACGAGCTCGATCAGCGGAGTCCCCGCGCGGTTGAAATCGACAAGGGATTTGGTCGCCCCCGAGATGCGGCCCTCGCTCCCGCCGACGTGGATCATCTTGCCCGTGTCCTCTTCCAAGTGGATTCGGGTGATCCCGATTCGCGTGAGGTAGCCATCGCCATCCGCAAGCGCCGAGACACCCGCGGGCGCGGTAGCAAGATCGATGCGCTCATCGGCAAGTGGGCCGTCTATCTCCACATTGACGAATCCGTCCGAGCAAAACGGCAGGTCGTACTGCGAGATCTGAAAGTCCTTTGGCATATCCGGATAGAAGTACTGTTTGCGATGGAACTGGCTCCAGTGCGCAATCTCGCACTCAGTGGCCAGCCCGGCGAGCACCGTGTGCTCGATCGCAATCTGGCTCGGAACGGGCAGAGCCCCCGGCAGCCCCAGGCACACGGGACACGTGCGGGTGTTGGGCTCTCCACCAAAAGCGACCGGACATCCACAGAACATCTTGGTGTTCACGGTGGTCAATTCGGTATGAATCTCAAGGCCGATGACGGCCTCCCAATCTTGCATGACCTCGGCGAGACGGTCTTTCGCCATGTGCGGGACTCCTTGTCGGTGGCCTGCGGCACACACACGCGCGTGCGCCGGGCCTGATCGAGTGCGTGGGCAAGATTCTACCCGAGCCGGTCGGATTCGGCCTACGGGAACTGCCGAGAGGGTCGCCGAGGGCGACAGGAGGAACTCCTCGCACGTACATCGGCGTTCCTCGGGTATACAACCCACAGAACATCGCACGCGGCGTGGTCCAACTTCGCGCGCGCCCGAAGTTCCCAAATCCGATCGCAGGGAGGAACCACTATGGAATCCGAAACCGCCGCACAAGTCCCAGCCCAACCCGAGCCCGAGACGATGCAGGCCAATCTGAGCGCCATCGCTACGGCGCAGACCGGCTCACTAGAAGCGGTGGGCAGTGCCGTCGGCTTTGCCAACGTATCCGGCGACGCGACACTGACCGCCTCGGCAACTCCGATCGTCTACGCGAAAGGCAACGTGTCGATTCGTCAGTCCTACACGAGTGCCGTACTTGCGGGCGGCGATATGGATATCTCGCAGGCTGGCGCGCCTCTTATCATCGGCAAGAAGCTCAGCGTGCAGCAAGGCGGAGCGTTCGTCATGCTATCCGGCGAGTCGGCGGTGACAAACGGCTTCGTGGGCGTCTTGCTTACCCCCCAAGC
>JBAXEO010000055.1:0-12698 GCA_037140395.1 Coriobacteriia bacterium
CTACACCGTCACGCCGAGCGCGGCCAGTGGCGTGGGCCTGGGCAACTACGACATCTCCTATCACACGGGCACGCTGACAGTCACCGGCGGCTCCTTTACCGTCCGCTACACGCCGACTGCCGGCGGCTCGGTGGAAGGCTCGGCCACCCAGGTCGTGTTCCACGGTGCGAACTGCTCGGCAGTCACCGCGACGGCGACGGCCGGCTACCACTTCGTGAACTGGAGTGGCACCGGCGGCTTCGTCACCACGACGACCAATCCGCTGACGATCAGTAACGTCACCGCCGATGCCACGCTCACCGCCACCTTCGCACCCACCGCTCCCACGGTGGTCTCGGCTCTGGCGGCCAGCACCACCCAGATCGACGTGCTCTTCTCCGCACCGCTCGACGCCGCCACCGTGGCGGCCTCCGACTTCACGGTGCCGGGGCTGACCGTCAGCGCCGCGGCCCTGCAGCCCGGCAACACCACCGTGCGCCTGACCGCGAACGCCCAGAAGCCGGGTACGACCTACACGGTCACGGTGGGGCTGGGCTCGGTATCAGGTGCGAGCGGGGCCACACTCGTCGCCCCCAACACCGCGACTCTGACCGGACACGCCGGTCCCTGGATCGACACCGTCCCTGCCGACGGCATCGTCGTCTCGTTCGGTTCGGCCTCCGTGGCCGGCACGGTAACCGCCACGGTGCCCGGCAGCTTCAAGCCCGCACCGAGTGGCTTTGCTCTTGTCGCCGGCTCGTATTTCGATCTGTCGACGACGACCACCTTCAACTCCTCTGACGGGTTCAACGTCACGCTTTCCTACGACCCGACCAAGGTCACCAACTCGGCCAACCTGCATCTCTACCACTGGGAGGGTAGTGCCTGGGTCGACATCACCACCGGTGTGAACGCGGGCGAGCGCACCGTGACCGGGCACGCCCACTCCTTCTCGGACTACACGATCATGGAGAGCGGCGGCAGTGGTCCGCCGGTCAGCACACCGGCATCCAGCGACTGGAGCCTGGCGCTGCTGGCGATGGGGGGACTTGTGATGGGATGGGTGATCCGCAGGAAGGGGAGCACCTCGTAGCCTGAGCCTATCGGGAGGCCGCTAGCATGGACGAGCGACGGTTTGAGCGCAGTCAGGCACCGCCGAGTTTCAACGAGGCTGATCAGGGTCCAGACATGCTACTCTGCGGTTTCTGACGTGAGTAGCGCATTCGCAGAGCGTCACACGGATGCCTGTCGGCTGCTGAAGATTCGATTTAGAGAATGGGACATAGTTGGAGCAGCGCGAGGCGAGCAAGCCCAGGTTTGACCGATCTTCGCTGCCGGTTGTCGCTGCGCTCTTCTTCGTGATCTTCGCGGTCCTTGAAGGCGTGATCTTCTACTTCGCACTGCAGGGCGGTCTGGGTTGGCTCATGGAACTCAACGCTCGCATCACGGCATCGCTCAGTTCGGTGATCGGCATTCCTGTGACTCTCAACGGGATCCAGATCACGACCAGCAGGAACATTCTTGAGATCGACCCTGATTGCACCGCCATCCAGCTCATGGCGCTCTACTCAGCTCTGATTCTGGCCTACCCCATCCCCTGGAAGACGCGAGGAATCGGTCTGGCCGTAGGCATTCCCGCCATCGCGGTGGTCAACATCGCCAGACTGCTCGGAGTCGTCGTGGCCTCCGTGACTCTGTCCCCGCAGGCGTTCTTGTTCGTCCACGACTACCTCTTCAAGGTCGCGATGATGCTGGTGGTCTTCGGCCTTTGGGGTTGGTGGCTGCTGTATGCGAGGCGCAATGTCAGCCAAGCGTGATATCGCGGTCTTCGTGGTGGTGACGCTGGCCTGGTCGGTGGCCCTGGCGGCCTTCTTCTGGCTGCTGCCCAAAGTGACCTACAACCCCGCGGATGCGCTCATCACGATCTCGGCGGCCAGCGTCATCATGGCTGCCCGTGGAGTGTCCTGGCGTCGTCGGCTGATCTACGCGGCTGTCGTGCTGGGCATCTTCCTGCTGGTGGACTACTGGTTCCTCAGCTCAGGGATGATGCACGCGGCGTTTGCCGGGCTCAATGCCGGCGACACCGGTCAGTCCGTGACCGCAGTTGCCTACATGGTCTTCGCCCAAGCGCTTCCCTTTGTGATACTCGTCCTCTTCGTCGGGCGCGATCCGTCCGTGCTCTGGAGATCCGCTCCTAAGGGCGGGGCCGACGAGCCCTCGGAAGAGGACAGGGACGGCTAGAGGGGCCGATGGGCGCATGACAATGGGCGGCCGAACCGACGCCGACCATCTCGTCTGAGGTGCTCGATTGGTGTTGACCTACGATGGTCGGGTTTGGTGTCGGCGAGGGTGGGATAGGGATATTGCTGGTGCGCTCACGCCTCCCGTCGCGTGTTAGCATGGCGCGCATGACACAGACCCGATCACGTGGCCGCTATTCCCATGGCGAGCCTGAGCCCTCCAGACGCCTCCCCGCGTGGCTGCGCCGCCCCATCGCGCAGCCGGGTCAGGCAACCGCCGTCGCCGAGATGCTCGACGAACTCAATCTCAACACCGTCTGCCAGTCCGCGAAGTGCCCCAATCGCGGCGAGTGCTTCTCGGCAGGTACTGCGACGTTTCTCATCATGGGCGACGCCTGCACCCGCGGATGCCGCTTCTGCGCGGTCGAGACGCGCACGCCCGAGCCGCTCGATCCCGACGAGCCGCGTCGCATCGCCGAGGCAGCAGCGCGGCTCGCTCTGCGCCACGTCGTCATCACCACAGTGACCCGCGACGACCTCGCCGACGGCGGTGCCGCTCACTTTGTGGCCGTGATCGAGGCGGTGCGGGCAGCGCTGCCCGAGGCCGCCATCGAGGTGCTCACGAGCGACTTCGGTGGGCGGCTCGAGAGCGTCGACACCGTTGCAGCGGCTCGGCCCGACGTCTACAACCACAACCTGGAGACCGTGCCGCGGCTCTATTCCGAGGTGCGTCCCGGAGCCGTCTACGGGCGCTCGCTGCGCGTGCTCGAGCGTGTGCGCGAGACCCAGCCCGACCTACCGACCAAGTCCGGCCTGATGCTCGGCCTCGGCGAGACGGCCGACGAGGTGGTCGCCGTCATGCACGATCTTCTCGGCAGCGGCGTGTCGATGCTCACCATCGGGCAGTACCTTCGGCCGAGCGCAGCGCACCTAGCGGTGGCAGAGTATGTCGAGCCGGATGTCTTCGCCAGCCTCTCGCGAGAGGCGTATCGCCTGGGATTCGCGGCGGTGGCCAGCGCGCCGTTCGTGCGTTCCAGCTACCATGCGGGCGAACTGGCGGCTGCTGAGGCGGGGGACTGATCGGCGGGGAAGCGGCCGGGGCATCAGCCGGATCGGAGCCGGATCGGCGGCGGATCGGCGCCGAAAACGGACCATTGGACACCTCGGCAACCCACCGCTATACTCCCAAAGCTAATCGAATACCGCTCACAAGCGGGACCCACTCTGCGTGCGGGAGTGAATCGGTTCCCACCTTGCGGCGCCACACCGGCGGCTGTCTGGTCGATGCGAGTATCTCTGGAGGCTCCCCACTAAGGGAGCGGTCCGAAGGTGCCTGTCTCTCCCGTCGGCTGATCGTGGCCGCGGGAGTTCTGTCTTTGTAGGAGAGAAGGGCTGCAGGCACGAGGGCCCGGAAGCGACGGAGGTGAGCTGCCTATCAGCAGCAGCACGGAGCCACGGATCAACGAGCGTATACGCGCCCAGAAATGTCGCCTTATCGGCGTCGACGGGAGCCAGCTTGGCATCTTTGCGATGTCAGACGCACAGCGGATCGCCGAGGAGCAGGATCTCGACCTAGTTGAGATTGCACCACTCGCAGATCCTCCCGTATGCCGGATCATGGACTACGGCAAGTTCAAGTACGAGCAGACTCAAAAAGAGAAGCTCGCGCGCAAGCATCAGACCAAGGTCGAGATCAAAGAGATTAAGTTTCGACCAAAAATTGACAAGCACGACTATGAGACCAAGAAGAAGCACGTCCTGCGCTTCTTGGCGGCAAACGCCAAGGTCAAGGTCACGATCATGTTCCGCGGTCGAGAGATGGCGCATCCGGAACTCGGTCTCAATATCCTTGAGCGGCTTGCAGGCGAGCTCGGTGAGGACGCGATCATCGAGACACAGCCCAAGCTCGAGGGACGAAACATGCATATGCTCCTGGCTCCGGTGAAGAAGAAGGAAGTCAAGGAGGGCACCACGCCCGACGACAGTGACGTAGCAAGCGAAGAGCTTGCGGCGGGCACCGACTAGAAAGGCAGCACACATGCCAAAGATGAAGACACACAAGGGCACCGCGAAGCGGTTCCGCGTGACCGGCTCGGGCAAGATTGTTCGCGGCAAGGCGTTTAAGAGCCACATTCTCGAGAAGAAGTCGCCCAAGCGTAAGCGTGGATTCCGTCAGGAGACCATCGTTTCGCGCGCCGATACCAGTGTCGTTAAGAAGGGCCTGGGCATCGGCTAGTACTGATGGTCCCCACCCCTACGACCTCGCTTAAGACTCAAGGAGTGATTTATCCATGCCTCGCGTGAAGCGTTCAACCACGGCGAAGAAGAAGCGCCGCACAGTTCTTGCCCGTGCGAAGGGTTACTACGGCGCAAAAAGCCGTACCTATCGCGCCGCCAAGGAACAGACCCAGCACTCGCTGCAGTATGTGTACCGTGACCGTCGTAACAAGAAGCGTGAGATCCGCCGTCTGTGGATCGTCCGCATCAACGCCGGCGCACGCATCAGCGGCCTGTCCTACTCGGTATTCATGCACGGCCTGAAGAATGCCGGCATCACCCTGGATCGCAAGGTTCTCTCGGACATGGCGATCACCGATCCAGCCGCTTTCGCCAAGCTAGTAGAGCTCGCCAAGACGGCCGTCTAGAGAAGCACTCGACCCATATCATCACTCCGAAAGCCCCCTCCATCGTGAGGGGGCTTTCGGCGTTTCCGGGGCCTTGCCACCGAGCGCCGCGGTCCATGCGCTGAGGCCGGTGAGTCCTCCCGATAAGGTGCCAGTCAGAAAACGGTAAGAGTCGCGCGCGAAGATGCTTCCCGGTCGGCGAGGCGTCCGCCGTCCACGACAACAGGTTGTGCCGCTCCCCCTCGGCGACACCCGTATCCGAGGAGGAACCATGATCAAGAGAGTTCTGTTTACCGTCGTAGGGGCGTTTGCCGCGCTGTCGGTCGGGGCTGCGGGAGCGTATTTTGCGGCGCAGGTGCAGGTGGCTGACAGTGTCATCCGGGCCGGATCCGTGGCGATCTCGACCGTTCCGACGACGGCGCCGTTGGCAATTGATGCACTTGCCCCCGGAACCAGCGCAGTCCGTTCGCTTTCGGTGGTCAATGACGGGCTGCTGCCCGCGGACCTGGTGGTGACCGCCACCAAGAGCGCAGGCATCACTGAGTTCTACAACGCGCTTTCGACGCGCGTTTCATGCGCAGGAACCGAGGTCTACAACGGGCAACTCGCGGGATTGCGGACAACGCCCCTCAGACTCGCCCCTGGTGCCCAAGGCGATCTTCGCTTCGAGGTCAGCCTGCCGGCCACGGCGACCAACTCGGTGGCTAGCGACTACGCCAAGGTCTCCCTCTATGTGAATGCCGAGCAGGCGCACTGATGAGAGCGCAGCTTCGCGCCGCGGCCGAGTTCGTGGCGGCGCTTTCGGTAGTCGCTGCATTGCTTTTCGCCGTACTGACGCTGTGGGAGCCGGTGCGGGTGGCCGGTCTCTCGATGAGCCCAGCGCTTCTGCCGGGCGATCTGGTGATCGTGCGCAAGGCCGCTCGGCCGCGTCAAGGTAGCATCGTGTTGGTGCGCGCTTCGCCGCACGGCGCGGTTCTTCACCGAGTGGTGGCGATCGCCATGGACGGGGCTATCACCACACGAGGTGATGCGAACCCGATCGACGATCGCGAGAAGGTCCACGCGGCTCAGATAGTCGGCGTTGTGGAGCGCGTCATCCCTGCCGGGACGATGCTCAAGCGCTGGCGAGACTCCCGAGAAGTGGGGTACCATGACGGCTCAACCGAACAGCACGAGACGATGACGGAGACGACGCAGAGCGTTGCGCAGTCCGAACAGGGATGGGTCCAGCGCTAGCTGAGAGGATCCAGCGGATTGCAGCGAAGTGGTTCCCTCCATCAGTCGCGACCTGAATGCACCTGCCAAGGCCGGTGTTGCTAGGGAAGCCGGAGCCCCCGATAGCGGGCCGCGGCGGGTGTGATGCCTGCCACGAGCGATGCGAAGGCGTCGCGACCGAGTGGGCTTGCGCACGTGCGAGCCAACCGAGGTGGTACCGCGGGAGCCGGCTCCCGTCCTTGGGCAGAGCGTTATTAGCCGAGGGCGGAGACCGGCTCCCTTCTTTCGTCTGAGTGCCGAGGAAAGGTATCTGAGCAGATGGGTATCACCCAAGAACTGCATGACTTGCGCGATCAAGGTATCTCGGCTGTGGCCGCCACGGACGACTTGGCCGGTCTCGATGCGGTTCGCGTCGAGTACCTGGGGAAGAAAGGCTCGCTGACCGCGATTCTGCGCGGACTCGGTGCGCTGTCCTCCCAGGAGCGCCCGGCGGTAGGCAAGGTGTCCAACGAGGTCCGCACCGAACTGGAAGCGGCATTCGAGGCACGCCACGCCGAGCTCTCGGCATCGGCCATGGAGGCGCGCATCGGCGCCGAGGCGGTCGACGTCACGCTGCCGGGTCGCGCCCATCCCATCGGCTCGCGCCACCTCATCGAGCAGATCTCTGCCGAGGTGATCGAGGTCTTTCTCGGCTTGGGCTATCGCATTGCCGAGGGCCCCGAGGTCGAGCTCGACTACTACAACTTCACTGCGCTCAATCAGCCTCCCGACCACCCTGCTCGCTCGCTGCAAGACACCTTCTACGTACGCGATCTGTCGGGTGAGCGTGCCGACATCGAGGGCGAAAGCGACGTGCTTCTGCGCACGCACACGAGTCCCGTGCAGGTGCGCGTTATGGAGTCGCAGAAGCCGCCCATCTACGTCCTCGCGCCGGGCAAGGTCTACCGCCGAGACGTCGCGGATCCCAGTCACCTGCCGCAGTTCACGCAGATCGAGGGGCTGGTAGTCGACGAGGGCATCACGTTCGGTGACCTCAAAGGCACACTCGACCACGTCTGCAAGGCGATCTTCGGTCCCGACCGGAAAACGCGATTCCGCCCGCACTTCTTCCCGTTCACCGAGCCATCGGCCGAGGTGGACGTCAGTTGTGGCATCTGCGAAGGCAAGGGCTGCCGGTTCTGCAAGGGAACCGGGTGGCTCGAGATCCTCGGCTGCGGAATGGTCGATCCCAACGTGTTCGGTTATGTCGGCATCGATCCTGACCGCTACTCAGGGTTCGCGTTTGGCATGGGTGTCGAGCGCATCGCCGCGCTCAAGTACAACATCCCCGACCTGCGCATGCTGCTCGAGGGCGACATGCGTTTTCTGCGCCAGTTCTAGCCTGCCCCAGCCGTTCTCGCTCACCGTCTTTTCGAAAGGACGCGCGATCATGCTCGTTTCGCTCAAGTGGCTCAAGGAACTCGTCGACATATCGCTGCCCGTGCCCCAGCTCGTCGATCGGCTCGACCTGACCGGAACTGCGGTTGAGGCCGTCAAGTCGGCGGGCGAGTCGCTCGACGGCGTCGTCGTGGGGCAGATCGTGACCAAGGAGTCACACCCCGAGGCCGACAAGCTCTGGGTCACCAGCGTCGATGTCGGCGCCGAGGAGCTGCTCCAGATCGTCTGCGGGGCGCAGAACTTCTCGGCAGGCGACAAGGTGCCGGTCGCACTGGTCGGCTCGACGCTGCCCAACGGGATGACCATCAAGAAGGCCAAGCTGCGTGGCGTCGAGAGCCGCGGCATGAACTGCTCGGCGCGCGAGCTGGGCGTGGGAGAGGACCACGATGGCCTGATGATTCTGCCGGCCGACGCACCCGTGGGAATGCCGTTTGCCGAGTACCAGGGCCTCTCGGACACGATTCTTGAGTTGGAGATCACTCCCAATCGGCCGGATTGCTTATCGGTTGTCGGGGTGGCTCGCGAGATCGGGGCGGTACTCGGCGTCGAGTCGTCGGTTCCCGCATCATCCCCGGCTGAGTGTGGCGCTCCTGTCGCTGAAAGCGTGGCGGTCACGATCGATGACGCTGAACTGTGTCCCCGCTATACCGCGCGGCTTATACGCAACGTCAAAATCGGCCCGTCCCCTCAATGGCTCGCCGAGAAGGTCACCGCATCGGGCACCCGCTCGATCAGCAACATCGTCGACATCACTAACTACATCATGTTCGAGCTGGGTCAGCCGCTACATGCCTTCGATGCCGACCTTCTCGCCGTCGGCAGTTCCGGCCGCATCGAGCTAGGCGTCCGACTCGCTCGCGAGGGCGAGAAGCTCACCACGCTCGACGGCAAGGGGCGAAAGCTCGCGCAGGACGTGCTCGTTATCACTGACAGCTCAGGGCCGATCGCTCTGGCAGGGGTCATGGGCGGCGAGTCGACAGAGATTCACGACGGCACCGTCAACATCTTGCTCGAGGCGGCCTGTTTCGCGCCGGCATCTGTCTCCCACACAAGCCGCCGCCTGGGTCTGTTCTCGGAGGCATCCTCGCGGTTTGAGAAGATCGTCGACCGCAGCGCGTGTGTGGCGGCGCTCGATCGTGCAGCCGCCCTGATGGCCGAGCTGGCCGAGGGGGAAGTGGCGCCTGGAGTTGTCGACGCCTATCCGATCTCCCTGGAGCCATGCATCCTGACGCTGCGCCACGCGCGCTTGTGCGCCGTCATCGGCGCCGAGATTTCGCAGGCCGAAGCCGCCGAGATCCTCACGCGCCTGGGGTGCAGTGTCGCTGCCGACGGTGACATTTCGACAGTGTCGGTTCCGTCGTTTCGCGCCGATCTCAGCCGCGAGATCGACCTGATTGAGGAAGTTCTGCGCGTGTGGGGCATGGAACGTGTGCCGTCCACGCTCCCCGCGGGTCGAGGTCGTGTCGGCGAACTGACGCGAGACCAGCGCTGGCGGCAGCGTATCGGCAGCGCATTGCGCGCATCGGGACTGAACGAGACGATGACGTACTCGTTCGCCGACCCCATCGACCTTGAGCGCATGCGCCACGACTGTCCCGAAGATGAGCTGTGTGTCGAGCTGCTCAATCCGATGTCGGGCGAGCAAGCTACGCTCCGACGGTCGCTGCTTCCGGGTCTCGTTCGCTCGGTTTCCTACAATCAGAATCGCGGCGTGGACAACATCCATCTCTACGAGATTGGCTCGATCTTCAGAACGGCCGACGGCCGCAAGCTGCCCAAAGAGCGTCAAGTCGTCGCTGGCGTCCTCGCCGGTGCCTGGCACGTTCCGGCCTGGAATGAGACGGCGGTCCCGCTCGGCTTCTTCGACGGCAAGGGTATCGTCGAGTCGCTCATCCGCGATCTGGGCGTTGCGCGGATGAAGTTCCGCACTGCCGAGCTGCCACACCTGCAGCCGGGTCGCTCGGCTGAGGTGCTCGTGGCCGGGCAGGTGATCGGCTGGCTCGGCGAGGTGCACCCAGCCGTCCTGGCGGCTTTCGAGGCCGAGGCCCCCGTGACCGCTTTCCAGCTGGATCTCGCGGCGCTGGTGCGAGCGGCCGCCGACGCCAAACCCTACGCCGACGTACCCCGCTTTCCGGGCGTCGAGCTCGACGTCGCGCTGGTGGTCCCTGAGAGCGTCACCGCCGAGCGGATCGAGCAAGCGATGACCTCGGCGGGTGGCAAGCTGCTCGCGTCGGTCCGACTCTTCGACGTCTACCGGGGCGAGGGAGTGCCGAGCGGGTCGAAGTCGCTCGCATACTCGCTCGTCTACCGCGCGCCCGATCGCACGCTCACCGCCGAGGAAGTTGACGGCGTGCATGAACGACTGGTGCGCAAGGTGTCCGGGGCCGTGGGCGGGGAGTTGAGAAGCTAGCTTCAATTCGCATCATCCCTAGCTATCGATGATTGCAATTGCATAGAAACTTGCATTGATGCGTGCAATTGCATATAGTCGCCTCTACATTCCCTTTGAGTGGGCAAGGTGAGGTCATGACAAACGTCGCAGTAGTCGGAGCAGCCGGATACGCAGGTATCGAGGCCGTGCGCCTCGTACTCGCTCACGACCGTCTGCAGCTCACGCTGGCGACCTCCGCCGCGGATCAAGGCAAGCTCATCTCGGATGTCTACCCTGCGCTTGCTGGCCTGACCGACCTCGCGTTCTCTCTCCCGGATCCCGGCGTGATCGCCGCAGCTGCCGATGTCGCGCTGTTGGCTGTTCCTCACACGGCGGCGCTCGAACTCGTCCCGCCGCTGCTCGAGCGGGGAGTGAGAGTCATCGATATGTCGGCCGACTATCGCCTGCAGGATGCCGAGCTGTACGAGGCCTGGTATGCGGCTCCGCATACTTCACCCGAGCTACTCGCCGAGGCGGTATTTGGTCTGCCTGAGCTCGATCGCTCTCGGCTTCTCGGCGCTCGGCTCGTTGCTTGCCCGGGCTGCTATCCCACGGCCACAACTCTCGCCTCGCTTCCGGCGCTCGCTGCAGGTGTGGTCACCGGCGACAGGATCGTCGTCGACGCCAAGTCAGGAGTGTCCGGAGCCGGGCGCAGCGCGACTGCCACAACGCACTACGTCACCGTCAACGAGGCCATCGCGCCCTACAAGGTCGCCGCCCACCGTCACACTCCCGAGATCGAGCAGGCGCTCTCATCGGCCGCCGGCAGGCAGCTGGCCGTCGTATTCGCCCCCCACCTCGTGCCGATGTCTCGCGGGCTGCTGTCCACCGTGTACATGGAAGTGGAGCCGGGCTTCTCGGCAGCCGACGCACATGAGCTCTACTGCGCGCACTACGCCGACGAGCCGTTCGTCTTTGTGCGTCCCCTCGGCGCGATGCCCTCGACTGCCGAGGTGCGGGGGACAAACCGCGCATCGATCGGCGTCGCCGTGGATACGCACACCAACACGCTCATCGCGGCGTGCGCGATCGACAATCTGGTCAAGGGGGCGGCTGGGCAGGCTGTGCAGTGCCTCAACGCCGTTCTGGGGTATCCCGAGGCAGAGGGCCTCAACCGACCAGCGCCAATCGTCTGACCCCACCCGCGTCCCTACCTCACACCCAGGAGAGACCGATGTCCCACGACTCGCAGAGCTTCACCTTCACGCCCGTCGACGGTGGCGTCACCGCGCCTCAAGGCTTCGCCGCCGCCGCAGTTGCCGCAGGGCTGAAGCGCGCGGGTGCGCTCGACGTCGCGCTCGTGGTGGCCTCGGCGGGTCCGGTCCCGGCGGCTGCGGTCTTCACCACCAACAAGGTGGCCGCGGCCCCGGTCATCGTCTCGCGTCGTCACATCGCCGGCGGATCGGCCCGCGCGGTCGTCATCAACGCCGGCAACGCCAATGCCTGCACCGGCGCCCAAGGCATCATGCATGCCGAGAACACCGCAGCGTCGCTCGCGCGCCTTCTCGGCGGCAAAGCTGAGGAGATCGTCGTCTCCTCGACGGGAGTGATCGGCGTGCCGCTGCCGGTCGACCTGCTGCTGGCAGCGCTGCCGCCGGTTGTGAGCGGGCTCTCCCCGCAAGGTGGCGCCGACGCGGCGCAGGCAATCATGACCACCGATACCGTCGCCAAAGAGGCGGCGGTCGCGGTGAGCGTGGATGGGCACACGTACACGGTCGGCGGCATGACCAAGGGCAGCGGGATGATAGCGCCCAACATGGCGACGATGATCGCCGTCATCACCACCGATGCGCCGCTCACGATTGAGGCTTGCGATGCGGCCCTTCGCGCGGCAGTCGGTACCACGTTCAACCGCGTCACGGTCGACACCGACACCTCCACCAACGATATGGCCCTCCTGATGGCCTCGGGGGCTGCCGGCGGTGCGTCCATCGACGTAGAGAACCCCGCGTTCGCCCCCGTCTCGGCAGCGATCCACGCCGTCTGCGAGGCGCTCGCGCGCATGATCGCGCGGGATGGGGAGGGTGCGAGCAGGCTCATCACCGTGACCGTCAGCGGTGCCGCAACCGACTCCGACGCCGAAATCGCCGCCTTCGCAATCGCCGGATCGCCGCTGGTCAAGACGGCGGTCTTCGGTCGCGATGCCAACTGGGGGAGGGTCGCGATGGCGATCGGCAAGTCGGGGTGCGAGCTCGATCCGGAGGCCTTCGACATCACCTTCGCCGGCATCGATGTCTGCCGAGCGGGCGCCGCGCTCGGCTTTGATGAGGACGCCGCTCTTGAGGCGCTCGGCGCGCCAGACGTCGCCATCGACGTCGACCTTCACCTCGGCGACGCGAGCGCAACCGTCTGGACCTGCGATCTGACCTACGACTACGTGCGCATCAACGGCGAGTACCGCTCATGAACACGCCGCACTCGGAAGGACGCGATATGAAAGACCTGTTCCTCAAGGCGGCCACCCTCACCGAGGCGCTGCCCTACATCAAGCGCACCTCGGGCAAGACCGTCGTCATCAAGTACGGCGGCGCGGCGATGACCGAGCCCGAATTGCGCGAGCACGTGGCGAGCGACATCGTGCTCATGAAGCTCGTCGGCATCAATCCGGTCATCGTTCACGGCGGCGGTCCCGAGATCACCGCGTATATGAACCGGCTTGGTCTCGAAGTCGAGTTCTACAACGGACTGCGTGTCACCACCGATGAGGCGATGGAAGTCGTCAAGATGGTGCTGGTCGGCAAAGTCAATCCCGAGTTGGTCGCGGCTATCAAC
>JBAXEO010000056.1:0-12491 GCA_037140395.1 Coriobacteriia bacterium
AATGGGGCGGCGCTGGGCTCGAGGCCGCACACAACCGCAATCTCGTCGGTCTCGCCGAGCTGTCACGCTCGGCGGGCAATGACCGCGTCGCCCAAGCGCTGCGAGTGGTTCCGCGCATCCGCGGAGCTGCCGAGGCGATCGACGCCTGCCGAGAGGCAACGGCGGGCCTCGGCTGCGACGACGCACTCGACGACCTGTCGGCGACCTGGGAGCTCTTGGTCGCTGCGGGCGTGTCGCAGCGCGTCGTGATCGACTTCTCGGTGATGCGCTCGTTTGACTACTACACGGGACTCGTGGTCGAGGCATTCGCGCCTGGCCTAGGCCTGCCTCTCGGCGGAGGTGGCCGCTACGACGGCGTCCTGGCCGCCTACGACGCACCGCTGCCTGCGGCAGGCTTCGCGCTGGGACTTGAGCGTGTGATGATCGCGCTGGTCGAGCAGGGAGTCGAGGTGCCGGTCGCGGTACTCGACGCGGTTGTCGGCGGCGAGCCCGCAGCAGCCCTCCGAGCCGCCGCCACATTACGAGCTGCGGGCAAGCGGGTCGTGATCTCGCCATGCGTCGGAAGCGATCTGGTCGCCGAGGCCTCGCGTCTCGGTGCGCTCGAGGCGATTGAGGCCGGCGGTGAGAGCTCATGACCGCGCCTCTATCCACGCCCGCAACGCCGCACACGCTCCGTCCCCTGCGTATCGCGATCCCCAAGGGCGCCCTGTTCGCCGAATCCGTCGATGTGCTGACGCGCGCCGGTCTGGACACCACCGGTCTGGCCGAGCCCGGACGCCAGCTCATCGTGCGCACGCCCACGATCGAGTACATCATCGGCCGCACCACCGACATCCCGATCTACGCAGCCTACGGCGGAGCCGACTGCGCCATCGCCGGCAAGGACGTCTTGCTCGAGGCTGGACTGGACTGCGTGGAGCTGGTGGACCTGGGCTTTGGCGGATGCCGATTCGTGGTGGCTGAGCCCGAGGGTAGCCAGGGTGAGGTACGGGAGCGCGCACGTCATCTCGGCGTGGTGCGTGTGGCGACTAAGTACCCCAACATCACCTCGGCATACTTCGACCGCGAAGGAATCGCGGTGGAGATGGTCAAGCTGCACGGCAACATCGAGTTGGCGCCGCTCATCGGGCTGGCCGATTGGGTCGTCGACATCACCGCGACCGGAACCACGCTCGCGCAGAACAACCTGCGCATTGTCGGCGAGGTGCTGGCGTCCACGGCTCGCTTCGTGGGCAACCCCGCAGCCGTACGCACCGACCCGCACGTGCTCGCGTTAGCCGACGCGCTCTTTGCCTTGTCGCTAGAATCTAAAGACGCGAGTGCGCAAAGCGCTCCCACACGAAAGGACCCGATGCAGCCATGATGCGTCGTATCGTGCTTCAAGACGGCCAGAGCCTGACCGACGCCGACCTCGCGCGAAGCGGGGGAGTCGATGCCGAGGTTCTCGGCGTGGCGGCCCGCATTGTCGATGACGTTCGCGCTCGTGGCGACGAGGCGCTGCGCGAGTACACCGCCACCTTCGACAAGGCTGACATCGCCGACTTCCGCGTCACCGCCGAGGAGATCGAAGCCGCAGTTGCCGCTGTCGAGCCCGAGTTCCTCGAGGCCATCTCGGCCGCTGCCGAGGCAATCGAGGACTTCCACCGCCGTCAGCTGCCCCAGTCGTGGTTTACCACGCAGCCGGGCGGCATCTTTCTGGGCCAGAAGGTCACGCCCCTGCGGCGAGTCGGCATCTACGTGCCCGGCGGGCGTGCCAAGTACCCCTCCAGCGTTCTGATGACCGCCATTCCCGCATCTGTCGCCGGTGTCGAGGAAATCGTCATGGTCGTTCCGCCGGCCGCCGACGGTTCGGTCAATCCCTACACGCTTGCCGCCGCAGCCGAGGCCGGCGTCGACGAGATCTACCGCGTGGGTGGCGCTCAAGCCGTGGCAGCGCTCGCCTACGGCACCGCGACGATTCCGCGCGTCGACAAGATCGTCGGCCCCGGCAACGCCTACGTCACCGCCGCCAAGAAGCTCGTCATGGGCGACGTCGGCATCGACATGCTCGCCGGCCCCAGTGAGGTCTTAGTACTTGCCGACGAAAGCGCAGTGCCGGCCTTCATCGCCATTGACCTGATGGCCCAAGCCGAGCACGACCCGCGCGCGGCGACCTATCTGGTCACCACCGACCCCGAGCTGCCCGACTTTGTCGAGGAAGCCATCGAGCTGCTGCTCACAGAGTCGCCACGCGGAGACATCACGGCACGCTCGCTGACCGACAACGGCTTGGTCGTGGTGTGCCCGGATGTTGTCTCGGCGCTTCAGGTCTCCAACTTCATCGCACCTGAGCATCTTGAGGTGCACATGTCGGAGCCGTTTGAGCTTCTCGGCAGCATCACAAATGCCGGGGCGATCTTCCTAGGGCCGTGGACACCGGAAAGCGTGGGCGACTACGTTGCCGGTCCCAATCACGTGCTGCCCACGGGCGGCACCGCGCGGTTCTCAAGCCCGCTGTCGGTCGACGACTTCGTCAAGAAGTCCAGCGTGCTGTCGTACAGCGCCGAGGCTCTTGAAGCTGACGCCGATATCGTCGTCGAGATTGCGGGCAAAGAAGGCCTCTGGGCGCACGGGCGGGCAGTTTCGCTGCGCTTGGACGCATTGACCGAGATGGAAGCCGAGCTGGCCGAAGAAGAGGATGGCTACTAGTGGATCGCGTACGCCCTTCACGCCCCGAACTCGAAGATCTGGTGGCCTATGACGTCAAGGAGGTCAAGGCCGAGGTCGTTCTAGCCAGCAATGAGAATCCGATCGGTCTTCCCTCGGAGATGGTAGCGCGCCTGGCCAAGCGGCTCCCCGACTTCGACTTCCACCGCTACCCCGACCCCACCGCCCGTGAACTGCGCGGGCTCATCGCCGAGGCCAACGGCCTCGAGGTCGAGAACGTTCTGCTCGGCAATGGCGGAGACGAGCTGATCTTTAACCTACTGCTGGCGTGGGGTGGTCCGGACCGCACGATTCTGGACATGCCGCCCACGTTTTCGATGTATAGCATTGACGCCCAGGTCACGGGCACCACAGTGGTGAGCATCCCGCGGCTTGCAGATTTCGCGGTTGACCGCGACGCCGTGCTCGAACGGCTAGCCGTCGGCGACATCGACATTGTGGTGGTCGCCAACCCCAACAACCCCACCGGCGACCTGACCGATGAGTCATTCATCATCGACGTGCTCAAGGCCACCGACGCCGTCGTCATGGTCGACGAGGCTTACTTCGAGTTCAGTCGCCACACCATGCGGCCACACATGACGCGCCACAAGAATCTCCTGATACTGCGGACCTTCTCCAAGGCGTTCTCGATGGCGGGGCTGCGGATCGGCTACGTTCTGGGCCACCCGGAGGTAATCTGCGAGCTGATGAAGGTGCGCCAGCCCTACTCGGTCGATGCCTTTTCGCAATGGGTCGCCGGCGCGGTCTTTAAGGAGCGCATGGTCTTTGAGCAGGGGATTCGCGACATCGTGCGAGGCCGCGACCAGATCATGCACGGGCTGTCGATGTATGACGAGGTCACGGTCTTTCCTTCCGAGGCGAACTTTGTGCTGTTCAGAGTCGAGCACGCTGCCGCGCTCTGGCGCGATCTGCTGCACAATCACTCGGTGTTGATCCGCGATTTCTCGCGGGCTGCCGGGCTTGAAGATTGCCTGCGCGTGACGGTAGGTACCGATGAGGAGAACCGGCGCTTCCTTGAAGCTATGACTGACTGCCTTGGGCAGCGCAAGGCGAACTCAACCTTCGCCGCCGGCGACCGGCAGTGACCGAAAGGGGCTTGAGCCACGTGGGACGCACCGCCAGCATTACCCGAGCCACGCGCGAGACCGACATCACTCTCACCCTCGACCTCGACGGCAGTGGCGCGACGACGATCGAGACCGGCGTGCCGTTCTTCGACCACATGCTCGATGCGTTTGGCCGACACGCTCTTTTCAACCTAGAAGTCCGCGCGATCGGTGACATCGAGATCGACGCGCATCACACCGTCGAGGACGTCGGCATTGTGCTGGGCACCGCATTCGCCCAAGCGCTCGCCGACAAGACCGGCATCACGCGTTTTGGCTCGGCGGTTTTGGCGATGGATGAAGCGCTCGTACTGGCCGCTGTCGACATTTCGGGGCGCGGCCAACTGCACTGGGCCGTTGACCTCCCGATCGAGATCATTGGCACCTTTGACACGACGCTTGCCAAGGAGTTCTTGGTCGCGTTCGCAACCAACGCCGGCGTCACGCTGCACGTGCGGTCGCTTGCTGGCGAGAACGCGCACCACATCATCGAGGCTGCGTTCAAGGCTGTCGCCCGAGCGCTCAAAGAAGCGGTTGCGATCGACCCGCGCGTCGCCGGCGTGCCGTCTACCAAGGGCAGCCTGTGAGCCCACGCATCGCCATCGTCGACTACCGGATGGGCAACCTGCGCAGCGTCCAGAAGGGTTTCGAGCACGCCGGCGTCAACGACGTCGTCGTGACCGATGACCCGGAGGTCGTCGCGGCCGCCGACGGCATCGTGCTGCCGGGTGTCGGCGCGTTTCGCGACGCGGCCGCCAACCTCAAAGCGAGCGGCGTCGAGGATGCGCTGCGTCACGCAATCGGCGCTGGCAAGCCTTTCCTCGGCATCTGCCTCGGCATGCAACTGCTCGCCGACGTCGGGCTCGAAGACGGCGAGTGGGCCGGACTCGGTCTCATTCCCGGCACATGCGAGCGTCTGCCCGGCGGCGTCAAGATCCCGCACATCGGCTGGAACACCGTCGAGTACCCGCGCGAAAGCCCGCTGTTTGCCGGACTTCCGGAGTCCACAGCGTTCTACTTCGTGCACAGCTACCGGTTGGTTCCGCGAGACAGCAGCGTCGCCATCGGCTCCACCGACTACGGCGTGCGGTTCGTCTCGGCAGTGTCGGCCGGCAACGTCTACGCCGTGCAGTTCCATCCCGAGAAGTCCTCGACCGCGGGGCTTCACTTGCTCGCGAACTTCGGCAGACTCGCCCAGAAGGGACGCTCATGATCGTCTTTCCCGCAATCGATATCCTTGGGGGACGAGCCGTTCGCCTCGCGCAGGGCGACTACAACCGTGTGACCGTCTACAACGAGGACCCAGTCGCTCAGGCACGCGAGTTCCTCGACGCCGGCGCCGAGTGGATCCACGTGGTCGACCTCGACGGCGCGCGCGATGGCGTGCCAGGCAACATCAACGTCGTGGAGCGCATCGCGAGTGAGACCGGTGCGCGGATCGAGATCGGCGGGGGAGTGCGCTCGCTCGAGACGCTTTCTCGGCTCGTCGAGGCCGGGGCGGAGCGCATCGTGCTTGGAACCAAACTCGCGACTGACCACGACTTCGTGCGCGCTGCGGTGCGACTGTGCGGGGACGCGGTGGTCGCTGGCGTCGACGCGCGCGACGGAATGGTCGCGGTCGAGGGCTGGCGCTCGGGGACGGCGACGTCGGCGCAGGTGCTCGTCGGCGAGCTGCGACACCTCGGCATCCGACATCTCGTGTACACCGACATCGCGCGCGACGGCATGCAGACCGGCATCAGCACGCCAGCCTACGTGGGCGTCGCAATCAGCGCCGGCTTCCCGGTGGTCGCCAGCGGCGGCGTCTCCACGCTCGACGACATCCGCAAGCTTCTCGCCCTCGGCCCCGGCGTCATCGAGGGCGTCATCACCGGCCGCGCGCTCTACGAAGGCGCGTTCACGCTGCCCGAGGCGCTCGCCGCCGCACGCAGGGAGGCCTGACGCCTCCGATGCTGATGAAGCGCGTCATACCCTGTCTCGACGTCCACGAAGGTCGTGTGGTCAAGGGCGTCAACTTCGTCAACCTGCGCGACGCTGGCGACCCTGTCGAGATGGCGGCGATCTACGACCGTGCCGGCGCCGACGAGGTCATCTTCCTCGACATCACCGCCACGCATGAGGATCGCCCTTCGATGCTCGACGTCGCCACCCGCACCGCCGAGGAGTGCTTCATCCCGTACACGGTTGGCGGCGGCATGCGCTCAGCCGACGACATCCGAGCGATGCTCGCCGCGGGTGCCGACAAGATCTCGCTCAACAGCGCCGCTGTGCGCGACCCCTCGCTCATCACCCACACCAGCCGCATCTACGGCTCGCAGTGCATCGTCGTAGCCATCGACGCCCGGCGCGTGGCCGGCGGCCGCGACCGCTGGGAGGTCTTCATCAACGGCGGCCGCATCAACACCGAAATCGACGCCGTCGTATGGGCGCGCGAAGCCGAGAAGCTCGGTGCCGGGGAGATCCTGCTCACGAGCATGGATTGCGACGGAACCAAAGACGGCTTCGACATCCCGCTCACGCGCGCCATCACGCGCGAACTCAACATCCCGGTCATTGCGAGCGGCGGAGCCGGCAAGCTCGAGCACTTTGCCGAGGCAGTCGTAGAAGCCGATGCCGACGCGGTGCTCGCCGCGAGCGTCTTCCACTTTGGTACCTACACCGTGGCTCAGGTGAAGGACGCGATGGCCGCAGCGGGCGTGCCGGTGCGATTCCCGGTTGCCGATGACGGAGTGACGGTCGTCGAGGGGTAGGCCGAAGGGAGAAACGCTCGTGAGCGTCACCGGTACTTCGACGGCACTCCCACAGCTCATCGCGCACTACGGCTATTTCGCTATGGGCACCGCCGTCCTCGCCGAGAACCTTGGGCTGCCCGTGCCGGGGGAGACCACCGTGCTCCTCGCCTCCGCAGCGGCCGCCGCGGGTCAGCTGAACGTCTTCGTAGTGTGGCTGGTTGCAGTGTGCGCGGCCGTCGTCGGTGACAACGTCGGATTCGGGCTTGGCCACTTTGGTGGCAAGCCTCTCTTTCTCCGCTTTGGCCCGCAGTTTGGAGTCAGCAACGAGAACTACGCGATGACCGAGCGGTTCTTCGATCGGTACGGGGGTCCTGCGGTGATGGTCGCTCGCTTCATCCCGGTAGTACGGGTCATCGCGGCGATTGCCGCGGGCGCTTCGGGTATGAAGTGGGAGCGCTTCTTGCCGTGGCAGGCGGTCGGCGCTTGCTTGTGGGCGACGTTCGCCGTCACCGTGGGCTACTTCGGCGACAGGGCGCTGAACTTCGTGAAGCCCATGCTCATCGAGGAGTTCGGAAGGTGGTGGCCGTTCGTGACCGTGGCGGCTTTAGTGCTAGCGTTCGCGACGGTCTCGCTCGTGTCTCATCTCCTCGCTCGTCGCCTGGCCCGATCGGTGTGAGTACCTTCCGAGCGCGCATGTCGTAGAAGGGAGTCGCATGGCACGCCGCGTGACACTCGCAGTACTCATTGCAGCCGCAGCGCTCCTCGCGCTCACGCACGGCGCGGATATCGCGGCGTTCGTCACCACAGCACGCGGGGGATCGGTCGGGTGGCTCGCTGTGGCGGCGCTACTTCAGGTCGGCTACTACCTCGGCTACATACTCACCTATCGTCAGGCGTTCGCTTCGGTCGGGATTCATCGGCGACTGTCTGAGCTCACGCCGGTGATGCTGGCGTCGGTATTTGTCAACACCGTCACGCCTTCCGCAGGCACCGCCGGCCCCGCCCTCATGATCGACGACGCGACGCGCCGTGGGCACGAGCCAGGGCACGCTGCCGCAGCGGTCGTGATCGGGCAGTTTGCCGACTTCGCAGGGTTTGCCGTGGTGATGGCCGCCGGCTTTTCGTACCTAGCGGTCTTGGGACGCCTAACCGTACTCGAGGCCGTTGCGGCGACGGCGTTCTTGGCAATCGTGGTCGCGATCGGTGCCGCTCTGGTGCTGGCGCTGGCTCGGCCGGAGCTTCTTGAGAGGGCCTTCCTGGCGATCGAACGCGCACTTGCCCGAGCGGTTTCGGCCTTCAAGCGCCCCGCGATGAAGCCTTGGGCGGTGCGTGTTGCCGCGGAGTTCGCGGCTGCCGTTCGGTTGAGCGCGCAGCGGCCGGGCGCGGTTGTCTCGGCGTGGCTGATAGCGGTGGTCGGGCACACGCTGGACCTCGGCTGCTTCATCGCGATCGGCTGGGCCTTTGGGTGGTACTTCGTCGGGCCGCTGATTGCGGGCTACGCGGTGGGAATCGTCGTGTGGCTCACATCCATCGTGCCTCAGGGCGTCGGGGTCGTCGAAGGCAGCGTCGCTCTGCTGCTCGTGTCCTTCGGCGCTCCTCCCGCAACCGCGGCCGCGATATCGCTCACGTTTCGGGGGATGACGTTCTGGCTTCCCTTCCTCGCCGGCTTTGGGCTCCTCCCGCGAGTCAGCACCTTCCGCGATGATCGCGATCAGGCTGCCGGCGAGTTCCCGGCCAAGGCGGCGGCTCTGCTCGTCTTCACGGTCGGAGCGATCAACCTGCTTTCGGCGTCCACGCCCGGATTGCGAGCTCGGATGGCGTTGCTGGAATCGTTCACGCCGTTCGGAGTCAGGGCCGGTCACCTAGCGGCTATCCTCGCCGGAGTTGCGTTGATCCTGCTATCCCGAGGACTCTGGCGCCACAAGCGATCGGCCTATCTGCTCACCGTCGCCCTGCTGGCATTCTCGGCAGTGAGCCACTTGGTCAAGGGCCTTGACTACGAGGAGGCCGTGATTGCGCTGGCGGTCATGGTATGGCTGCTCAGCGAAGGCGCAGCCTTCTACGCAAGTTCTGACGCCCCCTCGATCAAGCAGGGCGTTCGCGCGCTGCTGGCCGCGTGCGCGATCACACTGGCGTATGGCACCGCCGGATTCTGGCTCCTCGACCGTCACTTCAGCGTCAACTTCGGGCTTTGGGCCGCCATCAGGCAGACATTTGTGATGTTCACGCAGTTCTACGATCCGGGCCTGCAGCCGATCACGGGGTTCGGTCGGTACTTTGCCGATTCCATCTACCTGGTTGGAGCCGTCACGTTTGGGTTCGCGCTCATTGTGCTGCTCCGGCCGGTTGTGATTCGCCAGCCAGCTACGGCCGATGAGCGCCGGAAGGCACGAGCGATCGTCGAGGCCCATGGCAGCTCCTCGTTGGCAGCTATGGCCCTTCTCGCCGACAAGTCGTATTGGTTCAGCGAAGGAGGCTCGGTCGTCGCATATGCCGTGTCGGGTGGGATTGCGGTCGCGCTGGGAGACCCGATCGGCCCCGAGAATGACCTGCCCGAGGCGGCGCGAGGGTTCGTCAAGTTTGCGTCCAAAAACGGTTGGCGGACGACGTTCTACGAGACCGATAGGAGGACTGAGCCGGGCTACGGCGATCTGGGCTACGCGTCCGTGTGTCTCGGCTACGAGGCGATCGTGTCGGTCGGGGAGTTTAGCTTGAGCGGCAAGCCGTATCGCACGATGCGCAACACCATGAACCGGCTGACGGGCGAGGGCTACACGACCGATCTTCTGCTGGCGCCCCAGTCGGCCCAAGACCTCCGGGTATTGCGCGACGTGAGCGACGTGTGGCTCGCGAAGATGAAGGGCTCCGAGAAGCGTTTCTCGCTCGGGTGGTTTGATGACGACTACATCCGCAGTTGCGATGTCATGGTGGTCCGCTCACCCCATGGCATGATCGTGGCGTTCGCCAACGTCGTGAGTGAGTTCCAGGCACGCGAAGCTACGATCGACCTCATGCGGTATCGCCCGGAAGCACCCAACGGGGTGATGGACTTCCTCTTTGTCAGGCTCATCGAGTGGTCGCGCGAAGGAGGGCTCGAGAGCTTCAACATGGGGCTGAGTCCGCTTGCGGGTCTCGGTGCCGATCCCGAGCACGGCGTCACCGAGAAGCTCCTCGCGCTCGTCTACGAGAACGGCAACGCGCTTTACGGCTTTCGCGGGTTGCACGACTACAAGGACAAGTTCCATCCCGTCTGGGAGCCGCGCTATCTCGTGTATGCGGACGCGGCCTCGCTGCCGGCGGTCTTCGCTGCGGTGGTGCGCGTGAACTCCGGCGAGCACCCGGTGAGGAGTTACTTCGAGCGAACTTTCACGAACCCGACGAGTGCCGAGGCCGCTCCCGGGACATGAGCGCTCCCAGCGCGAAGCCGATTGGAAGCGCCAGCAGATGCGACAGCGCCGCAGAGACCTCGGCAGGCTGGGACGCCACGGTTGGCAGGCTTAGCGCCAGCGCCACCGCGAGCACGGTGATTCCGACACCGAGCGAAATCAGCCGCGCGCGGCGCCCTAGGCCGAAGAGCAGGTAGCCGAGACACCCGACGTATCCCGCCGAGGGTCCCACGTCGCGCGCGAGGAAGATCAGTCTTGCGGCGGGATCGCCCGCCAGATGGAGTGGCGCGAGCAGAGCGAAGGACAGCGCGATTGTGGCCAGGTGGGTCCCCCAAAACGCGATTGCTGCTCGCATGCTTCCGTAGCGCCACTCCACGAATCCCGCGAAAGCGGCCGTCGCAACCAGCGCCGTCCAGAACGCCGCAGGGCCGTTCGTGACCAAGACAGACGCGATAGCTCTCGCGAGGTCGAAAGAGGCTGTGTCGGCCGGCGCGAAGCCTAGCCGCGCGATCGCGTGGACACCGAGATTCTCGCCAGACGTCGTGTTCGTGAGCCATCCCGCGAGCACGAGCATGGCGACGGTAGCGAGAGTGAATGGCACGCGCAGGCCAAAGGCCTCGATCCGCGAGAGGAAGATAGTCGTCGGAGATTCGGTCGTGCGCGGCCCTGAATCGCTCACGTCGACCCTCCCAAGATTCGTCGCGGACATCAGCCACCAACGGAGCAAACCCTACCCCATGAGATGCATACTGCACCAAACGCACACATGGCCCGACGCTTCATGGGCTGCAGAAGCAACCTCAATCGGAGTAGCGAACTAGCGCGAGTGACCCCCGGCATCCCTCCAAACCGACGGAGAACCGTTCATGTCCGACAAGCTCACATTGCACGAGGCGAGCAAGCAGTCCGGCTTCGGCGTGCGCAAACTCGCCTTCCTCATCAGGAGCGGGTTCATCAGTGCCGAGGTGGAAGGCGAGATGCTTCTCGTCACCGCAGACGAACTGCGCCGCTACGCCAGTCAGCCGCGTCGCGTGGTCCAGAAGCATCACGCGTCCTACCTAAAGACCCTTGGTCCGGGGCTTATCACCGGTGCCTCGGACGATGATCCGTCCGGCATCGGCACCTACTCGGCTGTTGGATCTACCTACGGACTCGGCTTGTCGTGGCTGGCGGTCTATCTGCTCCCCATGATGATTGCGGTGCAGGAGACGGTCGCGCGGATCGGGATCGTGACCCAAAGTGGGCTGGCGCGTGTCGTCGGCCGCCGCTACGGCAAGCGTGTGCTGTATCCGCTGGTCTTGCTGCTCTTGATCGCGAACACCGTCAACATCGGCGCCGACATCGGTGCGATGGCCGCCTCGATGCAGTTACTCGTTCCAATCGGGTTCATCTGGGGTGTCGTTGGCCTCACCATCGCAATCACGGCGCTTGAAATCCTCGTGCCCTACCACCGCTATGCACGCATCCTCAAGTGGCTCACGATCTCGCTCTTCGCCTACATCATCACCGGCTTCCTAATTCGGCCGGACTGGGGCGCCGTGCTCAGGAGTTTGGTAGTCCCTCGGATTGAGCTCAACGTCGGGTTCATCGCGGCGATGGTCGCCGTGATGGGAACGACCATCACCCCCTACCTCTTCTTTTGGCAGGCCTCCGAGGAGGTCGAGCAGGAGCTCGACGAGGGAGAGATCGGGGACTTCCGAGCGAGTGCCCTAACTCACGAGATCCGCGAGATGCGCAAGGACACCTACACGGGAATGGCGCTCGCCAACGTCGTCTTCCTGTTCATTATCGTGACCACCGCATTTGTCCTGCATGACAACGGAATCACGAATGTGGATTCCGCCCAGAAGGCCGCACTTGCTTTGAAGCCGCTGGCTGGCAATCTGGCGTCGCTACTCTTCACGGTCGGGATCTTTGGCGTCGGGCTGCTCGCGGTGCCGGTTCTGGCGGGCGCCTCGGCGTATGCGGTGGCCGAACTCTTCGAGTGGCACGAAGGACTGAGCGAGCGCTTCAGCAAGGCGAAGGGGTTCTATCTGGTCATAGCGGCTTCGATGTTCGCAGGCATGGCGCTCAATTTCATCGGCATCAACCCAATCAAGGCGCTCTACTACGCAGCGATCGTCAACGGCGCCATCGCGCCGATCCTGATGTTCTTCATCTTCCGAATCGGCCGAGACAAAAGCGTCATGGGACATTTCACGAGCCCGAGATGGGTCAACGTCTGGGGCTGGATTGTGACGATTCTGATGGGTGGAAGCGCCATCGCGCTGCTGGTGTTCGCGGTTCTCGGGAAGTAGTCGGCGCTGACGGGGGAGCGGCTACGCGTCACCCTTTGCCCAGGCTATCGCAGCATCAAGCTCGCTGGAGGGAAACACCTTCTCCTCGCCGCCCCGCCACAGCCACCCAAAGGCTTTGACGCCCCATTCGACCCACTTCACGTCACCGACGTAGGCCACGCGAGTCAGCTTGCTGGCGTCTCGGCGAGCAAGCTTGAGGTCTTCCTTCAACGAACCCCAGTCTTCACTCGGTGAGGAGGAGATCAGGCATACCGCCGAGGC
>JBAXEO010000057.1:0-12345 GCA_037140395.1 Coriobacteriia bacterium
CCTTCTCGGAGCCGATCGAGCTCGGGTTCGGTAGCTCGGCCGTCCACGAGGGCGCGGTATATCTTCTCGACGTGTCGGCTGGGATGAAGCAGGCGGTGGGCGATCTCACCGTCGGTGGTGAACAACAGGAGTCCGGTCGTTTCGTAGTCGAGCCGACCAACGGGAAACAGCCCCGGATACTCCCGCACGGGCACCAGCGCGGCGACGGTGGTACGTCCCTGCGGATCGCTCATGGTGGTCACGACACCTGCGGGCTTGTTCAAGACGAGATACACGGGTTGCTCAGCTAGGCAGACCGGCTTGTGGTCCACCGTCACCTTGTCCACGGTCGGGTCGACCTTGGTGCCGAGCTCAGTCATCACGACGCCGTTGACGCGCACTCGTCCGGCGGTCATCAAGTCCTCGCTCCCCCGCCGAGAAGCCACGCCCGCGCGCGCCAAGAACTTCTGGAGGCGCATCGGCACCACTCGCTCGCCAGTGTCTGAGAGAGGTCGGTCGGCAGCGGCTCGGTCATCGTTCTCGTCGGCTGCCACGCTAGTCAATCATCTCCAGCTCGTCGTCAGGATCGGGAGCCGCCAAGGGGGCATCCCCGCTTGAGAGACGGTCGCGAATGGAGCGCTCGGTAACCTCGTCGGGGGCGAATTCGGCCACTGGAGGCAGTTCGCTGATGTCTTTGAGCCCAAACTTCTCAAGGAAGTTCAGGGTGGTCCCGTACAGAATCGCGTTGCCAGCGTTTCTGTCCCGACCAACCTCGCGAACGAGGCCTTTCTCCACGAGCGAAGCAACGACGCCCTCGCTGTTGACGCCCCGAACCGCGTTGATGCCCTGGCGCGTCACTGGTTGGTGATAGGCGACCACCGACATCGCTTCGAGCGCTGCCTGCGACAATCGCCGCGTGTCCCACGACAGAACATAGCGCTCGATGATGTCATGGTGTGCCGGGTGCGTGTAGAAACGCCACCCGCCGGCCACCTCACGGAGCTGAAAGCCGCGGTCGGATTCGCGATACTCCTCGGCGAGGTTCGCCAGTGCAGACTCGACTGCTCCTGGTGCGGCTTCGAGCAGCTTAGCAAGACGGACCGCCGATACTGGCTCGTCAGACACAAACAGCAAGGCCTCAAGGGCTCCGGAAAGTGAGCGGTCTTCAGTCATGAGCTAGTCGTCCTCCCGATCAGGCAGGCCACGGCGCGCCGCTTCTTCATCATCTATGTGTGTGACCACTATCTCGCCAAACAGCTGATCTTGAGACACGTCGGCACGGCCCCGTTTGTAGAGCTCCAGAATCGCAAGAAGCGTCACTACCACGATCTCCGGCGTGGTGTTGCCGTCGAGCAGCTCGCTGAATCGCACACTGCCACGCCTCATCAGCTGCCGATGCACACTCTCGGCGTGAAGCTCCAGCGAGATGGGCATCGAAGCGACGTGCTCGGCCTCAAGAAGAAAGACCTCTCGGCGATGCATCAGGTCGGCACAGATCACGGCCAGACCCCGAAGCGTCAAGCCTTCCAGGTAGTCGGGCATAAGTCCTAGGAACTCCTGCTCGAGCCCTGCCTGCCGCGGGTGCATCCTGTCTTCAGCCTCCATGCGCGCTGCGAGCTCGCTGGCGGCGTTCTTGAACTGCTTGTACGCGAGCAGACGAGCCACAAGGATGTCGCGTGCCTCATCCGGAGACAGGTCATCGAGCTCGTCGCCAAAGTAAGCTTCCTCTTTGGGCAGCAGTGATGCGGCCTTGATCTCTAGCAACGTCGCCGCTACGAGCAAGAAGTCACTCGCCACGTCCAGGTCAAGGTCGGCCATCCGATCGATGTGCTCGAGGTACTGGTCGGCGACTGTCGAGATCGAAATCGCACCCACATCGAGCTTTTGGCGCGAGACGAGATGCAGCAGCAGGTCGAAGGGACCCTCAAAGACGTCTGTCTTGACTGAGTACGCCACGGTGCCTGCCCCGCTAGCTGTCGGCCTGGGTGGGCAGATCGGCCGAGGCCGACCCATCGCGGCGCTCAATACCAGCCGAGAGCTCCGTACGAGCATCGATACCGACCAGCTCGCGGCAGGTGCGAACGACCTCGCTGGTGATCGGTCGAGCCTTGGCTGCACCGGCTGCCAGCACCTCCTCGGCGAAACCGGGGATGGCGGCGAGCTCGGCTCGGCGAGTCTGGAAGGCAGCCAGGTAGGCGACCAGGTCGTCGGCAAACGCACGCTTGTGCTGGACGCAGCCACACTCGGCGGTGCGGCAGCACGCGTCAAACTGGGCGATGACATCCGCTTCGCCGATCAGCTTGTGCACCTGGTGCAGCGGGCAGATAGCGGGGTCGCCGGGGTCGGTCTTGAGCTTGCGAGCTGGATCGGTCATGAACGACATGGCCTTGGCGCGCAGTGTCTCCTCGGGATCCGAGAGAAAGATCGAGTTGCCGTAGCTCTTGGACATCTTGCGGCCGTCGGTGCCTGGAACTCGCGCGCCCGACTTCGCGATAATGGCTTTGGGCTCGACGAGGTACTCACCGTACGTGTTGTTGAAGCGCCGCACGATCTCGCGCGTCAGTTCGAGGTGTGGGAGCTGGTCCTCGCCGACCGGGACTGCGTCGGCAAGCACAATGGTGATGTCAGCGGCCTGCATCGCGGGGTAGAGGAAGAAGCCGACGTTGCCCAGGTCCTTGTCGGTGATCTGGTCGCGCTGCTCCTTGTAGCTGGGAACGCGCTCCAGCCACGACATCGGGGTGACCATCGTGAAGTACAGGGTCAGCTCGGCGACCTCGGGGACGTCGGACTGGCGGTAGATGGTGCAGACTTCCGGATCCAGACCGGCCGCAACCCAGTCGAGCACCATCTCCTCCGAGAACGCACGGACGTCGCTCGGGTCGGCCCAGTGCGTGGTGAGCGCGTGCCAGTCGGCGATGAAGTAGTACGCGTCGTAGTCATGCTGCATCTGCAGCATGTTTTGCAGGTTGCCGAACCAGTGCCCGAGGTGGAGCTTGCCGGTAGGGCGGTATCCGGTGAGGGTGCGTTGTTTGGCCATGCGAGGCAGCTCCACAAAGTCGTCGATTGGGTGCCGACAATCATAGCGTAGTGAGGTGCGGGTGCGGTGGGTCTGGCGCACGGCCGGCATCAGAAGAATCCGCGCCCGCGCGCAACGCAGTTCCTATATCGTACGCGGCTTGTATGGGCCGCGGCCCTCGCGGGCGATGAGGTTGCCTCTGTCGACCAGCTCCGGGTGGGCCGAGAGGTCCCGAAGATACCTATCGGCCATGGCACTCGCGAGGACTGTGCCCCGTTCCCAGCGAGCTACGAGCCCTGGACTCACCGCGAGTCGCTCGGCCAGCTGCCGCTGCGTAAGGCCCAGGGCGCGCCGAATTGTCGCAATGTCCTCGCCAGAGAGACGACCAAGCTCATCGCGGGCCGCCGCATTAGCCGCCCGCTGGATGTCATCTAGTTGGCCGGCAGCAAAGTATTCTTCCCCGCAAGCAGAACACCGATTGTAGCGAAACCCAGAGACGGGATACGCCCGGCCGGCGGCAATCTGCTGAATGGGATCAGAGACCTCGATTATCGCGGGCGCTCCGCACCCGGGGCATTGTGAACCTTCCGCCTTCGGCCACTTCATTGCACTCCCCTAGTGATTCTCACCATCACGACAGAACGAAAGCACGTACAGATCTCCATCCTCATCAGTGGTGAACTTAGTGTAGAGCCGCTGACCATCGAACCAAGGACGGTAGACATCGAGATGAGATCCGGGCCTGCGGGAATCAAGAACCGACTTGCGTAGATCGCGTCTCCTTGAGGAGCAGAGAACCAGTGCGACCGTCTCTCGATCCCACGATTGAGTGCCGAGATGACGCTGCGCTCGGCGAGTCAACACGAAGCAATCCCTACGGACAAGCGACCTGACCGCTGCGCTACCCAGGTATCAGGAGGCTGAGCACCGGATAGACGGTATGGTCGAAATACCATCCAATCGGGCTCACGTGGAAGACGTAGGGGACGCCAAACAAGATTGCGAAGAGGAACACCATGGCGTAACGCTGCATCTCGTACCACTTTCGAACTCCGGCATCGGAGAGAAAGATCGGCACGATGCTCGACCCGTCAAGCGGCGGAATCGGAATCAGGTTGAAGAACATCAGCACGAGATTGGTCATCGCGAGTGTGTAGCCGATCAGATAGAGAGCCTGGCCAAACGGCACCGAAACCACCGCCGCTGGAATCGCCGACCACGCAATAGCCGAGCCCACGAGCGCGAGGCCCAGGTTGGATGCCGGCCCCGCAAATCCGGTGATGATCTCGCCCTGGCGCAGGTTCTTGAAGTACATCGGGTTGTACGGCACCGGCTTGGCATAGCCGAAGATCGGTCCACCCGTAATCGACATCAGCAGTGGCAGGATGATCGACCCAAACGGATCGATGGACTTGATAGGGTTCAGCGTGAGACGCCCCGCGTTCTTCGCGGTCGGATCCCCCAAACGGTACGCAGCGTATCCATGCGCGAACTCGTGAATCGTAATCGACGGAATCAGGAGCACCAGCCACAGTATTGTCTGCACGGTTTGGGGACTGGGGTTCAGGCTCACGCACGGTCCTTTCGCGATTCGATGAGCCCTGCTCGGCTCGCGAGTCGCTTGAGATTTACTAGCTCTGCTCGGCGACCGACGGCGCGACCGTCCAAGCGGTCGTCCAAGGCTCGCGCCAGTATAGCCGAGAAGGCCTCCGACGGCGCCGCGCCCAAGTCGATGAGGTCAGCACCGGAAACCACCCTACGAACGTGCGACACAACTCGCACGAAGCGATCCACTCGCTGCCGCGCCAGGTCGTCTCCGCGCGCCCACAGGTTGACGATCGCCTCCGGGGACAGCGGAGCAAGGAGCCGGTGCAGCCGGCTGTCGCGCATCCCCCTGCGATCCTGTAGTTGCGCGAGCACACGCGTTCCACGGTCGGCCAGCGTGAGCGCTGACTCGGCGTACTCGCGGCCAAACCGGAAGTGGCGCAGCCACCGCTCGGTATCCCCCCGATCGCGACCTGCTCCCAGCGCGGATGCGAGTGCAACCCTCCGCCGAGGTGCCCGCGCGAACAGTGGCCCGATCTCGCCGAGCGCCCGATCGACCGCCCTCACTGCATCCGGAACCGCGGCTGCACGTGCGCCTTCCGGCAGCAACGCCGCCAGCGCACCCAGCCGGTCGAGTCGCTCTAGCGCACTTGCCGGCGACTCCTCGGCTAGGATGCCGAGGATTTCTTGGCGCAACCGTGCACCGGAGACCTCGGAGAGCATGTCGAGCTCCAGTGCGCGACGAACCTGGCTTTCGGTGCCTGGATCCATAGCGAATCCGTAGCGCTCCTCAAAGCGAATGGCGCGCAAGATGCGTGTGGGATCGTCGATGAAGGACAGCCCGTGCAAGACCCGGATGATTCCGGCCTCGAGGTCTCGCAGACCGCCAAACGGATCGGCGATTGCGCCAAAGCACGATGGCTCAAGGCACGCAGCCATCGCGTTGATGGTGAAGTCGCGTCGGAAGAGGTCTTGGCGAAGCGATGAGCGCTCAACCGTGGGCAATGCGCCCGGTCGCGCGTAGTACTCGGTGCGCGCGCTGGTCACATCGATGTGGAACTCCTTGCTCAGCACGAGTACCGCAGTTCCGAAACGCCGGTGGATCTTGACCGGAACGCCGAAAACCTCGGCGTACGCCTGTGCAAAAGCGACGCCGTCGCCCTCAACCACCACGTCGACATCGAAGTTGGGCCGACCAAGAAGCATGTCGCGCACGAATCCACCCACAGCGTGAACCTTCTCGCCGCGTTGGTCAGCGAGCTTCCCCAGCGCTCCCAGTGCCTCTGCCACCTGTGCTGGGAGCAGTCGCTCCACGCTCTCGGAAAACCGCTTCATCGCCCCCGGATGGACGCCCTGAAGCCCCGCGACAAGATAGGCCTCGCCGTGCTCGGCGCGCAGGACGTCCTTGCGCGTGACGATACCGACCAAGCGCCCGGCCTCGAGCACGGGAAGACGGCCGATACCGCGTCCGGCCATGAGTTGCTCAAGCTCTGAGACGTCTGTGGCTGGCGTGACGGTGATCGAGTCGCGATTCATGAAGCCGGTGACGGGGGCGTGCGCGAGACCATGGCGGATTGCCTTGTCCACGTCCTTGCGGGTGACGAGTCCCACCAGCACGCCGTTCTCGGTGATGGGCACGCCACCGTGTCCCCATCGCGCCATCAGCTCGCCAGCCTCGCGCATGGTCGACGAAGGAGGCAGCGAGCGGATTTCGCGACTCATCACGTCGACGGCTCGCAACGGCGGCGAGACCTCGGCCGCGAGAGCCTCGCGCACGCGCTTCAGAACCTCTGGCAGCTCGGCATCCCGAAAGACCGCAGACGCTGCCTGGGGATGACCTCCCCCGCCGAGACGGGCCATCGCTGCACCTACGTCGACCTCGGAAAGCCTGCTACGGGTGACCACCTGAATGCGGTCAGGCATGGACACGATGGCTATCGCGACTCGGTAGCCCATGTCCTCGACGACGTAGTGCGACAGCACGCCGGCGGAGTCGACATAATCCTCCGACGCCGCTACACCCACGGCGATCTGCTGGCCGTTTACGTCCCAGACCTCGAGCGATGCCGTCAGTTGAGCTAGAAGCTCGCGCTGCTCGGGCTCCAGCGTCTTGGCGAGAAACTGGTTGACCACCTGCAGATCTGCGCCGTTTGCCATCAACCATGCGGCCGCCTCGGCATCATAGGCGGTGGCACCGGGAAAGGTGAGCGATCCAGTGTCTTCATGGATTCCGAGCAGCATCACGCTTGCCTCAAGCGGGGTGATCGGGATCGCTCGCTGCCTGAGCTCTGTCACCAATATCGATGTGGTGGCCCCGACCGGTTCCGAGCGATCATCCGCGCATTCCAAGTCACCCTGCTGGCGAGGATGGTGGTCGTAGATCACAACGTCTACGCCCGGGCGACGCACGACTTGCCCCATCTCGCCCACTCGGTCGGGATCGCGAGTATCGACCATCACCACCCGCGTGACGGCGTCGAAATCCAGACCCTTCAAGTCCGCAAAGTCAAAGAACTCTTCGTGCAGATTGTGAAACGCACGGACGTTGGCGTTTTGGCTGCCGAGAAACACGCCCTTCGCCCCAGGGAAGAGCCGGATGGCGGCAACCGTAGAAGCATAGGCGTCAAAATCGGGATTCGCGTGCCCCACGACAATCTGCATCGCGATCCCTCCCCTCCTGTCGCCGGCTACAGTTCGTGGAAGAGCGGCGGCGCAGCAACCGGCTCGGATGCGAAGTGAATCGAGCGCGCGAATCGCTCCTCGCCGGCATCCAGCAGCGACTCGTGTGCGGCGTACATCGTACACAGCAGATCACCGACTTGGACGCGGCTCCCCACCCGCACTGCCAGAACCATGCCGGCCCCCGGATCGATGACATCGCCTACCTGCTCCCGTCCCGCGCCGAGTGCTGCCGCTGAGCGCCCGATGCCCTCGGCGTCGAAGCGAGCGACATAGCCCATCTGGCTCGCACACACCTCGCGGCTAACCTTCGACCTCGGCAGCAGGGTGAGGTCATCTGCCACACCAGGATCGCCCCCCTGTGCAGCAACCCACTCGCGAAAACGCGCAAGTGCTCGGCCCGAGGAGATCGCCTCAACAAGCAGCTCACGGGCCTGGCTTTCATCGGCCGCGCGCTCCCCCAAGACCAGCATCCGCGCGCCAAGCTCCAGGCACAGCTCAGTCAGCGCTTCCGGACCCTGGCCTCGAAGCGTCCGGATGGCTTCGGTAACCTCAAGTGCGTTGCCCACGGCCATTCCCAACGGCTGATCCATGTTGCTCATGACGCAGACAACGCGACAGAGGAGCGCCTCGCCTACGGCACTGAGCTCATGGGCCAGCTGACGCGCATCAGCTTCAGTCTTCATGAATGCGCCGGAGCCGACCTTCACATCGAGAACGATTGCGTCGGCACCGCCGGCGATCTTCTTGGAAATGATCGAGGCGACGATCAGCGGAATCGAGGGGACGGTACCAGTAACGTCGCGGAGTGCGTAGATCATCTTGTCGGCCGGGTCGATGCGTGGCGATTGAGCCACGACCGCTATCCCGATTCGCTGCACTTGCTCTACAAACTCCTGGGGCGCCAGCTCCACTCGGAAGCCGGGAATTGACTCGAGCTTGTCCAGAGTGCCACCTGTGTGCCCAAGAGAGCGACCACTCGTCTTCGCGATCGGCAATCCGCAGGCCGATACAAGCGGAGCAAGTACAAGCGTGGTGGTGTCGGCCACGCCGCCAGTGGAGTGTTTGTCGACCTTGATGCCGGGAATTGAAGTCAGGTCGACTACATCGCCAGATCGCACCATCGCGTCGGTCATCGCCACGGTCTCCTCGGCAGAAAGACCGCGCAACAGCGCCGCCATCAGCCAAGCTGACATCTGGTAGTCCGGCATCTCACCCAGAGTGTAGCCATCGATGATCCGCGCGATCTCGGCGGGTGTGTGTTCGTGACCGTCGCGTTTGCGCTCGATGAGCTCCTTGAAGCTCGCCACGCTCATGCGCCGCGCACCTCAGGGAGAAACGAGGTGCCTCGACCGCACGCACCTGCAAGGCCGTAGAAGTCCAAGACCGTGTCGCCGATGTCACTGAAGGTGGTGCGTGTACCGAGTGAAACGCCGCGGTCGACACCCTTCACATGCGCGATCAACGGCACGTACTCTCTGGTGTGATCGGTCGAGGGAGTGGTGGGGTCGCACCCGTGATCGGCGGTCACAATCAGGAGGTCGCCGTCAATCATGACGTCGAGCAGCTCGGGAATGCGCGCGTCGAGTTCCTCGAGTCCCCTGGCATAGCCATCGACGTCGTTGCGATGCCCCCACACCATATCGAAGTCCACCAGATTGGCGAATACAAACCCAAGAGAATCGCCGCCAACTCGTTCAACCAGGTTGTCAAACCCGTTCATGTTGTCGGTCGAATGCGGCGATTCGCACACACCGCGCCACGCGAATATCTCGCCGATCTTGCCGATCCCGTAGGTGGCGATGCCGACCTCGGCGAGTCGATCGAGCACTGTGGGCTCCGAGGGCTCAAGCGCAAAATCCCTCCTGCGGTGCGTGCGCGCGTAGACTCCCGACGCATCGGGCCCGACAAACGGCCGCGCGATAACGCGCCCGACCGAATCCTCGCCGACAAGCACACGGCTGCGTGCGATCGAGCAGATTTCGTAGAGCCTCTCGATGGGAATCACCGATTCGTGCGCGGCGATCTGGAAGACGCTGTCGGCGCTGGTATAGATGATCGGCTTGCCAGTGGCGACGTGCTCGCCACCCAGCCACTGAATGATCTCCGTCCCGCTCGCCAGGTAGTTGCCCAGCCAACCAAGCCCGGTCTCGCGGGTGAAGGCCTCCAGAATGGCCGGCCCGAAGCCCTGCGGGTAGGTCGGGAATGCAGTGCGAAGCTGCAGTCCCATCATCTCCCAGTGACCAGTGGTCGTGTCCTTGCCTGCGGACTCCTCGGCGCTCTTGCCCCAGGAACCTGTCGGGGCACCTTCGGGCGCTACACCCTGAATGGCGGTGATGTTGCCAAGGCCCATGCGACCCAGATTGGGCATCATCAGCCCGCCAACGGCTGTGGCAACATTGCCAAGCGTGTTGGAGCCCTCGTCACCGTAGCTCGCGGCATCCGGGAGTGCCCCCACTCCCACGCTGTCCAGTACGAGCACAATCGCGCGTGGTTCTCGGCGGGTCATGACTAGGCAACCGCCCGGTCGACTTCTTCGAGACTCGTGATGCCTTCAACGACCTTATCGAGTGCATCTCGGCGCAACGTGACCATACCCTTGGCGATCGCTAGAGCACGAAGCTCCTCGGAAGGGGCGTTCTTCAGGAAGAGACGCATCAGCTCTTCGTCCATCTCCATGATCTCGAACACGCCGAGTCGGCCAACAAATCCCGTGTTGCGGCAGGCTTCACAACCGACCGGTTCGAATGTAGTAAGCGTCTTGATCTCCCGCAGATTGAACCCTGCCGCAAGCAAACGCTCCCTAGGAATCACGACTGCTCGCTTGCACTTGGGACAGAGGTGGCGTACGAGCCGTTGTGCGACAGCTCCTAACAGTGCCGACGAGGTCACGTAGGTCTCAACGCCCATGTCGGTGATCCGCGTCAGGGCCGAGGGAGCATCGTTGGTGTGGATGGACGAGAGAACAAGGTGGCCCGTCAGCGCGGCGCGAATCGCAATCGAAGCCGTCTCTGCATCCCGCACCTCTCCGACCATGACCACGTCGGGATCGAAGCGCAAAAGAGTGCGGAGTCCAGCCGCGAACGTGAGACCCACACGGCTGTTCACGGCGACTTGCGAAAGTCCCTCCATGCGGTACTCGATGGGATCCTCGATGGTGACGATCTTGCGTCGAGGGTCATTGATACTTTGCAGTGCGGCGTACAACGTGGTGCTCTTGCCAGAACCTGTTGGACCGGCAATCAGGATGCACCCGTAGGGCTTGTGGAGCATCCTGCAAAACTTCTCGTAGTTGGCCTCCGAAAGACCCAATCCGTCGATTGTGTGAAACGACACCCCGCTGTTTAGGACGCGTATGACGATGCCCTCTCCGAGCGGCGTGGGCAGCGTCGCTACACGCAAGTCCAGAGCCCGGCCGTCGATTTGCAGGGTAATCCTGCCGTCCTGGGGCCTGCGCCTCTCCGTAATGTCCATGTCGGCCATGACCTTAATCCGGCTGGTGAGACCGGCTTGTGAGTTCTTGGGAAGAGACGCTACGTCTTGGAGCACGCCATCAATGCGATAGCGAACTCGAACGCGTCCCTCCTCCGGCTCAAAGTGGACGTCGCTGGCGCGATCAGAAACCGCCTCACGCAACAGTTGGTTAACGATTCGGACGACGGGAACGTCACCTTCTGGAGACGTTTCCGCCGGGTCGTCTTCCTGGGCCTCATCTTCTTCGCCTTGCTCCAGCTGCATGATTACATCTGATGCGAGGGCGTACTTCTCGATCGCATACTGAACCTGACTCGCAGTAGCGACCACTGGATTGACCTTGTAGCCGGTCCTGATCTCTGCCTCATCAATTGCCTCGACGTCCAAGGGATTCGACATCGCGAGAATCAGTCGACCGTCATCAAATCCAATCGGAATAACGCTGCGCATCCGGGCCATTCGCCAGGGCAGAAGAACCACGGCTGCGCGATCAATGTCGGCCGCGGCAAGATTGACATGCGTGAACCCCTTTTGCTGAGCGAGCGCCTCAGCTATCTGGCCCTCACTGACAACCAGATCACGAACGAGTATCTCCCCCAATATGCCACCGTACTCATTCTGGTGGGCCAAAGCAGAACTAAGTTGCTCATCTGTAATCAGGCCGCTGCGGACGAGCAGCTCACCCATCTTCTCGCGTGAGTAGGGCACGCGTCCTCCTTGTTAGAACGCCGAGGGATGATGCAAGAAGTCTATGCCCGAGACCGCATGCCGGAAAGCGCCCACTCCAGTAGAAGGATGGCTGCGACCGTAAGCGCGGTGTTGATTTGGAACGCACCCCCGTAGGGGGTCTTTATCGCCGCAACACCGAATGGGATCACCAGCGGACTGGTGAGTGCAGCGATGGTCTTCGCCCAACCCTGAGCTGCTAGTTGACCGAAGAACGCGATGCAAAGGCGTGCTGTGAGCGCGATCGCCACGACAACGAGAAGGTTCATGGCGATGGTGATTAGCGTGCCAACGAGTCTCGAATTCATGCAGGTCCTCCCCCAATGCAGCGTCGTCGACGGCTAGACGATTATGGGGGTAGAGAGCGGCTAAACGCCAGCCAATCTGTGCGGCCGTTTAGCGAATAGCGTCGGAGATTGCGCGCGCAAGAATCTTCTCGGCAATTTCATGGGGCCCGGGAATACCGAATGCGAGACGCGCTCGCGCTTCAACGACGCGGTCATGTCGCATGTCAGGCGCTGCCTCGATGACCTGCATGATCCTGCTCATCAATTCCGGCGAGACATCGGGGCGCGGGGTGCGCCGCAGTCCGGTCGACATTCCGACACAGCGAGCCGCTATGCATGCCTGCTCTTCTGAAATCATCATGTCGTGGCTATCGGCTGTGGCCAGAGCCAACTTGAGAGCGACTATGTATCTCCTTCTCTTGTCTCGTGACCTCCATCACGATTCAAGCAGATGGAATCCAATGAGAAAAGGGAGAGCCCCAAGGCCGGCACCTTGAGGCTCAGGGGTAAGGGTTGCATTTGCATGCAACACTAAAGAAACCTTATCACCGCCCCAATGCCGACGCAAGGCGCTCGACCACGCCGAGCGCGTAAGGATTTGGGGGGTCTACTCTCAGTTCAGGGGATTGAACATCCCTC
>JBAXEO010000058.1:0-12278 GCA_037140395.1 Coriobacteriia bacterium
GACATGAAGTATGGACTTCGTTCGTCGCTTTGCGCGCTGGCGGTGTTCGCAGCGCTCTTCGTGGCGACCACGGCGCTTGCGCTTGAGCCACCCACTATGCAGCAAGTGGCGAAGTACCAGGCGGATGGAACCCTGCAGGAGAGAATCGCAGCCGCAAGTGCTCTCGGCAATGACAAGGTCGACCCGAGTCTAGTGTCTTCATTTCGCTCCCGGGTACTGGCCGAGCAGAGCGGCATCGTGCTTCCCTTTGGGCTGTGGGCACCGCCTCCCGCGTGGCAGAACGGACTGGCGACGACAGGGACCCAGAAGATCTTGGCCGTCTGCATCGACTTCCCCGACTACCCCGCGACGATTCCGATGTCGAAGATGCAGACACTGATGGATCGTCCGGACAACCCGCAGAACACTCTCGATGCGAACTATCCAGTGGAGAGTCTGCGGGCGTTCTATCAGCGGTCGTCCTACGGCCAGCTCGACCTTCGCACCGACACATACGGCTGGTATCGGTCGCCAGTGCCTCGATCCGAGATTCCGACGACCGCGGCCGCCTTAGACCAGCTCGTCTCTGATGCTTTGGCTGTATATGATGCGCAGGGCGTCGACTTCTCTCAATACGACAACGACCACAACGGTACGATCGACTACTTGATGGTCTATTGGACCGGACCGCCGGGTGAGTGGGCCAGCTTCTGGTGGGGCAGCTTCTATAGTGGCTGGGTTGGCACTGCGCCAGTTCTCGATGGCGTCAGTCCGTCGGCATTCTCTTGGCAACAAGCGAGCTCGACCGGTCAGAGGACCGCGATCCATGAGACTGGCCACGCGCTGGGCCTGCCCGATCTGTACGACTACGACGATAAGGTGGGCCCGAACGGCGGTGTCGGCGGATTCGACATGATGGCCAGTGGCAATGACCACAACGCTTTCAGCAAGTGGATGCTCGGCTGGAGCACGCCGACTTTCGTGAACTCGGGACAGAGCAGCGTGCCATTGAGGACTGCTGCCAGTAGCGGGGACTCGCTTGTCGTCATGCCCGGGGCTTCTGCGGCGAACATGTTCTCGGAGTTCTTCATGGTCGAGAACCGTCGGCCCTCCGGAAACGACAGCCTCATGTTCAAGAACCCGGGGCTCACTGTTTGGCACGTGGACGCGAGGCTCAGCGGCTCGGACTTCGCGTGGAACAACTCGTTCACTTCGCACAAGTACATTGCGGTCGAACAGGCGGACGGTCTCCACCAGATTGAGGCGACGCCTACACCCGGCGTCTTCGACGCCGCCGATACGTGGACCGCAGGCAAACGGTTTGCGCACCTGACCATGCCTGCGAGTACGCGCTACGATAGCTCAAACCCCGACGTCACTCTCGACTCGATTGCGTTTGCCGGAACGACGGCGACCCTGCGTGCGACGGTTGGGTCGATGAGCTTCGGTAGCTTGCTTGGCACGGTGAGTTCGTCGGGTGGCGGAGCGATTGCGGGCGCCACTGTGTCCGTGCCAGGCTACGCGGCTGTTGACGCGTCCATCGATGGAACGTATTCCGTGCCTGGACTCGATCCGGGAACCTACGACGTGACGTACCTGAAGCCCCGCTATACCCGTAAACACCAGAGTGTGACGATTTCGTCGGGCACCGCGACCACCAGAGACGTTGCCCTTGTCCCAGCACCGCCCGGCCCGTTCTACGTTTCAGTCGCCGGCAGCGATGAGACCGGTGATGGCTCCATTGGTTATCCATTCGCGACTGTTCAGCACGCGATAGATGTCGCCGTGTACGGAGAAGAGGTCTACGTCCTGGCCGGCATCTTCAATGAAGATGTCACGATGAAGGACGGTGTCTCGCTCTGGGGTACCGGTGCCACGATCTATGGGACCGGCTCGGGGCCGACTATTACGGCGAGCGGCATCGGCGCAACCACCACGATTTCCGGCTTCACGATCAGCGGTGGCAATGGAGTCTGGGGCGGTGGCGTCAGCTGCACCAACTCGTCATTGGTCATCAGAGGCAATACCATTACCGGGAACACGGCTTCCGATGGCGGGGGCATCAGTTCCACCGACTCCTCGCCGACCATCACCGGCAACACCATCAGCGACAACACCGGCGGTGGCATCAGTTCCAGCGACTCCTCGCCGACCATCACCGGCAACACCATCAGCGATAACCCAGGCGGTGGCGTCAGCTCCACTGACTCCACGCTGACGATCACCGACAATACGATCACCGGGAATACGTCCGCCGACCGTGGCGGCGCCATAGACTTCGTGGACTCCTCGCTGACGATCACCGGCAACACGATCGCCGGGAATTCGTCGAGTCTCTTTGGTGGCGGTATCAACGGCTCGGGCTCCTCGGCGACAGTCGTCGGCAATGAGATCTCTAAGAACATGGCCTCCGGAGGTTATGGAGGAGGCATCAGCTTCTACAACTCCTCGGCGACCATAGACGACAACCGCATCACCGGTAACACGGCCGCCCAGTACGGCGGCGGTGGCATCTATTTGTCCGAGTCCGCAACGACGACCGTCACGAGCAACGACATTTCGGGGAACACTGCTTCCATCTACGGCGGCGGGGCCATCCTTTGCGCCAACTTCTCGCCCAGCAAGGTCCCCTCGGTGACCATCAGAGATAACACCATCACGGGCAACAACTCCAGCGGCTATGGAGGCGGTATCAACTGCTTCAACTCCTCGCCGACTATTACCAACAACGATATCTCCGGGAACAGTGCCATCAATTACGGCGGCGGTGGTGTCTACTGCACCAACTCCGCTTCGACCATCACCTCCAACACCATCACGGGCAACAGTGCCTCCAACTACGGCGGCGGCGGCATCCTGTGCGCCAACTTCTCCGCGTCGGCCATAGCTAGCAACACCATCTCGGGCAACACCTCGTCGAACTACGGCGGCGGCGGGATCGCCTGCTACGACTTCTCTTCGCCGAGCATCGTCAACAACACCATAACCAGCAACGCAGCGTCGGTCTGGGGAGGCGGCGGCATCTACATCGGCCGCAACTCCTCGCCCAACATCATCAACGACACCATCACTCAGAATACGGCCGTCAATGGCGGCGGCATCTACGCCCAGAATGTGTCTCCCTCGCCCACCATCGTGAACTGTATCGTGTGGGGCAACGGCGACGACCTCTATCGCTGCTCGGCGACCTACTCCGACATCAGCAGCGTCGGGGATACGACTGGTCTGGGCAACATCTCGGCGGGTCCGAGTTTCGTTTCGACTGGGACCGGCGATTTCCATCTGAATAACAACTCCCCGTGCATCGACGCCGCCACCTCAACGGTCGCCCCGGACTTCGACAAGGACGGCAACGCCCGTCCGCACGGCGGCGGGGACGACATCGGCGCGTATGAGTGCGTCTTGCCCTACACGCTGAAGTACAGTGCGCGCCCCAACGGCTCTCTGACCGGCACGTCCCCGCAGACCGTCGTGTGGGGTGCCAGCGGAACGGCAGTCAGCGCGATTCCAAACATCGGCTATCACTTCCTGGACTGGACAGACGGCAAGATCACCACCCCGCGCACCGATACCAATGTCAGAGCCGACGTCGATGTCACCGCCAACTTCGCTATCAACACCTACACGCTGAAGTACGCGGCCAGCTCCGAGGGAACGATCTCGGCCGGAGTCGCCTCCCAGACGGTGAACTACAACGGCAGCGGCAGTTCGGTCACCGCCTCGGCGACCACACCGGGCTACCACTTCACAAGCTGGTCTGACGGTTCGACACAGAACCCGCGCACCGACACCAACGTGACGGCCAACGTCAACGTCACCGCCAACTTCGCGATCAACACCTACACGCTGAAGTACGCGGCCGGCTCAGGCGGCACGATCTCGTCCGGCGTCACGTCGCAGACGGTGAACTACGGTACGAGCGGCACGGCAGTGACCGCCTCTGGCGGCACGGGCTACCACTTCGTGAGCTGGTCTGACGGTTCGACACAGAACCCGCGCACCGACACCAACGTCATGGCCAACGTCAACGTCACCGCGAACTTCTCGATCAACACCTACACGCTGAAGTACGCGGCTGGCGCCAACGGCACGATCTCGTCGGGTGTCACGTCACAGACGGTGAACTACAACGAGAGCGGCAGTTCGGTCACGGCCTCGGCGACCACGCCTGGCTACCACTTCACGAGCTGGTCCGACGGTTCGACGCAGAACCCGCGCACTGACACCAACGTCATGGCCAACGTCAACGTCACCGCCAACTTCGCGATCAACACCTACGCGCTGAGGTACGCCGCGGGCGCCAACGGCACGATCTCGTCGGGTGTCACGTCACAGACGGTGAACTACAACGAGAGCGGCAGTTCGGTCACGGCCTCGGCGACTACTCCCGGCTACCGGTTCCTGAGGTGGTCTGACGGCTCGAGGCAGAACCTGCGCACCGACACCAACGTCATGGCCGACGTCGACGTCACTGCGAGTTTCGCGACGATCGGTCCCGTGATCTACGTTGAGCGTTGGGGCAGCGACACGACGGGAGACGGTTCCATGTCCTACCCGTTTGCGACCGTGCAGCGGGCCATAGACGCTGCTGTGTCAGGGAACCAGGTGCGGATCGGAGTAGGCAGTTTCTCCGGCAACATCAAGATGAAGAGCGGCGTGTCGATCTACGGCTCGGGACCGCTCTCAACGACTCTTACCGGCGTAGATACTGAGCCGATCATCACCGTAGAGGACATCGCGGCGAGCACTACCATCGCCAGTCTCGAAGTTACCGGTGGTGCGAGCGGCATCTACGTCGACAACTCATCACCCATCATCACAGGTAACATCATCAAGGAGACTTCGGGCACGGTTCTGGCGGGCATCAACTACGCCGGAGATAGCATCCTTTGCGTCAACTCGTCCTCGCCGTTGATCACCTACAACACCATCGACGGAACTGACGGCAAGGCCACGGGAATCAAGTGCATATTGTCGTCGCCGACCATCAGTTACAACACCATCACGGACGCCAATGCTAGTGGCATCATCTGCGCTTTCTTCTCCGCGCCGACCATCAGATACAACACGATCACGGGCAACTCGGCGGCGGTCGGCGGCGGCGGCGGCATCCTGTGCGAGGATTCCTCATCGCCAATCATCTCGGACAACAGCATCACGGGGAACAGTTCCGAGAAGGGCTACGGGGGAGGCATCTACTGCTCTAACCTCTCGTCGCCGGCGATCAACCACAACATCATCACCGGCAACACCGCGTCGACCTACGGCGGCGGAGGCATCTACTGCTCCAATTCCTCGCCGACCATCACCAGGAATACCATCGGCGACAACAGGGGCGGCAACTACGGCGGCGGCGCGATCCTGTGCGCCAACCTCTCGACGCCGGTCATCGAGGACAACGCGATCGCGCGCAACACCTCGGGTGGCTACGGCGGCGGCATCTACTGCTCGAACTCTGCCCCACGCATCACCAAGAACACCATCGAGGGGAACACTTCCTCCAGCTTTGGCGGTGGCGGCATTGGCTGCTCCGGCTCTTCGCCGGTTATCATCGACAACGCCATCACCGGGAACTCAGCGTCCAACTACGGTGGTGGCGGGATCCTGTGCTACGACTCCTCCTCGGCGACCATCGCCAGCAATACCATTTCGGCGAACACGTCCTCCAACTACGGCGGCGGCGGCATCTGCACCTACGAGAACTCATCGCCGTCCATCGTCAACAACGTCATCACCGGGAACTCGGCGTCTGTCTGGGGTGGTGGCGGGATTTACAGCGGTCTGCGCGCCACGCCATGGATCATCAACAACACCATCACGGGGAACACCGCCGTCACCGGCGGCGGTGTCTACGCGAAGGATCCGTCCTTTAGGCCCACCATCGTCAACTGCATCGTGTGGGACAACGGCGCGGACGACCTATACGGCTGCTCGGCGACCTACTCGGACATAGGCACCGCCGGAGACGCCGTCGGTACAGGGAACATTTCCGCGGGTCCGAGCTTCGTTGAGACGGCGACCGGCGACTTCCATTTGAACAACGATTCTCCGTGTATCGACGCAGCCACCTCGACGGGGGCGCCGCTCACCGACAAGGACGGCAACGTCCGACCGCACAACGGCGGCTGGGACATGGGGGCCTACGAGTGTGTCCTTCCCTTCACGCTGACCTACTCCGGGGGGACGAGCGGATCGATCGAGGGCACCAGCCCGCAGACGGTCGACTACGGCGAGGACGGCACCGAGGTCATTGCGGTTTCCGGTCCCCACTACGACTTCCTGGTCTGGTCGGACGGCGTAGCGACGGCCACCCGCAGGGACCTCAATGTGACTCACAACATCAACGTCACGGCCGAGTTCGTCCTGGAGAGCTACACGGTGACGTACACCGCCGGTCCAGGAGGTTCGATTGACGGCATCAGCCCGCAGACGGTTGGCTGGGGTGAGAGTGGCACCATGGTCACGGCGGTTCCCGATGGCGCGTATCGGTTCGTGAAGTGGTCCGACAATGTCGTGACAGCCAGCCGCACAGATGTAGACGTGACGGCAAACAAGACGGTGACCGCTCAGTTCGCGCTCAACGTGTATTCCCTCACGTACAACGCTGGGACCGGCGGTACGATCAACGGGAATGTGTCGCAGTCGGTAACGCATGGCGGTTCGGGTACGTCGGTCACCGCGTCGGCGACCATCGCCGGCTACAACTTTGTAAACTGGTCCGACGGCTCGACTGCGAACCCGCGCACCGACACCAACGTGCAGGGCAACATAGACGTCACCGCCAGTTTTGCGTCCGGCACCCCAGGTACCTACTTGACCGTCTATCGCTTCTACAACGCGAAGCAGGCGGTGCACTTCTACACGGCCTCGGAAGTCGAGATGCAGAACATCAAAGACACCCTCGCGGACACGTACCACTTTGAGGGTGAAGCCTACAAGATCAACACAGCCAACCCGGCCAACAACAAACCGCTGTACCGCTTCTTTAACAAGACAACGGGTGCGCATTTCTACACGGCCTCAGCGGCCGAGATGCAGAACATTAAGGACAACCTCTCGGCTATCTACAACTTCGAGGGCACTGCATACGACGTGTGTACGAGCCCGGGCGGCTCGACCCCAGTCTACCGTTTCTACAACATGAAGCAGGGCGTGCATTTCTACACCGTCTCTGCTGTTGAGATGCAGAACACGAAGGACAAGCTCTCGGCAACCTACAAGTTCGAAGGTCCAGGGTTCTGGCTGGCTCCGTAGGTTCGCGCGTAGCGCAGCATGATTCGCAGCGCCGCGGCAAGTAGACCTGTGCGCGCGTTCAGCCTCGTATATACTCGTCATTCACACACTGTCCGCTCGGACGCGACAGCCAGAAGGCTCGCGCCCGTTTGATGCACGCCTGACGCGAGGGGAACCGCGATGCGACCTGTGCACATCACCGACACGACGCTGCGTGACGCGCACCAGTCGCTGTGGGCGACGCGCATGGAGATCGGCGACATGTTGCCGATCTTGCCCAAGATGGACTCGGTGGGCTTCTGGTCCCTCGAGGTGTGGGGAGGCGCCACGTTCGACGCCGCGCTGCGCTTTCTCGACGAAAACCCCTGGGAGCGCCTCCGGACCATCAAGCAGCACTGTCCCAACACGCCCCTGCAGATGCTGCTCCGAGGCCAGAACCTTGTCGGCTACCATCACTACTCCGATGAGATCGTCAGCCGATTTGTCCACGCCACCAAGCGCAACGGCATCCACGTCTTTCGCGTGTTCGACGCTCTTAACGACATCCGCAACGTCGTGGCCTCAGCCGAGGCGATTAAGGAATGCGGCGGCCTGTTTGAGGGCGCCATCTCCTACACCGTGAGCCCCGTGCACACACTCGACTCCTTCCTCGAGTACGCGCAGGAGCTCAAGGACCTCGGCGCCGACACCATCTGCATCAAGGACATGGCCGGAATGCTCACCCCCTTCCGGACCGAGAAGATGGTGCTCGCTCTCAAGAAGGAAATTGGGCTTCCGGTCCATCTTCACTGTCACTACATCGGCGGCATGGCGCCCATGAACTACGTCAAGGCCGCCGAAGCGGGCGCCGACATCGTCGACACGGCGGTCGTTGCGCTGGCGTTTGGCAATAGCCAGCCGGCGGTTGAGACCATCGTAGCCGCCCTCAAGGAGTCTCCCTACGACACCGGGCTCGACCTCGATCTGCTCTTTGAGATCGCCACCTACTGGGAGGGCGTGCGCGAGCGCAAGCAGCTCAAGCGCGGTATCACCACGCTGCTGTCGATGGAGGTGTTCAGCCACCAGGTACCCGGCGGCATGATGAGCAACCTGGTCTCTCAGCTGGAAGTGCAAAACGCGAGCGACCGGCTCGGCGACGTGATGCGGGAGATCGCAATCGTTCGTGCCGAGGTGGGCTATCCGCCGCTCGTCACGCCGCTCTCACAGATTGTCGGCACCCAGGCGGTCATCAATGTGCTGACGGGCAAGCGCTGGAGCGTCGTTCCCAACGAGATGCGTGACTACATCCAGGGCTACTACGGCAAGGCACCGGGTCCGATGGACCCCAAGGTCGTCGAGAAGGTGCTTGCAGGATCCGAGGTGCTGGGCGCCGACGTACGTCCTGGTTCGCTGGTCAAAACCACGTTTGCCGAGGTCGAAGCCGAAATTGGGGACCTCGCCAAGAGCGAGGAAGATGTCTTGATGTACGCGCTGTTCCCAAACGAGGCGCGCCAGTATCTGTCCGCTCATCAAGAAGGCGCCGAGAAGGCCGTCTTCCTCATGAGCGAGGAACTTCATACCGTCAGGGAGGACGAAGCCGTGGACGTAGGCCAGATTCGCGAACTCATCAAGGTCATCGAGGCCTCAGACGTTTCCGAGGTTGTCATCGAAGAAGGCGACACCAAGATCACCGTGCGTCGCGGATTCGTGGCCGCAGCTCCTGCCGCTCCTGCGGCCGCAGCGCCGAGCGCCGCAGCCGCGCCAGCTGCCGCTGATTCGGAGTCGCTGGGTTCAGTCGGCTCTCGCCCCGCATCGTGGAAGTCAGTCATCGCGCCTATGGTGGGGACGTTTTATGCTGCTGCCTCGCCGGGCACTCCGGATTTTGTCTCGGCAGGTGACTCCTTTGAGGAGGGCGCCACGCTGTGCATCCTTGAGGCGATGAAGCTCATGAACGAGATCGTCGCCGAGGAAGCCGGAGTAATCCGCGAGGTTGTCGTGAGCAACGGCGACTCGGTCGAGTACGGTACCGTGCTCTTCTACTACGAGGCCAGCTAGCCGGAGGTGCCCGTGTTCGATCGTATCCTCGTCGCCAACCGCGGCGAAGTCGCCCTGCGCGTCATCAGAGCCTGCAAGGAGATGGGCGTCGAGTCCGTCGCTGTCTACTCCGAGGCCGACAAGGACTCGCTGCCTGTAGCGATGGCCGACCACACCGTGTGCATCGGGCCGGCGGCCTCTGCCCAGTCGTACCTCAACATGCCCAACATCATCTCGGCGGCGCTGCAGACGGGTGCGCAAGCGATTCATCCCGGCTATGGCTTCCTTGCCGAGAACGCCGCGTTCGCCCGTGCATGCGAGGACTCGGGGCTGGTCTTCATCGGCCCGTCACCGGACGCCATTGAGCGGATGGGCGACAAGTCGGTCGCACGCGAGACCATGGCCGCCGCTGGCGTGCCCACGGTTCCGGGCAGCGACGGGGCGGTCGAATCCTACGAGGAAGCACTCCTCTTTGCCGAGCGGGTGGGATTTCCGGTGCTCGTCAAGGCGTCGGCAGGCGGCGGCGGCAAGGGGATGCGAGTTGCGCACGACCCCGAGGAGCTTAAGGTCAACCTCGTTGCGGCGAAGACTGAGGCGGCTGCGGCGTTTGGCAACGACACCGTCTACATTGAGAAGTACCTCCTGCGCACGCGCCACGTGGAGATGCAGATACTGGCCGATAGCCACGGAAACGCCGTACATCTCTACGAGCGCGACTGCTCCATTCAGCGCCGCCACCAAAAGCTCATCGAGGAGGCGCCCAGTCCCGCGATGACGCCCGAGCTGCGACAGGCGATGGGCGAGGCCGCGATGAAGGCAGTCCGCGCAGTTGGCTACGAGAACGCCGGCACCATCGAGTTTCTGCTCGACACCGACGGCAGCTTCTACTTCATGGAGATGAACACGCGCGTCCAGGTCGAGCACTGCATCACCGAGCAGATCACCGGCGTCGACATCATCAAGGAACAGATTCGCATCGCCGCAGGTGAACCGATGCGTCACGCCACGCAGGACAAGATCGTCAAGCGCGGTCATGCCATCGAGTTTCGCATCAACGCCGAGGACCCCGCTCACAACTTCCGCCCGCATCCCGGCGTGGTCAGCGTGTTCAATCCGCCGGGCGGATTTGGCGTGCGCAATGACAGCCACGTGTACTCTGGCTACCGCGTGCCGTCCATGTACGACTCGCTCCTGGGCAAGCTCATCGTCTGGGGCGAAACGCGCGATGAGGCGGTTGCCCGTGCTCGGCGTGCACTCGACGAATTCATCGTCGTGGGGATTCCCACGACGATCCCGTTTCATCAGGCTGTCATCGAGAACGCCGCGTTTGCGCGGGGCGACGTCTATACTGACTTTATCGAGACAGAGATGGGCGACTAGCCCTCAAAGGAGTGCGACGCAATGTCAGATGAGATCAAGCTCGAAGGTCTGGGCATCGCGCCGGGCGTTTTAGATACGATTGTCACCGTGGCCGTCGAGGGCGTTGACGGGGTCGCAGCTGTGGGTGCCGCTGGTCTTGCCGGTCTCGTGCAGAAGGGCTCGCGCAAGGGCTCGGCACGTGCGGTCGACGTGTGCGTGTCCGATGAGGGCGCCATCAGCGTCACAGTCCACGTGCAGGTGCTCTACGGCCACCGCATCAAGGATGTCGCCAGCGCCATCCAGGTAGTTGTCGCCGATGCGGTCACGAGCCAGGTCGGTGTCGATATCGCAGCGGTTGATGTCTACGTCGACGGCATCGTGTTCGCTGAGTAGGCGCGAATGCACGAACGCAGCAGGGCGCGCCGACAGGCGCTCCAAATCCTGTATCAAAGCGATATCACCGGCGAGGACATTGCCGAGATTCTAGCCTCCTCGACGTACTCGGTTGAAGATGGCGAGCCCGACGATTTCTGCCGAGTTCTGGTCACCGGTGTTGCTGCGCATGCAGAAGAGATCGACACCCTCATAGGTGAGGTCTCGGAGAACTGGGTGGTATCGAGAATGCCGTTCGTCGACCGCAATATCTTGAGGCTGGCGACGTTTGAGATCTTCTACGGTGGCGACGTGCCCGCGAGCGTGGCGATCAACGAGGCCGTGGAGCTCGCCAAGACGTACGGCGGCGAGGACTCCTCCAAGTTCGTCAACGGGGTTCTCGGCAAGATAGCGAGCAGACAGGCAGTCCAGACTGAGCAGGAGCCGCAGCATGGCTGATGAGTCGTACAGCTTCACGACCGCGCGAACGCGGCTGGAAGACATCGTGGTGCAGGTCCGCAAGAAGGACACGTCACTTGAGAAGAGCCTCGATCTGCTCGAGGAGGGCGTTCGGCTTGCCAACGCCTGCACCGAGATGATTGACCAGGCGGACTGGGCGGCGGCCGAAGCGGCACCGGAATCCGTTGGCGTTGACGCCGAAGGGGCGGCCGCGGAGTCCAGCGGCGCTGCCGCCGACGCGACGATTGGGGCCGGCGACGCGACCAGTGCTGTTGACGACTCCGGCGATGTTCTCGGCGACGCTGATGCCGATGACGGTGAGCCCGCAGAGGAACTTGCGGCCGACGACGATCCTTCCGCTGACGAGCGGTAATAGGAGATGGTAGGCGAGGTGCCCATCCGCATTCTTGATTCCATATCCGCGCCATGCGACGTCAAGAAGCTTGATGACGCACAGTTGGCACAGCTGGCCGCCGAGATTCGCGAAGAGCTCATCTCGACGGTTTCGCAGACCGGCGGCCATCTTGCTCCCAACTTGGGCGTTGTCGAGCTCACGCTGGGAATCCATCGCGCACTTGACTGCCCCGACGACCGAATCATCTTTGACGTCGGACATCAGTCCTATGTTCACAAGCTCATCACCGGCCGACGCGACCGCTTCTCCACGCTGCGCCAGTACGGCGGTATATGCGGATTCCCCAAGCGCAACGAGTCGGCGTTCGACTCCTTTGACACTGGCCATGCGTCGGACTCACTCTCGGTGGCGCTGGGTATCGCGCTGGCCCGAGACGCTCGCGGCACCGACGAGACGGTTCTCGCGGTCATCGGCGACGGTTCGCTGACTGGTGGTATGTCCTTTGAGG
>JBAXEO010000059.1:0-12155 GCA_037140395.1 Coriobacteriia bacterium
GTTTGGGGTCTAGACCCGAGCATGCCGTAGGCGCGCGTGTGGTCGCGGGCCGCGAGCGCGCGTGAGCGGGCGCACACGCGCCGAGCACAGTGCGGTACCATTCAACTGCTGAGCCGCGTGGGGCAGCACTCATCCAGGCGAGGGGCTTTGAATGACCGCAGGCCGCAGAACCGGCGGGCTCGCGGCACGTATTGTGCGCGTGACGCTGATTATCGGAGTTGTGACGGTCGTTGTAGCTGGGACTGTCGCAGCCATCGGCGCCTTTCGGCTTGCGGCGAGCCAAGTTGCGGCGCAAGACCAGGCGATTCTTCAGTTCGTCGAGGATCAGATTGTCGAGCAGCTTGCCACTGCAGAGACGATGGCCTCCCGTATCGCGGCCTCTGTCGCGACAGCTCCTGGCGAAGTCGCTCTCAACGCGCAAATCGCGCCCATCTTCGATTCCGGCAATGGGCTCGTCGATCAAATCGTCATCGCCAGCCGGAAGGGCGGGATTGTCTCGGCGTACCCTTCAACGGGTGAAACCGCTTCAGTCACGAGTAATGCTGCGTTTAAGGAAGCGCTGTCTGGGACGACAGGCTTTCATCGCGAGCAGAACACGGGGATCGAGTCAGGGTTGTGGCTGACGAGAGCCTCCGCGGGGCCGTCGGGAACCCAGATGGTCATCCTGATACATATCGATCTGAGCCCAGTTGAGAGCGCTGTACGCGAGATTCGGGGAGTCGGTGAGCGCTCGCTATTAGTGCTCGACTCCAGCACTGCGCTTATTCGCGCGGGGGGTCAGGGCCCCGTGAACCTGAATGCGGCTCGGTTCAGGCCCACGGGTTCCTCGGGTGGTCTGGTTTCCATCACTTCTCCCCAGTCCGGCAACCTAACCGGTGTCTACACCGATCTCCAGGGGATTGAGGGCGTCTCTTGGCGCGTCGTCGTGCTCGCGCCCGTGCGCATGATCGTTTCCGAGACTGCACTCGCCGTAGCCCCGTCGATCTTGGTGCTTCTCCTTGGGGGCGGCATTGCAGTGTTTGCCGCATGGGCGATGTCTCGGCGGCTGGTCGAGCCGCTACGGGCGCTCGAGGCTGCTGCGTATCGGGCAGCAACCGGTGCCTACGTCAAGCCGATAACTACGTCGCGTGATGACGAGATTGGGCAGGTAGCGGACGCATTCAATGCTGTGGCTCTTCGGCTCAACGCTCTGCACGACCTTTCTCAGCTCCTTGCGAGTTCTTCCAGGCTGGACCAGGTTCTCGACGGGATTCTCTCTGCAATGGGGCACATTGTGGGGCCGGGCGTAGCGGTAATCTACCTGCTCGACGACACTGGGAGGTGGCTCGTTCCGGCGGCTGCACGCGGGGTAGACGTCGCCACGATCTTGCGAATCAACGCACAGGGCACAAGCTGGCTTGCGACATCCCTCCGCGACGCCGATTCGGTCGCTCATTCGGACGATGCAGAGCGTCTGTCTGGCGAGCTCCCTGGCCTAGCCGACTCCGATAGCGTCGCGATTGTCGCACCCTTGGTCTCGGGCGAGGAGGCTTTTGGTGTCGTCGTGGTGCTCAAGGACAAGACCGAGCCCATCACGGAAGCCGAGCGGGAGATGGTTCGGACGTTCTCGGCTCAGGCCGCGATGGCAGTCAAGAACTCGCGGCTCTTTGCCGTAGAGTCCGAGTCTCGGCGAATCTCAGACGGTTTACGCGCAATCGCCGAGCAACTTGTGCGTTCTGACGGCCTAGAGGCGTCGCTTTCGCACATCGAAACCCTGGTCACTGAGCTGTTTGGCGCCCTCAGTACTTCTGTGTGCGTGATTGACCGGGAATCCCTGGGATTGCGTCCGCTTTCTGAGGGGGCTGATGAGCAGAATTTCATGAGCTTCGCGATGCGCGTGTTGTCGCGATCAGACACCTCGGGGTCGGTGGTCATCGAGCAGGGCGAGGATGTCGGCGGCGATGCAGTCATGGAACGGACCGGCGCTGAGCGCGTTCTGGTAATCCCCGTGGCTGTGGAAAGCATCCACGGTGCAGTGCTTATGGTTTCTCTCGCGGGAGTAGCAGTAGGACAAAGGCAGCTCGAGATGGCTGACGCCGTCTCCAATGAGATGGCGCTGGCGCTTGAGAACGCCTACCTGTACCAACGCGCGCTTGCCCGAGCTGGAAATCTGGAGACCATCTTCCGCATCAGCCAGGCGGTGGGATCCTCGCTTCAGGTCAACGTGGTCTTGAACCAGGTTCTCGATGTCGTGCAAAAGATCCTCTCCGCTGATGCGGTAGCTTTGATGAACTATGACGCTCGAACGCGCGTGATCAGCACCAGCATGGCTCGCGGCGCCGTCTTTACCGATATCGTCGGCCTGCATCTCGCTCCCGGCGAAGACGTTCCCGGGTACGTGTTCTCCACCGGCGAGCCTGCGGTCTTTCGTGACCTGCAGGAGTCGATGGGTGGACTTGCCGGCGATGCGGCGTCGCACGGCATGCGTTCCATGCTCGCAGTGCCGATGCTTGCTCGTGGACGTTCCATTGGGGTCCTCGTGGTCTTTTCTACCGAGCCGGGCGCATTCTCCGACGAGGACATCAGCGTGCTACAGACGTTTGCTTCGCAGGCCGCGCTTGCTGCTGACACCGCCAGTATGTACAGCCGCGAGCACGAGGTCGCTGCCATCTTGCAGGCGTCCATCTTGCCGGGAGATCTACCGGAGTACGACGAAATCGAGGCGGCGAGCGCCTACGAACCGGCGGGCGCTGATGTCGAGATCGGCGGCGACTACTACGATCTCTTCAGGTCCTCAGACGAGACCATCTGGTTGGTTATCGCCGATGTCTGCGGCAAGGGTGTGGTGGCGGCCACCAAGACGTCGATGATCAAGTACTCGGTTCGCTCATTGGTCGCCGCTGGGCTCAGTCCGGCCAGCGTCTTGGGCGAGGTGAACCGCATGGTTGCCGAGGAGGGCGAACCGAGCGACATCGTGACGGCGTGGGTTGGGCGATTTGATGGTCATTCCGGCCTCCTGTCGTGGTCGAGCGGAGGCCATCCACCGGCAGTCGTGCTGAGGCCCGAGAGTGGCGAAGTGGAGTGGCTCGCACCCACGGGTCCCTTGCTCGGTGCACTTGCCGACGTGGTCTACGGAGAAGAGACGGTCAAACTGGCGGAGGGCGACGTCGTCGTGCTCTATACCGACGGAGTCACTGAGGCACGAAACGGGAATGTATTCTTTGGCGATGAGCGGCTCCGTGACACCGTGGCCGTGGGCGGAAAGCCCCACGAGATTGTGAAGCGGCTCCTGACGGCCGTCAGGCGATTTGGCCGAGGCGACCTGCGTGATGATGTTGCGCTCCTTGCGATTGCCGTTCGCAGACTTGATGGCGATGGCGTCGCAGACGAAGAGAGGTCCGACACCTGATGGCAGCGTTTGAGATTGCGCATGCCGACGCGCCACATACGTGCATCGTTCGGCTTCTCGGCGATGTCGACGTCGCAGTGGTTCCAGAGTTGCAACTCGGTTTGCAGGAGGCTTTCGCCGGTGGGTGCGAGAATATCGTTCTCGACTTGGCCCAAGTCACCTATGTGGACAGTTCGGCCCTTGGGCTGCTGGTGTGGCTGGATCGTCACATGGGCCCTCAAGACGGCAGGGTTGTGCTCGCCGGAGCCAACTCCGACGTTTCTCGCATCCTGGAGATTTCCGGTCTGGTCAGCGTGGCGGCATCGATTGCCACGAGCGAGGACGTAGACGGAGCCTTGGGCGGATTGAATCTGGCTCCAGGTCACGCGGACCTCGTGTGGCATCGACGAATCGAGGTTCCCCCCGACGTAAACCATCTCTCCGCCGTGAGAGACGAAGTCAACGAATTGGTGACACCGCTGGGCTTCTCGGACGGCGCCCTCTTTGATATCAAGGTCGCTTTGGGTGAGGCGCTGGCCAACGCTGTGAGGCATGGGAAGCCACAGTCGGGCGAAGTTGCAGTGAGTTTGAGCATCGACGCCTATCGCGATCGGGTGGTCTTGGAAGTCACCGACAACGGTCTGGGTTTTGATGGGGCGAGCAAAGGTGCCGACGACCTCTATGCGCCCGGCGGACGCGGCATCATGTTCATGCACGCGCTCATGGACCGGGTCGAGTTCGCGGAGGCCGCTGGCGGCGGCACGGTTGTCCGCCTCGAGAAGCACCGGCCGAGCGAGGCTCGCTGATGCCCACATCTCATCCGGCGAAGAAGCGAATACTCATCTTCTCGGCCTCCTTTGGTGGAGGGCATCGCTCGGCGGCTGAGGCGCTGCTGCGCTACTACAAGACTCACCATGACGACACGACCGAGGTGCGCATGGTTGACTTCTTTCAGGAGTTCGCGCCGAGTCTGAATTTGCTCGCCAAGTTCAGTTACCAGCAGTCGGTGCAGTTCTTTCCGGCGCTCTACGGCAACTTCTTCGAGGTCTCCAACAAGCTGCCGAGTAACCCCGTGGTTCACGAGCTCAAGCTGATGGGTTTCGCTCGCGCGTCCGCCTACATCGACAAGTTTCGGCCCGACGCTGTCATATCGACGTTCCCTGTCGCCGGCGGTGTGGTCTCCGACATCAAGGCGACTCGCCCGCTGGTGTCGGCAACGATCATCACGGACTTTGGCGTGCACCGAGCTTGGCTCCACCCCGCCACCGACTTCTACTTCGTCGCGTGCAAGGAGGTCCGAGAAGACCTCGTGGTCCGAGGCATTCCCTGGGATCGCGTGGTGGTCTCGGGCATTCCCGTCGCCGAGAAGTTCTCCCGAGAGTTCGATCGCACGGCGCTCAGGCGCGAGCTGGGGCTGGGGGATCGCTTCACGGTGCTGCTCACTGCAGCCTCGGGTCAGCCTGGCGATGCGCGTGATATCGCCGCACAGCTTGCTGGGCATGGGATCCAGGTTGCGGCCGTAGCGGGCAACAACGCGCGACTCAAGAGACGACTGGACACCCTGGCCAAGAAGAAGGACCTCGTCAAAGTGTTCGGCTACACCTCGGATATGCACAAGATGATGAGGGCGGCCGACGTACTCGTGGGCAAGGCAGGCGGGCTGACGGTCTCCGAGGCGCTGGCCGTGGGCCTACCGCTCATCATCTACAACCCCGTTCCTGGGCAGGAGCTCTACAACGTCGACTTCCTGGTGAACTTCGGAGCAGGGATGATTTCGCGAGACGAAGACGACGTCGTGGAGAAGGTGCGGTTCCTGTCCACGCACCCGGCCCGACTCAAGCAGATGACCGACGACGCGGCGATACTCGGCAAGCAGGACGCCGCCCAGAGCGTGTGCGAGCGCGTCTTGGTTGCGCTTGGGCAAAACCAGAAGGTGGTCTGATTGACAGCGGTGCGATTTGACTGATCCATCAACGCTGAGGGCCGTCTTCTTCGACGTGGGCAACACCCTCATCCGCCCTCACCCCAGCGTCAGTGAGGTCGTTCGTCAGGTCCTCGCCGAGGAGGGGCACGTCAACGACTTGAGCGCCATCGACGATCTCATGCCCCTTGTTGACGAGTACTACGAGGACCGCTACCAGTCCGACGACACCTTCTGGACCGACGAGGACCGTACCTCGCAGGTGTGGGTGGGGATGTACTCGCTGCTCTGCCGCAATCTGGGTATCGATGATGGCGCCGAGAGGATTGCCACGCGCGTCTACCAGGAGTTTGGCGATCCCAGCCGATGGGAGGCCTACCCGGACGTGCTTCCGGCCTTTCGACGCCTCCGGGAGCGCGGCCTTCGGCTCGGCTTGATCTCCAACTGGGACGACCGCCTTGCCGGGCTGATCGAGGGCATGGGACTCGCCTCGGAGCTGGAGACGATCGTGTCCTCAGCCGATGTGGGCCTGCACAAGCCTGATCCGCGCATCTTTGAGCTGGCGTGTGCGCGGCTCGGAGTGGAGCCAGAAGCGGCTGCACATGTGGGCGATCACCACTATGCTGACATTGTGGGTGCGCGGGCGGTTGGTATGCGTCCGGTGCTCATTGATCGTCATGCGGATTCGCGGACCTGGCGGTCGGGCTTTCTGACGACGCTTGATGACGTGGAGCGCGCGCTCGATCTGGAGGTGTGAGATGTCCGGACGCCCGGTTGCGTGGTTCTCGTGGGTCATGTTCGCGCTGGGCGTCGTAGCGTGTCTCGGCATCGCGTATGGGGCCTACACGCTCGCTAACTACTCCTGGGCCCAGGTGGCCGACTACAAGAGCCCCTACGTCTCCAGCAGCGTTCCTGCGGCGCTTCGGTCGCAAACGCCCCCGGCTTCTGCTGCCCTTTCGCGGCGCGTAGTGCTCATCATCGTTGATGGCATGCGCGACGATATTTCGCGTTCGGCCATGCCGACTCTCAACACCCTGCGCACGTATGGCACCGACGTCTCGCTGGCCGCGCCTCAGCCGTCGCTCTCACATCCCAACTGGACGACTATTCTCACCGGTGCCTCGCAGACCATCAGCGGCGTTACCACCAACGGAAACGTGAGCCGCGTGGCCGCGCCGACAATCATGGACGTTGCGCGTGCTGCCGGCCGTCGCGTCGCGGTCGTGGGGCCGAGTGAGTTTGGCGTGCTCTACGGAGTCACAGCCAGTCCGGCTGTGTCGCTCCGGCCGTGGCCCAAGGGTGGCTACCTGTCGGGCACTCTGGTGGATGATGCGTTGCGAATCAGCAGGGCGACCGACCCACAGCTGCTCGTGGTTCACCTTCCCGACCTCGACGAAGCCGGACATGCGTACGGCGGCACCTCTGCACAGTACAGAGAGGTGGCCGGAAAGATCGACGCTGAGATTGCTCGGCTTGTGGCCGGATTGCAGGCAGATTCGACGACGTTCGTGATCGTGGCCGACCACGGACACACCGCGTCGGGTGGTCATGGTGGCTGGGAGTCCGAGGTGGTTTCGGTGCCAGGCATCTTCTCGGGAGGCTCGATTGCCTTGGGTAAGGCGACCGGCTCGCTCGACCAGGTGGCACCCACCATCGCTGTGCTCGCCGGCCTCCGGATGCCGGCCTACGCCGAGTCGACCGCGCTCAGATCGGTCATCAGCACCAGCGCCGAGAGGGTCTTCGCATCCGAGCAGGCCCATCACGTTGCGTTTGCTGCGCACTACTCCTCAGTCGTGCTGGGTGGGGACGTGGGGCCAGAGATGCTGGCCCGAGGCGCGGCCGAGCACGGCGGGCCGGACGGCTACGCCGCGTATGTTCGAGGTGCGCGGCTTGCGCTGGAGCGGCAGGCACGGCTTCCGATCTCGCTGATCATCGTGGGTGCGGTAGTGCTGGTTATCGCGCTCATCGGCGTCGTCTCTTGGCGGGCGCTAGTTGCGGCTCTCGCTGGAACTGCGGCCTACTACGCGATCTACGAAGGCCTGTTCTTTGGCTTGCATCGCTATCGGTGGTCGTTGTCGGTCTTCAATACCGAAGAGCAAGTGGGCAGCTTCATGAACGGTCGACTGCTGGAGGCCGCCATCTCAGCACTGGTCGCGGTTGCTGTGGCCGCTGTCGTGTACCCGTACTTGCGCAGAGTCGGTTGGGGATCGCGGTACCGCCGATATCTTCCGGGATGGCTAGCGCTTGCTCCGGCGACGCTGCTCGTGGTGCTGGGGACGCTGGCGGTTCAGGCCGCATGGTTCTTGTGGTGGTGGGGCGCCACCATCACGTGGGTGCTTCCCGACTTCAAGTGGGCGGTGAAGTACGATTTTGACCTGGTGCAGATGACCGCGGTGGGTGCGGCAGTCGTCTTGGCTCCGATAGTCACGTATCTGATAGGGCGGTATCATCCCAAGGTGCGCGCTGGGCGGGTAGCCGAGTAGGCTTCCCGCTCCAAAGACATACGTCGCGGGAAACCTACTCGGCTACCCGCCTCATTCACGTCGTGGAGGAACATCGTCCTATGGCAGCTATCAAGAACCTGCGGGAGTACATTGCGCTGATTGAGGCCAATGGTCAGCTCAAGCGGATCTCGGCACCGGTCGACCCCAAGCTTGAGATCGGGGAGATCACCGACCGGGTGAGCAAGGCCTTTGGTCCCGGGCTGATCTTTGAGAATCCCGTGAACCGAGAGACCGGCGAGGCCTATGCGATGCCTGTGGCCATCAACCTGATGGGCAGCTATGACCGCATGGCTTGGGGTCTGGGCGTCGATGCGACGACAGGCACATGGCGCGATCTGGACGCGAAGGGCAAGCAGCTCATGGAGCTGCTGCCGCTGGATAAGCCGTCGAGCATGATGGACAAGTTGGGCATCGCTAAGAATCTCGCAAGCTTGGCCGGCTCTGGAGCCAAGACGGTCAAGAAGGCTCCGGTGCAGGAAATCGTGCTCCGGGGCGATGATGTTGATCTGACCAAGCTGCCTATACTCACCACGTGGCCCGACGATGGGGGACCGTTCATCACGTTGCCGCTTGTCGTCACGAGCGACCTCAAGGGCAAGCCCAACCTGGGGATGTATCGGCTGCAGGTGTACGGCAAGAACACCACGGGCCTGCACATCCACGAGCACCACGACGGCAACAAGAACCTTCGTGCGTGGCGCGAGTCCGGGGCGAAGCGTGCGCCGGTCAGCGTCGCCCTGGGGGCCGATCCGGTCACGATCTTCTCGGCGACGGCGCCTGTGCCGCCCATCATCGACGAGTACCTGTTCGCGGGCATCCTGCGGGGCGAGAGCGTCGAGGTGGTCAAGTGCATCACCAATGACCTGCTGGTGCCCGCTCACGCCGAGATCGTCCTCGAGGGCTGGTGTGATCTCGAGGAGCTGCAGTGGGAGGGGCCGTTTGGCGACCACACCGGCTACTACTCGCTTGCCGACAACTTCCCGGTGTTTCACGTCGAGGCCATCACGATGCGCAAGAACGCGATCTACCCGACGACCATCGTCGGGCGTCCTCCCATGGAGGACTGCTACATGGCCAAGGCGACCGAGCGCATCTTCCTGCCGGTCATCAAGGCGATGATGCCTGAGGTCATCGACTACGATCTGCCGCTGGAAGGCGTCTTCCACAACTGCGCCATCTTCCAGATCAAGAAGGAGTTCGCCGGGCAGGCGTTTCGCGTGATGAACTTCGCGTGGTCCATGGGTCAGATGATGTTCACCAAGTACGTCATCGTGGTCGACGCAGACGTCGACTGCCACGACTACTCTCAGGTCGCGTGGCGCTGCTTTAACAACGTCGACCCCAGTCGAGACATCCTCATCAGCAAGGGGCCGCTGGACAAGCTGGACCACTCCAGCAACTACGAAAGCTTCGGCTACAAGATGGGTATCGACGCCACTCGCCCCATCGCCAACGAGGGCTACGACCGCGAATGGCCCGAGGCGCTTTTGATGGATGCCGACGTGAAGACCCGCGTCGACGCCATGTGGAACGAGCTCGGCCTGTGAGCCAGGGCGCTGCGAGTCCGTCTGCCGCCGAGACGCCCGGCAAGGTCAAGACCTTCGCCGAGCTGGTCAAGTTCGAGCACTCGATCTTTGCGCTGCCGTATGCATTCCGGGGCGCCGTGTACGGGGCGGCGCTGCTGGGCGGGATGGGGACGGCGGCGTTCGACCCGCAGTTCATCGCTCGCAACTCGGCGCTGCTCAGTCCGTGGGTGACTGCCGCTAGCTGGCCCACGTGGATGGCGCTCCTGTGGGTGACGGTCGCCATGGTGGGCGCGCGGTCGTTCGCCTTCGTCGTAAACCGTGCCGTCGACGCCGAGATCGATGCGCGCAACCCGCGCACGGCTGGCCGCCCGATTCCCGCCGGCACCATCAAGCGCTGGGAGCTCTGGGCGTTCTCGGCGGCGGTGCTGGCGGCGTATGTGTTCGCGTGCTTTCAGCTCGCGCCGATCTGCCGCTGGCTTGCGCCGATTCCGCTGGTGTTCTTTGTGGTGTATCCCTACCTGAAGCGATTCACGTGGTTTTGCCACTTCTGGCTGGGCATCTGCCTAGGGCTGGGCGTAACGGGCGGCTGGGCCGCTGTGGGAGCTCCGCTGAGCAATCCGGCGCCGTGGGTGCTGGGCGCTGCGGTCGCAATCTGGACCGCCGGATTCGACATCATCTACGCGACTCAGGACTACGAGTGCGACGTGCGCGACAACATTCACTCGGTGCCGGCAGACTTCGGGATCGCTCAGGGGCTCGTGGTGACGCGCTGGTGCCACGAGGCGACCATAGTGCTCTTCGCGCTCGGCGGCTTTCTGCTGGGCGTGGGATGGGCATACTATCTGGGCGTGGCCGTCGCGGCTGCGCTGCTGATCTATGAGAACGCGATCATCTCGGCCGAGGATATGTCGCGCGTCAACGCGGCGTTCTTCAACGTCAATGGTATGGTCGCCGTGGTCATCCTGATCGGCGCAATCGCCGACCGGGTCTTGGCATGAGAATGGGGGAGTTCATGGGCAGGTGCACCGTGGTGGTGACGGGCGCGTCCGGCAGCGTCTACGGGATGCGCGTCATCGAGCAGCTCGTGCTCGCGGGACACGAGGTGTCAGTCGTGTTTACCGACGCCGGTCGAGAAGTCACCGCCTTTGAGCTGGGCTTTACCCTTCCCACTGAGGACGCCAAGGTTGCAGCGGTAGCTCTAGCAGCGTACCTGGAGCTTCCAAACGCCGACCGGCTGCGCGTGGCCTACCCCGGCGACCTGTTTGACGCGATGGCGTCGGGATCGCATCGGACTGACGCGATGGTCGTCGCACCGTGCTCGATGGGCTTCTTGGCTTCGGTCGCGCATGGCCTGGCCGACGACCTGCCCGAGCGGGCTGCCGACGTGATGCTCAAAGAACGCCGTCCGCTGGTCTTGGTCCCGCGCGAGACCCCGCTTTCGCTCATCCACCTGCGCAATCTGACTGCCGCCGCTGAAGCCGGCGCCATCATCGTTCCTGCGATGCCGGCGTTCTACACCAAGCCGGAGTCGATCGATGATCTGGTTGGCTTTGTGGTGGGCAAGGTGCTCGACGTGCTCGACGTTGATCACAATCTGTTCGACCGATGGGGAGCGTAGATGTCGACACAACAGGTTGAACCGTCGGGTGCAACGGGCGACAGCTCGGTTGATTCCGAGAGGGAGCGCACGGTTGCCAAGCTGGCTAGCACCACTCGGTACCTGGTGATCGCTCCCATTGCTGGGCTGTTTGTTGCAGCTGTGGTTCTGACCGCAGTCGCCGTAGTCGACGTGGTCAAGATCACCATCGAGGTCATTGGTGGGCATCTGCAGCTCAACAAGACGGTGGTCGGGTTCATTGAGGTCGCCGACATCTTCTTGCTCGCAGTGGTTCTCTACATCATGGCCTTGGGGCTTTATGAGCTGTTCATCGACAGCAATCTGCCGCTGCCCGAGTGGCTGGTCGTTCGCAGTCTTGAGGACCTCAAGGAGAAGCTCATTGGGGTTGTTGTGGTGGTCTTGGCGATCTTCTTCTTGGGCCGCGTGATCGAGTCCAATGATCCGCAGGAGCTCTTGTACTTGGGAGTAGGAATCGCCGCGGTCATCGCGGCTCTCGCGTACTTTGCCAAGTCGGTGTTGTTGCACAAGTCCGAGTAGGGCCTGAGCCGCCTGAGGAATTTCGCTTGACGAGGCGCAGATACCGGGGGCAGACTATCCGCAGATAGGGTCATCACGTCGTAGCAGTACTCGTAGCCGTAGCAGTAGTCGCAGCAGAAGGAGCAGCCATGACCCTGGCACAAGCGCGAAAGCGCTATCCGCTCGTACCCACACAGATTGTTCGATGGGCCGTGGATAACATCCCCGATCCCAATGACGTCGAGCGCGGCCTTCGCCGATTAGAGCAGGCGAAGCGCCTGCAGCTCAAGTACTCGGCGTAAGCACGCGGGCAATGAAAACGACCGGCAGACAGTCTGCCGGTCGTTTGAGTTCTTGGAGGCGACGCCCAGATTCGAACTGGGGATAGAGGCTTTGCAGGCCTCTGCCTTACCACTTGGCGACGTCGCCGTTTTGGGCCCCGTGGAGGGGTGCTATCAAGAAAGGAAGGCTGGCCTTTCAGGCCCGCTTGTCGGAACCCTCTGACCAGCCTTCCGTAAGTGCAAATGGAGCGGACGACCGGATTCGAACCGGCGACCCCAACCTTGGCAAGGTTGTGCTCTACCAACTGAGCCACGTCCGCGCGCAGAGGCTAGTCTAGCGGCACCTCTAGGCAGGTGCAAGGGTGAGTTTTCGCAGTAATTTGCCGGTTCGGCAAGATAAGGGCTTCCCTTGTGCAGGCACT
>JBAXEO010000060.1:0-11935 GCA_037140395.1 Coriobacteriia bacterium
GGTCTACTGGGTGGGGCCGGGAGCTGATGAATCCGCGACGGCGGGGGCATCGACAGCGGAATCGGTCTCAGCAGCGGCGCGGGCCGCAAGGCGGCGACGCCGACGGGAGCGCCAAATGACTACGATCACGATGACGACCAGCAAGACCGGCGACAGTGCGATGGTCAGGGTGATGAGGGTTCGGAGCACCGCTGCCGCGGCCTGAACACCGGTGGTCACAGCCGTCGAGAACCCCCAAGTCCCACCGGCTGGCTGGACAAGAGCGCCCGGCGCCGAGAACGAGAGCGTCAGAGTCGCCATTGCAGCTTGCTGCTCGAGGTAGGCGATTTGGGCTTGCATGGCTTCGATATCTCCGCGCACTCGTGAGAGTTCGCGTTCGATCTCAAGCATCTCGCTCACTTTGGTCGCCTTGTCGAGGAATCCACGCAGACGGACCTCCTCGGCTTGGAGGTTCTTGAGCCGCGCAGAGAGGTCGACGTACTGCTGCGTGACATCACTTTCGCCGGCTGACTGGGTGAGTACTTTGCCGAGCTTTGCCGCCTGCTCCTCTACCGAGGTGAGTTTTGCAGCCGGTACGCGGAGAGTGACCTGCGCGCTACCCGACTGCGAGCTCGAACTTGCCGATTCGGTACCGAGTGGCACAACCCCACCACTGCCATCCCCAGCCTGTACGGACAGCTGTGTGATCTGGGAACCTGAGGCCGCAGCGAGTGCGCGTACGGCGGCCAGCGTCTTATCGACGTCGTCAACCTGGATACTCATGGATGCTGTGCTGACGATCATGCGGTCGGCCGGAGCACTCTCCGCCGCCTTGGAGACGTTAGGAGCGGCGGAAGGCTGGCCGCCGGCGTCCGTAGGTGCAACTGGAGAGACACTGCTCGCCGTGAGCGCCCCCGTGCCGCCCCCCTGCGAGACCGCATTTCGTGACGAGCCTGCTAGGGCACACCCTCCCGACATCGCGAGAAGTGCCACGATTGCCACAACAATTCCGATGCGCCGCACTAGATGAAGCTGAGCGTTCATAGCTGGGCCTCCTGTCGTTTCGTCTCGGCAAGAACGACAAACGCCCTCGCCGCCATCAAGAAGCGGGAGAGCGCCTGGCAGGTGCACAGAAGTTCGAAAGAGGCTAGGTGGTACTGCGAGAGCCCCAGCTCTCTACCTCGGGCTCTACCCCGGACCCTACCTCTTTCGCGTTCTCGAGCTTCTTCAGGGTGGTCGCTGCGTAGGCACCAATACCGATACCCACCAATACCACTACGAAGAACGCGAGAATCAGTACGTTTACAACAGCCGAAGCCCAGTTTGCGGTCATGTGACCGATCCCTCCGTGTAGGCGATATGAATCAACCTGATTCTACCCGCACGGTAGCCATAACGGCAAACAGCTTCTGTCCAAACGCCCTGACCGTACCTTCCGATACCGCCGTCGGTGCTCTTCTCGCCCGTACACCCGTTGAGACGAGCGGGATGAGGTTCTGGTTCACGCGAGGGGCAGCGTGTCATGAATTCCCATCAAAGTATTGTCTTGTGGGATGAAGTGGGATACAGTCCTATCTGTTGGGCGGGAGGACTCATTGGTGGGTGTTCCTGGGGACGAGAGTGTGAGAGGGGGCACGGCCATGTTTCTCGGCGAGTACCAGCACACGCTGGATGCCAAGGGTCGTGTATCCCTGCCAGCCAAGTTCCGCGCCGAGATGACGGGAAGCCTGGTCGTCTCGAAGGGTCTCGACAAGTGCCTCTATGTGTACTCGAACGAGGAGTACGAGCGCTTCAAGGAGAGCATGACTTCCGGAAGCGACTTCGATTCTCGCAAGCGCCGCCTCCGCAGGATCTTCTTTGCGGGGGCGCAAAACGTCGAGCTGGACTCGGCGGGGCGCATATCTCTGCCGTCGGCGTTGCGTGAGCACGCCGGCCTGAAGAAGGAGATCGCCGTCACGGGCAACGGTAACCGGATCGAGATCTGGGACGCCGACGCTTGGGCGACCTACAACGGCGAGGGTGAGGGTTCGCTCGAAGACCTCGCCGAGGAGCTGGCCGAAGCCGGCCTGCTCTAGGCCTTGAAAATGGAATACCGGCACACCCCAGTTTTGCTGGCCGAGGTCACGCAGCAACTTATGCCGCAACCCGGTTCGATCATCGTCGACTGCACCTTAGGCGGGGCAGGACACGCGAAACGGCTTCTAGACCTCATGGTACCTACGGGAATTCTCGTGGGAATCGACCAAGACGACGCAGCACTTATCGCAGCAGCATCCACACTCTGCCTCGGCCAGCAAATATCTAGCGAAAGCACCATCTTGCTCAAGGGGAACTTCGGGGATCTCGACGAGCTACTTTCCGGCGCGAGCATCCCCTACGTCGATGGATTCCTGTTCGACCTCGGCGTGAGTTCCCCACAACTCGACGTCCCCGGACGCGGGTTCTCCTACATGGAGGATGCGCCCCTGGACATGCGGATGGATCCGGGTCATCAGACTCTCACCGCAGCTGAGGTTATCGCAGCCTATTCCGAAGCCGACCTCGCCCGGATTATCCGCTCCTTCGGTGAGGACCGGTGGGCTAAGCGCATCGCAGCATTCATAGTAGCCGCGCGAGCCCACCGCCCCATCGAGACCACCCACCAGCTGGTGGACGTCATCAAGGCAGCTGTTCCCGCTGCAGCCAGACGCGAAGGTCCTCATCCGGCGCGACGCACGTTCCAGGCGCTGCGCATCGAGGTCAACCAGGAGCTCGAAGTCCTCAAGCTGGCCCTCGCGGCCGCCACTCGGTGGCTTCGTCCCGGCGGACGCATCGCGGTCATCAGCTATCACTCGCTGGAAGATCGCATCGTGAAGCTCTTCTTCGCCGAGCAGTCCCAGACCTGCGTCTGCCCGCCTGAGCTGCCCGTATGCACCTGCTCAACCGTGCCGGTACTCCGAGTCCTCACCCGCAAGGCCATTGTGCCAAGCGCCGAGGAGATCGAGGCAAACCCGCGTGCTCGCAGCGCAAAGCTGCGGGTCGCAGAGAAATTGTAGAGCGACTATTCCCCGGGCAAGCCCGGTTTGTCGGATGAGGAGGTGTGTGACCGTGGGACTAGCAGCGTTACGTCATGAGTCCCGCGCCGTCGTCGCCCGTCCCCATCTGCGAGTCGTGCGCCCAGCGCCCAAGCCTTCTCCGTCAAAGCGCAGGCGCGTTTCCCACGCAACGGCGTACCAGACCTTCGTGTTCTTCGCAGTTGCGGTGCTCGTCGTCGCAACTCTGGGCGTGAGCCGGGTGTGGCTCTCGGTACAGGCGACGCAAGCGTCCATCGATTCCACGAAGCTGCGGCAGGACATCAAGAACGAGCGCTATCGGGGCGATTTGCTCGAGGTCCAGCAGAGCGCTCTGGCCACGCCTTCGCGAATTCTCGCGATCGCATGCGACACTCTGGGGATGGCGCCGGCTACCTCGGTGACCTACCTTCGGCGAACCGAGGAAGTCGCGGTTTCGCCGGCGCCTGTGAGCGACGTCTCCATCACACAGCCGAGTGTCGGAATCTGGGAGCGAGCAATGGACATTGCTGCCGGCGAGGCACAGGTTCTACTCGTGGGCGATGTCGGTCTTGCGTCCTCGCGATAGAGGCCCAACAGGCGGCAGCGTGACGCCAAAACGCAGACGGTCGCCGGGGGGCGGCCGCTTCACGTTCATCCTCCTATTGTGCGCGTCGCTCCTTCTGGGCATCGTCATTCGGCTTGTGTGGGTCCAAATCGTTGCAGCCCCGGAGTACGCAGCGAAGGCAACCCAGCAGCGACAGCGAGATATCGTGCTCCCTGCACGGCGGGGGACCATCTATGACCGTGAGGGCGAGCCACTTGCTGTCAGCGTGGACGCCAAAACTGTGTGGGCCTCACCCAATACGATCAAAGACAAGCCTGCGACTGCGGCCGCGATTGCGTCTGTACTCGGCGGTTCGCTAAAGGACTACGAGGCTGAGTTGGCCAAGGACACAGGATTCGTCTACATCGCTCGGGGACTGGATGTGGACGTGGCCAAGAGGCTCGAGGCTCTCGGCATCAAAGGCATCGGCTTTCTTGATGACTCGCGTCGCATGTACCCATCAGGAGAGCTTGCCTGCCAGACTCTGGGCTTTGTGGGCAATGAGGGTCATGGCCTCGCTGGAATCGAGAAGCGCTACGACGATGTCTTAGGCGGCAGCCCCGGGCTGCTAGTGGGTGAGCGCGATCCCTACGGTCGTCCGATTCCAGGCGGAGTGCAGAAGAGCTTCGACCCAGTTGACGGGCATGACATCGTCTTGACCATCGACAAGGACATTCAGTATCACGCTCAAACCGGGCTCTCCGAAGCGGTCAAGAAGTGGGGCGCTAAAGGCGGATCGGTCGTTGTGATGAACCCACGTAACGGTGAGATCTATGCGATGGCGTCGACCCCCGGCTTCAATCCCAATGACTACAAGAAGGCTGATCCTGAAGGCTTCAGAAACCGTCCGCTGGCCGATGCATACGAACCCGGGTCCACGATCAAGTCTGTCACCGCGGCAGCCGTCATCGACAAGGGGCTTTTCACTCCCAAGTCGATGTTTGAGCTTCCCTCGACCTTGACCATCGCGGGGCGCACCATTCATGAATCGCATGATCGCGGGACGGTACACTGGTCCCTGAGCGACATCGTGACCAAGTCATCAAACATCGGCGCGGTCAAACTGGGGCTGAAACTGGGAAAGCAGGGCCTCTTCGACTACTTCAAGGCATTTGGTTTGACCGAGGTGACCGGTGTCGACTATCCGGGAGAGGCTCGCGGATGGCTTCCCAAGCCGTCGCTGTGGTCGGCGAGTTCAATTGCCAACATCCCCTTTGGGCAGGGTCTCTCGGCGACTCCGCTTCAGTTGTGCAGGGCCGTCGGGGCCCTGGCCAACGGCGGGGAACTCGTGACGCCCCACTTCCTGATGAAGGTGCCCCAAGACTCCTCGATGGAGTTGTCCTGGCCGAAACGCCGAGCTGTCTCGGCCGAGACCGCCAAGACGACCACCCAGATGCTCAAGAACGTGGTGATCGAGGGGACGGGTAAAGAAGCTGCTGTTCCTGGTTACGAGGTAGCGGGCAAGACGGGCACCGCCCAGGTAGCGCTCAAAAATGGGCTTGGATACGCCGAAGATACCTACATCGCATCATTCATCGGCTATCTTCCGGCGGACGACCCGCAGGTGCTCATTTCGGTCAAGATCGATGAGCCGACCAATGCGATATTCGGTGGGACCGTGGCGGCGCCGCTGTTTTCGGTGCTGGGGCAGTTCTCGGTCGAGCACTTGAAGATTCCGCCTTCGACTGCCAAGAGCGAGGCCACGAGCGGTTCGCCAAAGCCAGCGCTGACACCGAGCTCGGGGCAGTGAGTCGCATGGTAAAATCGGCGGCTGACGAGCGGAAGAACAGATGACTGAAGCCAATATGACGAGCCTCCTGTGCGACGTAGCAGCGACGCCGCTGCGTGCGTCGGATGCTGTGGTCGCCGGAATCGCGTATCGCTCGGACGCTGTGTCGCCAGGCGAAGTCTTCTTCTGCGTTCGAGGGTTTTCGCGTGATGGTCACGACTTCGCTCAAGACGCCATTGACCGTGGCGCAGCGGCGCTGGTGGTCGAGCGCGAGCTTCCAGGCGTTGAGGTGCCCCAGTTTCTTGTTTCGGACTCACGGGTGGCGCTCGCGCTCGCGGCTGCAGAGTTCAACGGCAATCCGAGTCGCAGCTTGGACTTGGTGGGAATCACCGGGACCAACGGCAAGACCACGACTACGTATCTACTGGACTCAATCTGGCGAGCGGCTGGCCGCACCACCGGAATGGTGGGCACCGTGGAAACACGCGTCGCCGGTGAGCGCGTCCCGGCAAGCCGGACGACGCCGGAGTCAAGCGATCTCGAGGCGCTCTTGGCCCGGATGCGTGCGGTCGGAGTGTCGGCAGTGGCGCTGGAGGTCTCGAGCCATGCGATTGATCTGCATCGTATTGACGGTTTGACCTTCGCGGTTGCCGCATTCACCAATCTGACTCAGGACCATCTCGACTATCACAGCACGCTGGAGAAGTACTTCTCGGTGAAGCGTCGGCTCTTCACGGATTTTGATGTCGCGGCTCGTGTGATCAACATCGACGACCCTCTCGGTGCTTCGCTGGCTTCCGAGCTGTCCGAGCCGATCACGGTTGGGATGGACGCCTCGGCTGATGTGCGCGCCGAAAACGTGACACTGGACGCGGACGGTGCCCGCTTCGATCTGGTCGCGCAGGGACAGGCTGTGGAGGTGGCACTCCCCCTGACCGGAGACTACAACGTGAGCAACGCCCTCGTGGCGGCTGGGTGCGCGCTTGCCTGCGGAATCGACCTTGCCACTATCGCGCGTGGTCTTGAGGAGGCTCCTCAGGTCCCGGGGCGTCTCGAACGCGTTGACGACGGCGCTCCGTTCTCGGTCATCGTCGACTATGCCCACACGCCGGACTCACTTGAAAAGGCTATCAAGGCGGTGGCGGCTGTTACCGCAGGCAGAGTCATCGTGGTGTTTGGATGCGGGGGAGATCGTGATCCCGACAAGCGCGCCCTCATGGGCGCGGCCGCCGGGTTCTCGGCGGATCGGATCATCGTGACCAGCGACAATCCCAGGTCAGAAGATCCCGTCGGAATCATTTTGCAGATTGTGGACGGTTTGAAGCTGACCGGCGCCAAGTGGGAGGTCGAGGTCGATCGCGGACGCGCGATTGCTCGGGCTATTGCGATGGCCGCGCCTGGTGATGCGGTCCTGATCGCCGGCAAGGGACACGAGAACTATCAGATATTCGCCGACCGGACCGTGCACTTCGACGACCGCGAGGTTTGCCGACAAGAGCTGGAGTCGCGATGCTGACGCTGACTGTCGACACGATCCTATCGGTGACGGGCGGCAGGCTGCTTGGTGGCTCGCCTGATGCCATGGGCAACGGTGTCGCCGTCGACTCGCGCGAGGTCACGCCAGGGTGCTTGTTTGTGGCGCTCGGCGGAGATCGGGTAGACGGGCACGACTTCCTAGTCTCGGCAATCGAGAGTGGAGCGCGCGTGCTGATGGTCTGCCGGGACAAAGACGAGGTCGCACAAGCCTTGGACCTGGCGATTCATCGTGATGTCACCGTGATTAGGGTGGATGACTGCATCGAGGCGATTCAGAACCTCGCTGCCTACCATCGCTCGCGACTGCACTGCGCTGTCGTCGGTGTGACTGGTTCGACCGGCAAAACGACAACCAAGGACTTTCTCGATGCGGTGCTGCGCTCGACGCTGCGGGTCGTCTCGACGCAAGGTAACCAGAACAACGAACTCGGAGTGCCCCTGACGATACTGCGCGCCAGCGCCGATACCGAGGTGCTTGTCGTCGAGATGGGCATGCGCGGACTCGGCCAGATTGCTGAGCTTTGTGCGGTCGCGAGGCCAACGGTTGCGCTCGTGACCAATGTGGGTGTCACGCACATCGAGCTTCTCGGCACACAGGACGCCGTCGCGAGCGCGAAGGGTGAGCTTGTGCGTGCGCTGGATTCCAGCGGCGCGGCGTTCCTGAACGGAGACGATGCGTACAGCGCATCAATCGCCGAGACTTCGCTTGCACCCGTCACCTACTACGGCCTGTCCGAGGCCTGCACGGTGCGCGCCGAGAACATCGAGGTCGACGCCGAGAGCCGTGCGACTTTCGACCTGATCGCCGATGCGGGAACCGCGCGCATCACGCTGTTAGTCCCCGGACGCCACAACGTGTACAACGCGCTAGCCGCTGCTGCGGTCGGCCTCCGCCTCGGGGTGCCGATCGAAGAGCTTGATGCCGCGCTGTCCTCGGCGGTGGTATCGGCCATGCGCATGCAGGTCTTCACCTCGGCTGACGGCGTCACAGTGATCAACGATGCCTACAACGCAAACCCCGTGTCGATGCATGCGGCGGTCGTCACACTCGCCGAGATGGACTCGGCGACACGCAGAGTCGCCGTTCTCGGCGACATGGCTGAGCTTGGCTCGCTGACCGAACTGGCGCATTTCCGCGTCGGTGAAGCGGTCGCACGGCTTCCCATCGACATCCTCGTGAGCGTCGGTCCGCGCGCGAGGCACATCGCCGATGGCGCTCGTGCCGAGGGTATGGCCGCCGACCGGATACACACTTGTCTGACCGCCGAGGATGCGTCTGAAGTCCTTCGCGACACACTCCGTCACAATGATGCGGTACTAGTTAAGGCCTCGCGCGTGATGGGCCTGGAGTCTGTCGTCCAAGAGATCGTGAGCCCTGCGTGATCAGATTCGCCCAATATCCGACGTACCAGGTGTTTCTCGCGGTAGTCATCGCGATGGTCTCTGCGGCGTTGTTGTTCCCATTCTGGATCCGGTTGCTCCGGGTGCGAAATATCGGTCAGCAGGTTCGCGCCGATGGGCCGCAGGGGCACTTGGTCAAACAGGGAACACCAACCATGGGAGGAGTGCTCATCCTCCTCGTGGTCACCGCGACGTTCTTGGTTGAAGGCCGCACGACGCGCCTGAGCCTTCTCGCGCTCGCGGCGATGTTGGGCTGCGGCCTACTCGGTTTCATCGACGACTGGTCCAAGGTTTCGCACGAGCGGTCGCTAGGCCTGCGCCCACGCGCCAAGCTGTCGTGGCAGGGTGTTATCGCAGTGGCTTTTGGGCTCCTCGTTGTCAACTGGGGAGGGCTGCCCACATGGGTCCAGATTCCTCTTACCAGAAGCCGGCTTGACCTAGGTGTGCTCTCGACGGCGATTCACGTCGGGGGTATGAAAGTCGTCATCCCGTGGCTGTATCTGATACTCGTGTTCATTATGGTCGCCGGCATGAGCAACGCCGTGAATCTCACTGACGGGCTTGACGGGCTCGCTGCGGGAACAGTGACCATCGTGTCGCTTGCCTTCGCCGGAATCGCGTTCAGACAAAACGCACTGCCATCAGCGCTTCTCGCGGCCGCAGTTGCCGGCGCATGCATCGGCTTTCTCTGGTACAACAGCTATCCCGCTGACATCTTCATGGGCGACACGGGATCCCTGGGCCTAGGCGCGCTCATCGCCGCGTTGGCTGTCATCACCAAGACCGAACTTCTCCTGCTGGTCATCGGCGGCATCTACGTTGTCGAGACGCTGTCGGTGATTCTGCAGGTTGCGTCGTTCAAGCTCACGCGCAAGCGGATATTTAGAATGGCACCGATCCATCATCACTTCGAGATGCTCGGCTGGTCCGAGACCAAGGTCATGGTTCGGTTCTGGATTATCACTGGCATTCTGGCCGGTTTGGGTTTTGCGATGTACTTCGTCGGAACCATCGTTGCGAGGACCAAGTGATCGCGCTGGGCGACATCCTCGTGCTCGGCCTGGGGCGAAGCGGCTCCGCGGCCGCACGGGCTGCGGCGCAGCTGGTCGCAGACGGTCGTGCGCATTCGGTTACCGCGGCGGACGCTGCCCAGACGCCCGGCCTCACACTAGTCGCCGACGAACTGCGCGCACTCGGGGTGGAGGTGTCTCTAGGAGCCACGACGGTCGATGGTCGCTACGACACCTGCGTTACGAGTCCCGGAATACCGCCCCACGCCGCGCTCATGAAGGCGGCGACGGCCGCAGCCGATCGGGTAATCTCGGAAGTAGAGTTCGCGTATCTGCTCTCGACGCAGCCCTGGATTGCCATCACCGGCACCAACGGCAAGACCACGACCACCGCGCTGGTAACTCACCTTCTGAATACCGCGGGAATCCTGGCGCGCTCGGTGGGCAACTACGGTCCGCCTGCCGTCACGGCCGCCCTAGCGGCAGCACCGAGTGAGGTGCTCGTCGCCGAGGTCTCCTCTTTTCAGCTTGCGCACATCGAGGCTTTCCACCCGCGGATCGCCGTGCTCCTCAACATCACGCCAGATCATCTCGACTGGCATGGCTCACTTGATTCCTACGCTGCCGACAAGGCGCGGATATTCTCCAACCTCCAGGCGGGTGACACCGCGGTCATCGACGTTGATGACGTGGGCGCCCGGCTGTACGCCGAGCTGCTTGAATCACGCCAGATCGACGTCATTCGCGTGGGTCTTCTCGACTCACACGCCAGCGGGGCGACCGTCACAGAGGGCGTGCTGATGCTGGAGACCCGAGGCGGTCCCGTCCGGCTGATCCGGGCCGATGAACTCCAGATTCGCGGGTCGCACAACATCAGCAATGCATTGGCTGCAGCTGCAGCTGCACACGCCTTCGGAGCAACGCCCGCGGCACTGCGAGCGGGTTTGGCTACATTTCAGCCGATTGAACATCGACTGGAGCCGGCGGGCGTGGTCGACGGCGTGGAGTGGTTCAACGACAGCAAGGCGACCAATCCGGATGCCGTCATGAAAGCGCTCACCGCGTTCTCGCAGCAACCGCTGATTCCACTGCTCGGCGGGCGCAACAAGGGAAATGACTTCGGCCCGCTCGCGGCTGCCGTTTCGTCGTGTGCCAAGGCGGCGGTGCTGTTTGGCGAGGCACGCCACGAACTCGCTCAGGCCTTCTGTGGACTCTCGATTCATGCGGTCGAGGCCGTCAGCCTCTCCGATGCGTGTGAGGTCGCGCGCGCTCTCGCGGAGCCGGGTGACGCTGTCTTGCTGTCGCCGGCGTGCGCGTCCTTTGACGAGTTCACTTCTTACGAACACCGCGGCCGAGTCTTCAAGGATCTCGTCGCTGCGATGGCTGGAGAGGAGGGCTGATGGCTCGCAAGCAGTATGCGGGAGGTTCTGTTTCGCGGTATCTGTTGCTCGGCTCGGCCGTCTTCCTCACGATCTTCGGCCTGGTGATGATTTACTCGGCGTCTTCGATCTCGGCGTACGTCAAGGAGGGATCGGCAGCACACTTCTTCGTGCGACAGCTCGCCTTCGTAGCGATCGGCACCGTGCTGGCTTTCGTCATTTCGAGGTTTGACTACCGGCGATTCCAAGGGTCGCTTGGATTGCAGGCCTGGTGGGTGAGTGTGGCCCTGCTCGTGCTCACCTATGGATACGGTATCGTCCGAGGCGGTGCCCGGCGATGGATTCCGCTGGGTTTCATCCAGCTCCAGCCATCTGAGCTGACCAAGATTGCCTGCGTGCTTGTGGCGGCGGCTCTCGCTGTGGAGTGGCAGCGTGGCCGCATTGACACAAAGCAGTACATGAAGAAGCTCGGCCTCTTCGTGGGCATCCCTGCTGTGCTGATTGTCGCTCAGCCAGACCTGGGCACAGCGATTCTGATGGCGGTCGGCGTGGGCATCGTGCTGTTCTTGGGTGGCATCGAGCTCCGATGGGTTGGCGCGGCAGGAGCGGCCATTGTCGCGTTCGGGGTGTTTGCGGTCCTTATCGCGCCCTATCGCGTCGAGCGTGTCGTCACAGCTCTCAATCCGTGGAATGACGCCCAAGGCAAAGGCTACCAAGCTGTCCAGGCGCTCCTGGCGTTTGGTACCGGTGGTATTCAAGGAGTGGGCCTCGGACTCTCTCGGCAGAAGTTCTTCTACCTGCCCGAAGCACATACCGACTTCATCTTTGCAATCATCGGCGAGGAGGCTGGCCTGATTGGCACGCTCGCGATTGTTGTCGCCTTCGGAATCCTGCTCTACGCCGGGATGCGCATTGCCACGGGTGCGCGAGATCCTTTTGGTCGCCTCGTTGCAGGTGCCCTTGCAGGAATGATCGCGTTTCAGGCGACGCTGAACATGGCCGCGGTTACAGGTGTCTTCCCGGTTACGGGTAAGCCACTTCCGTTCATCAGCTACGGCGGCTCATCTATGCTGGTGACGCTGGTGTGTATCGGACTAATCCTGTCAGTTTCTGAGTTCGGCGCGCTCGCTCCGCGTGCGGTGCGTGCGAAGCCAAAAAGCGAGGAGCGCGTTCGTGCGAATCCTGATGAGCGGCGGAGGAACGGCGGGCCACGTGTACCCCGCTCTGACAGTCGCCGAGCAGTTCGCCGTCGCGCCTGACGAAGT
>JBAXEO010000061.1:0-11686 GCA_037140395.1 Coriobacteriia bacterium
GCGACTGCTCAAGATGATCGACGAGATTACGGGGTCCATCGACTCGCCGGTCGCCCTGGTTGTCGATGACGATCGTGACGTGGTCAAGGTCCTCTCGGAAATGCTGCGCAAGAAGGGGTTCGCGGTCATCGCCGCGTACGACGGTACCGAGGCGGTCGCCGCGCTCGAGCAGCGGATCCCCGACATCATCGTGACCGATCTCAGGATGCCCAAGATGGACGGCTACGATCTCATCCAGTGCGTGAAGACGACACCCGCGTGGGCCGATGTTCCAATCGTCGTGATGACGGCGCACCGCATCGATCGCAGCCGTATCGACGTGCTAGAACTCGCCGCTCACAGGATGCATAAACCCTTCTCGCCCGAGCTAATCGCCGAGGAAGTCGAGGCGCTCATCACCGGAATGGGTCAGGGGGTCGCGTCGTGAAGCGCATTCTTGCCGTAGACGACGAGCCGCACATCCTCAAACTCGTGGGATTCTCACTCAAGGCTGGCGGTTTCGAGGTCATCGAGGCGAGCGACGGGCTCTCGGCACTTGAGATTGCCGAGGCCGAGCAGCCCGACCTGATCCTTATGGATGTCATGATGCCAGTACTCGATGGATACGAGTCTTGTCGGCGCCTGAAGGCCAACCCCGCAACGGCCAACATTCCTGTCGTGATGCTCACCGCCAAAACCCAGCTCTCCGAGCAACAGGCTGGGCTGGACTGTGGGGCGCAAGACTACATCTGCAAGCCGTTCACACCGAAAGACCTGGTCGCTCAGGTGCAGGCGTTTCTCGGCGACTAGGCAGCGAAGGGGAAGGGAGCCCGACTCATCATGGCAGCAAGGATCCTGGTAGTAGACGACGAGCCCTCGATTGTGAGGCTCGTCAAGACAACGCTAGCGGCCCGAGGCTACGACATTGCCGAGGCCTATGATGGGCACGAGGCGCTGGTGCAGGCGAAGCTTCACAAGCCCGACCTCATCTTGCTCGACATCATGATGCCGCAGATGGATGGCAACGAGGTCCGCAAGCGGCTACTCGCTGATCCGGCGACAAAGGACATCCCCGTCATCCACCTCTCGGCGGTCGGCGATTTTGACAAGCAGCGTGATGCGCTCAACGATGGTGCGACCGACTACATCGTCAAGCCCTTTACGCCGAGCGACCTAGCCGACCGGGTTGCCGACATGCTCGATCCCAAGAAGCGCGAGCAGATGGCAAAGGAGCGCAAGCTGAAGTCGGCGCAGCTACGCAAGATCACCGACATCATGCATCGCCCAAAAGAGTAGATCGCGCCCAAAAGCGCCGCTTGCTTCAGCTCGCTGCTCTCAGTGCTTCGAGCAGTCGGACCATCGCCAGCGTGTCCATACCGCAGTACTCGAGCAGATCGCTGAACAGCTGCGCCTGCTGGACCGACGTCATCTGGCCGGTCTGGTACTGGAGGTAGAGGCGTGAAGCGGTATTTCCGTCCGAGATCGCCAGACCGTCGTAGGACAGTTCGCCTACCAGCGAGGGCAAGACCACCTTGATGCTGACGCTGCCCAGACAGTCGGGATGACGGACGTGCTTCGCGATCGCAGGCATCAAGTCGAATAGTCGATCCTGGATGGCGCGAATCGCGGTTGCGTTCTGGGGAAGATCGCGAGCCAGGTCACCCAGACGCGACTTCTCGAACGAGGAATAGACAATCACGCTGCCGGACACGCCCAGCGTGGCGATCAGGTTCTCGATGAAGGCGACGCGCGGGTCCGCTTGTTCTTGGAACAGGAACTCGCCGTGCGTCAAAGTGCCGTCCTGAAGCAGTACGTGGTCGGACCACTGGAAGGGTATCTGTTGGTAAGGCCGTGTTCCCTCATAGAGCGGAAGCGCGGACATGAATGTCTCGAAGTCGAGAAAATGGATTGGGTAGCTCAGGCTCGCGAGCGTGCGCTTGATATCGCCAACGAACCTTGGTTCGCCCGACCTTGCGACCTCACAGACCTCACGCTGTGCCGAAGTGAGACCGGCGTAGTCCAGCGGCACATCGAGAATCGAGTAGATGCCGTCTGCGATGAGGGAGGCCAGCAAGTCCGAGCCCATTCGGGGGAGGGCAGTGACCGGCTGAGCGGGCAAGAACGCGTGACAGTGACCAAAGAACGCGCACGTGTACGGGTTGTCGCAGTGCTTGCCAATTCGCACTCCGGATAGCGGCCCCTCCAGCATCATTAGCAGTGTGGCAACCTGAACGGGAACCTCGGCAACGAATGCACGAACCCGGTCAGTAACGTCCTCGGCGGTGAACAGAAGGTCGAGGTCGTACTCACCACCAGGGTAGACGTAGGTGTTGTCCAGATGCATGAGGTAGGTCCGGCGAATCTTGAGGCCGGCGCCCTCCAGTACCCAGGTCTGCACCGCAACGTCGGTGATGTTCTCGGGTTTCACCTTGGTGGATGACTTGACCTCATAGAGATCCCACTCACCCGATCCCACGGCGACGAGCGCATCGGGCCGTACGAAGACGCCTCCGTACTGCAGCGCGGCCTCAAAGATCGCGCTTGGCGGGTCGTGCAGTAACTGTCGCGTCGTCTCGAGGGCCTGCGTCGATTGCCGATAGTCCTCTGTCACAAGGACGCCTCCGACAAACCTACTCCGTGCGAGTTCGCCTACCGCGTTGCCAGCGTCGAAGACTGCCTGCCGCGATTCTGGAATTGGGTCAGCAAGCTTAGGCTCATGAATCTTGAGCCACAAAGCCTTTCGGCACTGCAGGCCTGTCTGAAACGTTGACTTGGAGATTCGGTATGCCACGATTTCACCTCGCCGCAAAGATACCGCACTGGTCTGACACCGAGCAGGCGGCGAGCGGCGCCATTGCCCCCGAGCTGAACTCGTCTACACTTCTGGACTGAAGGTCATCGGATGGTGGCCGGACTACAGGGAGAGCGAGTGAGCGTGCCGAGCAAACTGAGCGCGAGATTCCCGTGGCTCTCGGGCGTACGTCAGTCTCGCACCAAGACACTCATCGTCGCCGGGGTACTGATCGTGATCGTGCTTGTGCTGTTGTTTGCTGCAGCCGGTCGCGTCGTGTATTCGGCCCGTACCTGTAGCCTGTGTCACGAAATGCAGCCGGCGGTCGCTTCATGGAGAGTGTCTCCCCATGCCCAGACCGCATGCTACTCGTGTCACGGAACACCTCGGCCCTGGTACGGAGCACCGCTGTCTATCGTTGAAGGATTGACGCTGCTCGGCGGAGATGTGCGGGCACACTGGGCGAGCCGGCCAAGCGCCGAGACGACGGGTTCCAGGGTTGCCACAGCTGCGCCAATTCCCGACTCGACGTGCTTGCAGTGTCACGATCCCAGCCGGCAAATAACATCCCGCTACGGCTTGGTCATCAAACATGCGGAGCACGCCAAGCGGAACAAGTCGTGCGTGTCGTGCCACCGCTGGGTGGCACACCCGGATAAAGAAGCCAGCCAAGCAACTCTGATGATGGCGCAGTGCTTCAATTGCCATGGAAAACCCGAGCAACCCAAGGCCTCAGGAGAATGTGTCGTGTGCCATGTCAAGGACATGGATCTCAAGCCTCCCACGCACAAGACGGGAAAGTGGCAAACCGCGCACGGGCAGGTTGCCAAGGCCGATCGGCAGCAGTGTGTCATGTGCCATCGCCAGGAGTTTTGCAACAACTGTCATGGCGTTGAGATGCCGCATCCGCTGGGATGGGCGAGGGGCGCTTCCGGTCATGCCGCTGTCGCCGCGAAGAACAAGGCCGTTTGTGCACAATGCCACAAGGGGAGCGCTAACCTCTGCACCATGTGCCACCATCAGGGCTATGACGCCCAGAAGGGGCCGTGGGTCCAACAGCATTTTGTGACGGTTCGTGAGACTGGCGCCGCATTTTGTTTCAAGTGCCACGACGCGACGTACTGCGTGCGCTGCCACACGTCTGTGCCCGCCGCGGCCGGGGGATCCAAGTAGCGCTCGCCCAGTTCTCTCAAGAACGAGGTCGGGGTGGTTGCTAACACTATCCTAATGATTCGCTCACGGGATTCGAGTATGGCGCAAGCGCATTTGTTGGTAAGGTACCGTCAATAGCCGCATCCGCCCTGCACTCAGGCGTCATGATCTGCCGAGAACCAACGCTTCGATTCCTTTCTCACGCCGTTGTTCCAGCAGTCGCTTGCGGGGTTCGTCACCGTCTCGAAGGTGGTGTCAGCGCCATTAACGCGAACGCTTCCAAGTTCCGGTTCCGCGGATCAATTGCGGGGGATGAGCCAGTGGCATCTCGGCCGCGCGCAGTCTTAGTGGTTTTGGTGCTTGCATTCCTCCTGTCGGTGTTCGCCACTCCGGCGTTCGCCGGTCAGGCGTCGTCGGGCAAGCTCCCCTTCTACCCGTGTGATCGGTGCCACCCAGTGTTTCTTGGTCCAGACGGGAACCCCACGAAGCCGCTTCCAAATGGCCTCAAGAAGCACGAAATCAAGCTCGAGCTTCACAATATTCTGGGTGCCGACGATAAGGCATGCCTCGCCTGTCACGATGATCCCAAGAGAAACCCCGGAATGCTCATACTGCCCGACGGAACCCTCGTCGACATCAACGGGCCGGATGTTTCACGCGTGTGTCAGCGGTGCCACTTCGAGAAGTACAGTGCGTGGAAGGCCGGGACTCACGGTAAGCATCAACCCAAGTGCACGGCCGCAGGTTGCCACGATCCTCACACCCCCGGTTTCATCTACGTGCCCGCACTGCTGCCTTTCTTGGGTACTGGCACGCAGGTTCAGGTTCTGCCCGAGAGGGTCGCGTTCACGTCCTTTCCGCCGCCAGCTGCCTATCCGGCTCCCCCAACGGTCACTCCTTCCTGGCTTGTAGTGGTCGGACTGGTGGGAGTTGTTATCGCCGGCGGCATTGCGGTTCCGCTGATACGAGGAAGGTCGAAGCAATGAGCTCCAACGAAGAACGGCGTTTCGGCGAGCTGGAGCAGTTGCCCGAGGTGAAGCTCAGCGATGAGGCGGCTACCTGCGGACCGAGTCTCTCTCGGCGACGCTTTCTAGGGGGTATCGCTGGAGCTGCAGCGGTGACCGCTGCTGGCGTGGTTCCCGCACTTCTCACTGCTACCGCCATGGCGCCCGCCAGCGAGGTTGCTGCCAAGATGCCCTCGGGCACCTTCGAGGCTGAGCCGGCGGCGGCCCATTTCGCGTCGATTGATCAGCCTGTCAACTACCCCGGCAAGCCCGTGTGGTACGCGGATCCCCCGGGTGACCAGAAGTTCGCCATGGTCATCGATGTCGGTGCCTGCATCGGCTGTCGGCGATGCGTCTACGCGTGTATCAAGGAGAACAACATCGGTCGCACCTCTGGGTTTGGCTACATAGAAGTGCACGAGATGGAGCTGGGAACGTGGGAGCTTGAGACCTCCGACATCTTCTACCAGAAAGGCGGACGCCCGGATCGATGGTATCTGCCTGTTCAGTGTATGCATTGTGCCAAGCCCAGCTGTGTCTACGGCTGTCCGGTCCAAGCGACCTGGAAAGAGCCCGATGGAATCGTCGTTGTCGACTACGAAAAGTGCATTTGCTGCAAGAACTGTCTGGTGACGTGCCCGTACGGTGCGCGCCACGTCAACTGGATCTATCCCGAAGTCCCCGTTGACGAGATCAACCCCAAGGTGCCACTCAAGCAAAAGTACGGCGTTGTCGAGAAGTGCACCTTCTGCGTCCAGCGCACCAGAAACGGCAAGACCACTGCCTGCGTTGAGGCATGTCCGGTCGGAGCGAGGAAGTTCGGCGACCTGAACGATCCCAAGAGCGACGTTTCGGTACTGCTACAGACCAAGACGGTCATTCGCCTCAAAGAGGAGCTCGGCAACGAGCCCATGATCTGGTACGTGGGGTGATTGAACATGACTGATGTTACGTCTACTGGGGTAGCCACCGCCGACATTGCGGCTGTTCGACCGGGCGTGAAGCGGATTGTCGGGGTCGATTTCGACCTCGGTGCCCTGCGGAGTGCCGGTCCGCGCTACTGGGGTTTCGTTGCTTTTCTCGGCGTATTCATAGCCATGGGCGTCATTGCGTTCTTGCTTCTGACCCAGAGGTGGGGCGCCGTTGTGGCGATGCGCGACACCTACCCGTGGGGACTTTGGTTCATTAACTACATGTACTTCGTCGGGCTCTCCGCAGGCGGGCTAGCGGTCTACGCGAGCGTCCACCTCTTTGGTGCCGAGCAGTTCAGACCGCTTGCCAGATTCGCGGTGCTCCAGGCTGGCGTGCTGGTGATGTGCGCACTCATGGGTATCGCCAGCGAGATTCCCGGGCCGATGGCCCGTCCCGAGCGGATGCTCCAGTTCTTCACCAGACCCAACATCACCTCCCCGTTCGTCTATACCGGGAGCGCGGCAACGATCTACTTCTTCATCTGCTTCTTTGATCTCTGGGTCATGATCACCGGCAAGGGCGGGCACAAGCTCGCATTCCGGATGACGCTGATTGCACTCCCGTTCGCGATCTACTTGCACACAACGACCGCTTTTGTTCTGGCCTTGAACAAGGCGCGAGAGCTGTGGCACTCGGCCGTGATGATTCCTATCTTTCTCACCTCGGCCACCGCATCGGGTATTGCACTGTTGATCATCTTTGCCTACATCGTTCAAGCGACCACCAAAACGCGGTTCAAGCCGAGCATGTTTAGGAGCCTTTCCACCCTGCTCGCGACAGTCATGATCATCGACCTGTTCTTGCTGGTGGTCGAGATCATCACGATCTACTGGAAGACATCGGCGATGCCCGGGCACGTAATCCGGTTCAACGCTTTCTTCTTTGGCAACTATGCCTGGGCATTCGTCCCAGTTCTCGTTCTTGGGTTCACGGCGTTTGGGATACTGGCTCGGCAGAAGACCAGGCATATCCCCGCCGTCCAGCTGACGGCCGCCGGGCTCTACGTCTTCGCGGTGTTCCTCAAGCGCTACTCACTTGATGCCATGGGATTCGTGCGGACGACACTTGGTCAGGTCTCTGGCAACTACTGGCCGAGCTTGGTCGAGGTTCTCCTCGCCGTCGGGATACTCGCGTTTGGAATTCTGTTCATAACGCTCGCGGTGAAGGTCCTACCACTCGAGGAACCCGAGACCGAAGAGGGGCACGACATGGCGCACATGGAGTTGCCAACCGCGCCCTCGCTAGAGGCTCGGTGACTGCTCGGTGAGCGCAAGCGAAGACAAGCCGGTACGGTCACGTAACTGGCCTCGCATCGCAGCCATAATTGCTGTTGCGGTTGTAGTGGTTGTTGCCGTCGCAGTGATCGTGCCGCTATTCGTGACCTCAAGCGCGAACTTCTTCTCGCGCTATCACCTGCTCAATCGGCGCTTTGTGAACTTGGAGGCGTCCTCGCACGAGGGCATTGGATGTCGCGCGTGTCACGAGACGCAGCCGCTTGCCAACGGGGCCGCGCTCGTCGGCGACTTCTACCGTAGCTTCGTGACCACTGATACCGAGAAGTTGCCTCGGTACTTCACTTTCAAACCGCCTACCAACGAAGCTTGTCTCAAGTGCCACCACGACGACTGGTCCAATGACGCGTCTCGGACCGCGCAGATACCGCATCCGGCCCACTTGCGCGTGGCAGACGAGACTCGACAGTGCGTGAGCTGCCACAAGTGGACTGCGCACCTTGAGACCTTCATGGTCAAGCACAAGACGATGCCGTTCTCGGGCGTGTGCGTCGCCTACGGTTGTCACGTAGGTACCAAGACCACCGACCAATGCTTCAACTGCCACCACATCCTGCGCAACGACGCCGAGCAGTGGAAGAAGAAGCACCCAGAAGTGGTGGCGGCCGTCGGCGAGAACGGGTGTCTCGAAAAGTGCCACAAGGTTGCCCAGTGTCAGGAGTGCCACACAACGGGGAAGACGCCTGAGTTCAAGGGTCTGCGCGTTGAGGTTTCCATGAAGGCGATCGAGGAGCTTCACGTGAAGCCCGAATGGACCTCGACCTATCACGGCCCTGAAGCCCTCAAGGACTCGACGAGGTGCTTGCTGTGTCACCAGTCAAAGGGCGAATGTGATGAGTGTCACCTGCAGCGTCCCGCATTCCACGGATCCACAGATACGTGGATAGGTAGGCACAGCAAGCAGGCGAAGAACCTGGACGATCCACGCTGCCTGACGTGCCATAAGAAGCCGTGGTGTGACGAGTGTCATAAGCAGTTCAAGGAGATGCAGTAGGTGGTCGAGCGAGACACATCGACGCCTGACGCAGCCGAGAACCCGGTCGATCCCGAGCTGGCCGACGAGGCTTCTGCCAACGACGAAGCTCCAGCAGCAGCGCCGAATCGCCGACGTCGTCTTCTTAAGTGGGGCGCGCTCGGTCTAGTGGCAGTTCTGCTGGTGCTCCTCGTGCTGCCGGTTGTCTCGATGCTTCAGCCCAACTACTACCGGCGCTACCCTGGGATGGGCCAGCGGATTGACAACTGGGCAGCGTCGACGCACTCGCGTATATCCTGCATCCAGTGCCATGTGAATCCGGGAGCGAAGGGGTTCTTATCCTTTGCGGCCGGATCGATACCGGCCTTCTACTCGCAGCTGTTTCAGGGCGCGAACTCCACCAACCTCCTGAAGCCACCCACTCGGCAGGCCTGCCAGAAGTGCCATACCAGCTACCGTAGTGTGTCGCCCGGCGGTGACCTGCTCATTCCGCACCGCGCACACGTGGAGGTTCTTGGTCTCGAGTGTGTCACCTGCCACAAGGACCTCGTGCATTCCGTAAACCGCCGAGGGTTCAATCGCCCGGAGATGCAGACGTGTCTTCAGTGTCATAACGGCGACAAGGCGAGTGACAAGTGCTCCGACTGCCACACCCAAAAGATCACGCCGCCGACCCACAAGCAGAAGGACTGGCTGCTGATACACGGCCAGAGTACGCAGCTCCAAGAGTGTGGAACCTGCCACGCGTGGACGCCCACGTACTGCGTGAAGTGTCACGAAAAGCGTCCCGCCTCGCACGTTGGGAACTGGAAGAAGGACCATGGGCCCGAGGCAAAGAAGCGTGGCCCGGGTTGTCTGGTGTGCCATGGCGGCGAGAAGTTCTGCAAGAAGTGCCACTAGTAGTAGGTTTGAGTCGGTCGTGAACAAGAAGGAATGACTTTGCCCGAGAAGATGCCGATAGATGCAGCACCGCAGGACGCACCTGACGAGCCGACTGGCTCGGGCAGGCCGGTCTTGCGTCGGCGGTTCTTGATTGCGGGCATCACGGTGCTCGCACTGCTTCTCCTCGTCGTTCTTCCCGGCTACCTAGCGTTGCGGCCCGGCTTCTTTGGACGCTTTCCCAGCCTGAGCAGCAAGTTTCAGCCGTGGACGAAGTCCACACACGCACTTGTTGGATGCGGATCGTGTCACGTCCCGCCGGGCATCTTGGCTCAAGGCACCTATCGGGCGCGAATGGTCGGCGAGTTCTATCTGTCGCTCGTCTCACGCTCGGGGACACCGAATCTCTTTCCCACGCCGACGAACCAAGCGTGTCTCGTGTGCCACAGCGACTTGCGCAGCGTATCGCCCAAGGGCGACCTCAAGATGCCACATCGCGCGCACGTCACGGTGCTGAAGATGCAGTGTGTCCAGTGCCATAGCTTCCTTGTCCATGAGAAGAGTCCGACAGGGAAGCACTCTCCACCCATGGCGGCTTGCCTTCGCTGCCACAACGGAGACACTGCCAAGAACGGCTGCTCGGTGTGCCACACGCAGAAGGCCGCTCCCGAAACGCACAAGGCGGCAGGCTGGACGATCATTCATCCAAAACAGGCAGCCGAGCCAGGGGCCAAATGCGAGAGCTGCCACAAGTGGACCCCCAACTGGTGCGTCGACTGTCACAATCGCCGCCCGCGTTCCCATACAGCGGACTGGCGAACGACGCACGGAGTACAGGTAGGTAAGCATCGCAGCTGCGAGGCCTGTCACAAACCGGAGTTCTGCATCCAATGCCATGGCGAAGTCCCGCCCGCAAACCTTGACCCCACCCTCAAGCTTGTAGAGTAGCCGCCATGCCGGGAGGATGCCCCTTTTGCTTGTCCGCGGCCATCTCCACACGGCGTCAGGTCAATCCCGCGGGGGCCCGCGTGTTTCTGTGCGACGTGCTTCAAGTCGAAACGGTAGGGTATGCTCGATGGAGGGCAGAGGCTTCATCACGGAGGAGGATCATGCCGGGCGAACGCATCTTGGTGGTCGATGACGAGGAATCGATCCTCAAGATCGTGGACTACGCACTCTCGCAGGCAGGCTACGAAGTTCACACCGCAGGCGATGCCGCGGGTGGTGAGTTCATCTTCTCCCAGGTGAAGCCCGACCTCGTGATCCTTGACGTCATGCTCCCGGGCAAGTCGGGACTCGACATCGCCCGAGACCTGCGGGCCACGTCAAGCATCCCGATCATCATGTTGTCGGCCAGAGGCGACGAGGTCGACCGCATCCTCGGACTTGAATTCGGCGCGGACGACTACGTTACCAAGCCCTTTTCGCCGCGGGAGCTAGTGAGCCGTGTGAAGGCCATTCTTCGCCGAACGAATATGGAGCCCGATGAGAAGGCGGCCATCGTCGTCGGCGATTTGCAGATCGACACGCTTTCTCGGCAAGTGAAGCTTTTGGGCGAGCCCGTACACCTGACCAGTTCCGAGTACGGAATTCTGCTGCATCTCGCGAGGCATCCCGGTACCGCTTTCTCGCGCCAGGCGATTCTGACAGCGCTGTGGGAGGAATCGCCCGTCGGCGACGAGCGCGCCATCGATGTCCACATCCACAACATCCGAGAGAAACTCGAGGTTGATCCAAAGGACCCGGCGTACATTCTGACGGTGCGCGGGTTTGGTTATCGACTGAGGGAGTCGTAGGCGACATGCCGCCGCGCGTCCGAGCTTCGTTCCGCCTCTGGCAGACCGAGCTGTTCGTGGTGGTCATTGTGGTCGCGATTCTCATCCTGTCCGGATCGCTCTCGGTTGGGCTCAAGCTCACCTTGGCCGAGATGGGCAAGACCAACGAGCTGAGAGACGCCTCGGCGCTTGCGTTGCGACTCGAGCCGGAGTTTCCTGTCACGGTCGAGAGCCTTGACCGCATGCGCAAGACGATCGTCGAATACCGCAACATCTACGGCGCAGGCATCTGGGTGTATGACAAAGGCGGGATGCTGCTCGACTCGTCTTATGACACTGCCCCCAACGCCGCGACTCTTGAGGCCGCGCGAATCGCAGGTCTCGCAGATGACCCCCCCTTCGCGAGCATGGACCTCAAGCCGGGAGGCTGGGTCGTAGCTTCCAAGGTAATCCACGGTCCCAAAGGCAGCCGAGAAGGAGTCGTAGTAACCGCGAGCTCAGTCGCCAGCGCGCTTGCGATTCTCGACGCGGTCCGCGGGCGTCTCTGGATCACATTCTGGATCTCGCTTGTTGTTGCGGGCCTGATGGGATTCGGATTCTCGGAACTGATCAGCAGACGAGTGCGCGCGATGTCCAAGGCGGCCGTGGCCATCGCCGACGGCGACTTTGAGCAGCGTCTCCCAACCGGCGTAGCACCCGACGAGATCTACGACCTTGCGGTGTCGTACAACTTGATGGCGGCCAAGCTCGGGGAGGCGTTCTCGGCAATTCAGGAGCGTGAGCGCGAGATCACGGCGGTCGTGGAGTCTATGGCAGAAGGCGTGGTCGCGTTTGACTCGGCGGGAACGGTTCGGGTCATCAACCCCGGG
>JBAXEO010000062.1:0-11621 GCA_037140395.1 Coriobacteriia bacterium
ACGGCACCGAACTACTCGCCGAGCAGCCCGATGACGCCTCCGCCCAGACAGCCGACATCCCCGAGGAGTGACCGTGGAAATCGACCTGAGTAAACCGATCCTCGACCGCAACGATCGTCTGGCCGCCGAGAACCGCGCGCGGTTCGACGCCGCGGGCGTCTTCGTACTCGACATGATGGCGTCACCGGGTGCCGGCAAGACATCGACGATTCTGGCCACCATCGCCGCACTGCGCGACCGCTATCGGATTGCGGTCATCGAGGGCGACATCGCGAGCAAGGTCGACGCCGAGAAGGTCAAGGCGCACGGCATCCCGGCGGTCCAGATCAACACCGGCGGCGCGTGCCACCTGGAGAGTGACATGATCCGACGCGCCGTGGACGCACTCCCGCTCGACGAGCTCGACCTCATCATCATCGAAAACGTCGGCAACCTGGTGTGCCCCACCGACTTCAACTTGGGCGAGAACGCCAAGGTCATGATCTTGTCGGTCCCCGAGGGCCACGACAAGCCGTACAAGTACCCCGGCATCTTCCAGGTGTCTGAGGCCGTCATCTTAAACAAGGTCGACGTCATGCCGTACTTCGACTTCGACGAGGAAGAGTTCACGGGCGTCGTGAAGTCGCTCAACCCCAAGGCCCCCATCTTCCGCATCGCCGCGACCAAGGGCGAGGGCGTGCAAGCGTGGGCCGAGTGGCTCGCCGCGCGCATCGATGCAGCCAAGGTGGGGCTGGGAAGCACCTCATGATTGGACGCGACGAGGCCCACGCGCTTGTCGTCGAGCGCGTCGGACAGGCCAACCTCATCAACCACTCCGTCGCAACTGAGATCATCATGCTTGCACTGGCCGAGCGTCTCGGACTCGACGAGGCGGACGCCGACAGGTGGGCGCTGGCGGGCCTGCTCCACGATCTCGACTACGCCGAGACGGCCGACAACCCCGCGCGCCACGGCTTGGTGAGCACACAGGAGCTGAGTGGCGTGGTCGACGAGGAGATGCTTCACGCGATCCTTGCGCATGCCGACAAAGCCCCGCGCGAGACGCCCATGGACCACGCCTTGTGGTGCGCCGACCCAACGACGGGCTTCATCGTCGCTGCGGCGCTCGTGCGACCCGAGAAGGACATCGCGGGCGTCGGGCTCAAGAGCCTCACCAAGCGCTGGAAGGAAAAAGCCTTCGCCAAGGGAGCTTCTCGCGAGCAGATGGCCGGTTGCGATGCTATCGGCCTGGAGCGCGATGACTTCCTGGCTCTCTCGCTTGCGGCCATGCAGGCGCGCGCTCCCGAGATAGGGCTGTAGCGCAACCTTCTCGGCGGGCCCATTTACCTGCGCCTTTTGTTCCTGGATGGATTCTCGGAAGGCCTCTTGTTGTATATGGGGCTTGACGGACCTGTGTATAGTCGTCTCCAAATCTCCGCCCCATGGAAGGTCGTCGCACGTTGAAGCTCATTGTTACCGAGAAGAACATCGCCGCTAAGAAGCTTGCCGAGATCCTGGCCGTGGGCAAGCCCAAGAGCGAAAAGATCTACAACACGCCAGTCTACTCCTTCCGTCGTGACGGTGAGGACTGGATGACCATCGGACTCAAAGGCCACATTCTAGGCGTGGACTTTCCGCCGGAGATGGTCTTTGCGGATGGCACATGGGAAGCCGTCTGGGACGACGATCACCGCGCCACGCCAACCATCATCCCGGACTCGCTCCCTACGCCCCCGTGGGAGAAGCGCAAGAAGCCGTTCACTGTTGACGGCATCGATTTGAAGGGCTGGAAGATTGCCTCGCTTCCGTACCTGGTATGGGCGCCGGTTGGTAAGACGCCTGCCGAGCGCGAGCTCATTCGTGCGCTCAAGAGTGCCGCCAAGAAGGCCGAAGCAATCGTGATCGCAACCGACTTTGACCGCGAGGGAGAGCTGATCGGCAGCGATGCCGCGGCGCTCTGTCGTGACGTCAACAAGAAGGCGCCAATTCAGCGCGCGCGGTTCTCGGCAATCACTAAAGATGAGGTGCAGCGCGCGTTTGCTGAGCTCGTCGACGTCGACGAGTGCCTCGCGCAGGCCGGCGAATCGCGCCAAGACATCGACTTGGTGTGGGGAGCGGTTCTGACGCGCTACCTGACCATGGCCAAGTTCTCCGGCTACGGCAACGTGAAGTCGGCCGGTCGCGTGCAGACGCCCACTCTCGCGCTCATCGTGGCTCGCGAGCTCGAGCGTGAGGCGTTCGTGCCTGAGATCTACTGGACGGTGAAGGGCGCGTTTCGCTCCGCTGGCGGCGAGGTCAAGGGGACTGAGTTCTCGGCGGGCCACGCCACCGATCGATTCAAGAGCGAGGCTGAGGCGAAGCGCGTGATGGAGGCGATCTCGGCGGCGACGAGCGGTACCGTTATTGCCGCCGAGAAGAAGAGTCGCAAGGTCGCTCCGCCCACACCATTCAATACCACCGCCCTGCAGGCTGCGGCGGCGTCGGAAGGCATCACGCCGGGGCGGACCATGCGTATCGCCGAGTCTCTCTATATGGATGGCCTCATCAGCTATCCGCGTGTCGACAACACCGTGTACCCGGCCTCTCTCGACCTTGGCGCAATTCTGTCGGAGCTATCCGAGGTGCCGTTCTACCGCGAGCACGTAAACGGCATCAAGAAGGCGGGCGCGCTTCATCCCACACGCGGCGCCAAGGAGACCACCGACCACCCGCCGATCACTCCGACGGCTGCTGCCGACCCGGATAAGCTCAGGCCCGAGGAGTGGAAGCTCTACAACCTCGTCGCTCGGCGCTTTCTGGCGACACTCTCCGATGCGGCCATCATCGAGGGCACCAAGGTCACCATCGAGGTGGCGGGAGAGCCGTTCGTGGCCAAGGGCGACATCTTGGTCTCGCCGGGCTTTAGAGCCATCTACCCGTACGGCCTCAAGAAGGACGAGCAGCTGCCGGCGCTGTCCGAGAAGGACGTCGTCGACTTCCGTGGAGCCGACTTCGCGCAGAAGCAGACCGAGCCGCCCTCCCGCTTCAGCCAGGGCAAGCTCATTCAGGAGATGGAGAAGCGCGGGCTGGGCACCAAGGCCACCCGCCATGCCATCATCGAGCGGCTGATCGAGGTGCGCTACGCGGTCAACGAGCCGCTGGAGCCCACGTCGCTGGGCCGCGCGGTCATCGAGGCGCTCTCGACATTTGCTCCGCGCATCACCACGCCGGATATGACCTCGGATCTCGAAGCCGAGATGGACAACATCGCCAACGGGCGTACCGATCGTGCGACGGTGGTCGGCCATTCTCGGCAGTTGCTTGCAAACGTCATGGACGCGCTAATCGAGCATGCGCCTGAGCTCGGAGAGATACTGAAGGCCGCCGGAGCCGACGACGCCAAGGTGGGCGTGTGTCCCAAGTCGGGGCATGACCTGCTCATCAAGACGGCAATCAAGACGCGTGGCCAGTTTGTGGGCTGCTCGGGATGGCCGGAGTGCGACGTGACCTATCCGCTGCCGCAGGGCAAGATCGAAGCCGTCGACGAGCTTTGTCCGACGTGCGGCACGCCACAGGTCAAGGTCATTCAGTTCCGCCAGAAGCCGATCACCATCTGTATCGATCCCAAGTGTGCGACCAACTACGAGCCCGAGATCAGCATCGGTGCGTGCAAGACGTGCGCCGAGGCCGGTCGCGTGGGTGACCTGACCGTACGGCGCGGCGCGACCCGCAAGCGCTACGTTCGCTGCACCAACTACGAGGAGTGCGGAGTGAGCTATCCGCTGCCTCAGCGCGGCGATCTGACCGCGACTGGCGAGACGTGCGAGGCGTGTGATGCGCCGATGGTGGTCGTCAACTCGGGACGCGGGCCGTGGCGCATCTGCGTCGATCCCAACTGTCCCGCGAAGGCGGCCAAAGAGGCGGCTGCCCTCGCGGCCGGCAAGAAGCCCGCTGCCAAGGGCCGCTCGACAAAGAAGCGGACGCCGCCCAAGCCGACGGTTGGCTGAGGGCTTCATGAGGCGCCAACGCGCGAGTTCGCGAGGCGGAGTCCGGCGGGCAGAATACACAGGGCGACAGTGGGGGAGTAGCAAGTGAAGATCGCAGTCATCCAGCATCGCCTGCGCGAGAGCATCGACGCCGACATCGAGGCGCTGCAGCGAGCAGCCGCGGCTGCCGGCATCTGCGGTGCGCAGGTTGTGTTCATGCCCGAGCCGCTCTCCCTGGTAGACGACTCCGCTGCTGCCGAGAGGTTCTTCTCGGGCCTCGATGGCATGCCGGGAGTCCGCCTGATTCCCAGCACCCCTCCCGGCGTCGATGGCTTCGCGGCTACCGCGCCGGTGCTCGAGGGGCTCGAGGGCCTCGGCCGCATCGCGCTGTTCGCGGGCGATTCGTGCATGAGCGGGCTTGAGCTTGTGCGTATCTTGGGCGACTCTCCCAACGTCGCCGTGCTCGCGCCACGCAGCGAAAACGACCTGCAGGCCGAGGCGGTTATGGAGCTGGCGATCGGGCTCTCGGAGTCGCTTGCGAGTCTGGTGGTCATCACCGAGTGCGCCGGCGCCGAGCCCGGAGATGTGGGCCACGGCGGCTCGGCGATCATCCAGCTGGGGCAGGTACTTGCCGAGGCAATGGGCCAGGACGACGAGACGCTCTACGCCGAGATTGACGTGCCCTTGAGCCGGCCCGAGCCGCCCGAGCCGCTGCCGGGAATCGCCCCGATACTGTCCCAGCGCCTCGCGCACCACCGCGGCGAGCAGCCCCCGATCGATTACCCGGCGGAGCTCAGCTAGAGCCCGCACTTGGCTCGCCGAGGCCGCTAAGGGAGCGGGCGACTTGCGCTCCGGACGCCCGCGGACGCCACGCGAACGCCGCTCTGGATGCGAGTCGCTGCGACGCGGGCGCGTGGTAGAATCACGCAGGCTTCACGCTCGCAACCGCAACCTTTCGCGCTGCAGTTCCGCGGCGCTTCTCGCATGGAAGAAGGGGACTCATGCCGTATCCCAAGGTGACCGTCGTCGGCGCGGGCCAGGTGGGCGCGACCGTCGCGCAGCTCCTGCTGCTCCACGAAACTGCCGACGTAGTCATGATCGACGTTGCCGAGGGCCTGCCACAGGGTAAGGCGCTCGACATGATGCATATGCGCTCGGTCGAGCGCTTCGGCCCCACGGTTGTCGGCACCAACGACTACGCTGATACCGCCGCCAGCGACGTGGTGGTTGTCACCGCTGGTCTGCCGCGCAAGCCGGGGATGACCAGAGACGATCTGCTCGCGGCCAACAAGGCGATCGTCGAGGCCGTAATCGGCCAAGTGGTCGCCGCATCGCCCGACGCCATCATCGTGTGTGTCACCAATCCGCTCGACGTGATGACCTACCTCGCCAAGAACCTCTCCGGTCTGCCCACCAGCCGCATCTTCGGCATGGGCGGCGTGCTCGACTCGGCTCGTTTCGCCTACGCCATCGCCGAGAAGACCGGTGCCGCGATCACCGATATCGACGCAGTCGCAATCGGTGCCCACGGCGACGCGATGGTGCCCATGCCGCGATTCTCCACGGTCGCGGGCCGCTCGCTGTCTGACCTGCTGCCCGAGGCCGAGGTCGACGAGCTCACTCGGCGCACGATCTTTGGCGGCGCAGAGGTCGTGGCGCTCCTCAAGACCGGCTCGGCGTTCTATGCGCCCGCGGCGAGCGTCGCCAGAATGGTGCGCGCCATTCTTGGCGACACGGGCGAGACGCTGCCAACGTGCGCCTACCTGTCCGGCGAGTACGGTATCTCCAACATCTACCTGTCCGTGCCTGCTCGGCTCGGCCGCGCCGGTGTGCTCGGCATCGTTGAGCTGCCGCTGTCTGCCGTGGAGCTCGACGCGCTTCAGGCCTCGGCCGAAACGGTCGCGGAAGCTGTGGACTCGCTCGGACTCAGGGGCTAGGCGTGCTGAGCGCCTCTCAGATTGCCGAGGCAGTCGCAGGCGCAATCCCGCGTATTGCGTGCTCGCTGCGACCCGATGCGCTCGCCTCGCTCCAACTTGCCGCCGCTAGCGAGCGCTCGGAGCGTGGCCGCGCGATCCTCGAACAGCTCATCGCCAACGCCGAGATTGCGAGAGCCGATTCTGTCCCGCTCTGCCAAGACACCGGCACGGTCTGGGTCCGGATCGAACTGGGCGTTTCCGAGTGCTTGTGCGGCGACTTGCAGTCCGAGATCGATGCGGCCGTCGCTCAAGCGTACCGAGATGCCAAGCTGCGAATGAGCGTGGTGCGCGACGCACTCTTTGACCGCATCAACACCGGCACCAACACGCCCGCGTTCGTCGAGGTCGCGCACGCCGCCCATCCGGGCACAGGCGCGACCGTTCACGTCATGCTCAAAGGCGGCGGTTCCGACAACGCCAGCCGCGTAGAGATGCTGCCGCCAGGCGCCGGCATCGAGGGTGTTCGCCGAGTGGTACTCGAGACAGTGGAGGCTGGCGCGACCGGTGCGTGTCCCCCGTTGCTGGTTGGAGTCGGGGTCGGCTCGACCTTCGACAAAGTCGCCGGGCTGGCCAAGCGCGCGCTCCTGCGGCCGATCGGCCAGGAGCCGGTCGGTCCGAGCATTGCCGCGCTGGAGGCCGAACTGCTCGCAGCGATCAACGCAACCGGGATCGGGCCGTCGGGGCTGGGCGGCGACACGACAGCGCTCGCCGTGCATGTCCTGACCGCGCCGTGCCACATCGCCGCACTTCCGGTGGCGGTCAACTTGGGGTGCTCGGCGGTTCGCTCGGCGACGTTTCAGGTGGGCGCGTGAGCGAGATCCGCACCGACAACGAACTGGATGGCGTGCTCCAAGAGGCGACGCCTGCGTCAACGGGCGCCTACCGCCGAATCCTGAAGAACCAGCAGTTCAGGCGGCTCTGGTACGCGCAGTTTGTCTCGGGAGTGGGCGACTGGCTCGTCATCGGCTTCTTGATGCCGCTCGTGACCACGCTGTCCGGCGGCTCATCGTTTGCCGTCGCCGGTATCCTGATCGCCAAGATCATCCCGGCGCTCATCTTCAGCTCGCTTACCGGCGTGCTGGTCGACCGGCTGGACCGCCGCAAGGTGATGATCGCCGCTGACCTCGTGCGGGCGGCTTTGGCCCTCGTGCTGGTGACCACCAACTCGCTTTGGGTCATCTACCTGGTCGTTGTGGTGATGGAAACCGCGTCGTTGTTCTTCTGGCCCGCGCGCAACGCCCTGATTCCCTACCTCGTCGCCGACGAGGACATCACCGCCGCCAACGGACTCGCCTACACCACGCAGCAGGCCAGCATGCTCATCGGCCTGACGGCTGCCACGGCGATCCTCGCCGGCTTTGAGGCGGGGGTTCACGCTTTGATTGCGGCCAACGTTCCGGTTGTGGGGAGCTTTGTCGGGCTCTTTGCACCGGCGCTGCTCGGTCCGCGCGCGGGCGTGGTACTCGACGTGTTCACCTTCCTGTTCTCGGCGGCTGTGGTGTTCACGATCAAGGTTGCCGCTCGGCCGACCCAGATGGCCGAGGGGGAGCGCGCGTTTGATGTCTCGCTCATCGGCAAGGACGTCGTCGAGTCGTTTCGCTTCCTTGCCGATCACAAGGAGTTGCGCGGACTGCTGGTCACCATCGGGCTGGCGATACTGGGCGGTGGTGCGATCATTCCGGTCGGATTCAGCTACGTGAAGAACAACTTGATTGGGGCGCTGCCCTTTGCCGACAGGGTCCAGTTGCTCCAAGAGCTCACCGCGACGCCTGCGACGTTCATGCTCGTCTTCATGGCGCTGGGCATGGTCGTGGGCGCACTGGTGGTTCCGCGTCTGGAGCACGCCATCAAGCTGCAGCTACTGTTCGCGGGCAGCGTGGCCGGCTTCGGTCTGGCGATGCTCGGCTTCGCGAGCGTCAACTATTATTGGCTCGCAGGTATCTTCGCCATCATCGCCGGCGCGTGCATCGCCACGGTGACCGTCGCGGGTAACAGCTACGTGGTGCGCACGACCGCCGACGCGCTGCGCGGCCGGGTTTTCACCGCGCTGGAGTCCGTCATCAAAGTCTCGCTGCTGCTGTCGATGATCGTCATGGCGCCACTGGCCGACTTCATCGGCAAGCTGGTGCAGGGATTCGTCGAGAGCAACAACTTGGCTCCCGAGAGCATCACGCTCACAGGTTCGCGCATCACGCTGCAGATATGTTCGCTCATCGTGCTCGGCGCTGCCGTCTACGCGTTTAAGGTTCTGCGTTGGAGAGCGGTCGAAGAAGAGGTGCCCGGCGAGCCCTCCGACATCGTCTCATCGGAGGTTTCGGTCGATGTCTGAGCCCATCCGCATCGATCTTCCTGTTTCCCGAGAGCGGCTCGCTGAGCTGTCCGTCGGCGATGAGGTGCGCCTCTTTGGACCCGTCTACACTTCGCGTGATGCCGGCCACGAGTTGCTTCTCGGAGCGCTGGCGGCCGAGGGGATGCTTCCGCACGGCCTGGTGGGTGCGACGCTCTTCTACGCCGGGCCCACGCCGGCTGCTGCCGGCCGACCGGTAGGCTCGGTCGGGCCGACGACCGCCAAACGAATGGACGCAGCGACACCGGCTCTCTTGCGTGCCGGTGTGGTCGCCGCTATCGGCAAGGGCGGGCGCTCCGAGGCGGTTCGGGCCGTCTTCGCCGAGACCGGCAGCGTGTACTTTGGCGCCGTCGGAGGCGCGGCTGCCCTGCTCGCAACGCACGTGATCGCCGCCGAGCCGGTCGCGTGGCCTCATCTGGGCACCGAGGCCCTCGTGCGCATGACGCTCGATGACTTCCCGGCGTTCGTGGCCATCGACGTAGCCGGAAACGACTTGTACGCCGACGCTCCCGCAGCGTGGCGAGCCGAGCGTGACGCGGCCGACGCCTCCACTGGTCCACGAGATGGCGCCCGATGAGCACCCCCGGCACCTTCATCACGCTGGAGGGGGGCGAGGGGACCGGCAAGTCCACGCAGATTCTCCTGCTCGCCAAGCGACTCGAGACCGCCGGCCTGACGGTGCGCGTGCTGCGCGAGCCCGGAGGCACGGTAGTCGGAGAGGCTGTCCGGCGCATCCTGCTCGACCCCGACCACGCCGAGCTGTGTGTCTCGGCGGAGATTCTGCTCTACGAGGCGAGCCGAGCGCAGCTGGTGGAGCAGGTCATGCGGCCGGCGCTCGCCGCGGGCGAGGTTATTCTGTGCGACCGCTTCTGCGACTCAACTACCGCCTATCAGGGGTATGCGCGCGGCTTTGATCTGGGACGCATCGCCGAGCTCAACCGTGCAGCGACCAGTGGCCTAACTCCGGATCGCACGCTGGTGCTCGACATCGACCCGGCCGTCGGCATCGCGCGCGCCACCGCCATGAGCGCCGACCGTCTGGAGTCCGAGGACCTCGCGTTTCACCATCGAGTCCGTGACGGCTTCCTGGCCATCGCTGCTGCCGAACCGGCTCGCGTCCGTGTGCTCGACGCGAGTGGCACCGCCGAGCAGGTCGCGCGTCGCATCGCTGCGGCGCTTGCAGACCTGCCCGCGCTTGCGCCGTGGTTGGACGACGCGCGATGACGCGCTGCGTTTGGGACGACATCGTCGGCCAGGAGCGCGTCGCGCGGTTCCTGCGCACGGTCGCCGACCAGGATCGCGTGAGCCACGCCTACCTGTTTGTGGGACCGCCCGGTTCCGGCAAGGCTACGGCGGCACGCGCGCTTGCCTGTGCGCTCCTGTGCGACGACGACGGCTGCGGTGCGTGCGCCGAGTGCTACCGCGTCCGCCGAGGAGGCCACCCGGACGTCCACCTGATCGAACCGCTTGGAGCCGCCGGCTACCTCGCCGAGCAGGTCCGCGAAATCTCTCACGACGTAAGCCTTGCCCCCATCGATGGGCGCCACAAGATATACATCATCTCCGACGCTGACCTGCTCAACGACTCCTCGGGCAACGCGCTGCTCAAGACGCTTGAGGAGCCGCCGGACGACGTGGTCATCATCCTAATGTCGCACAGCTTTGACGCCGTCATCCCCACCATCGCCTCGCGCTGCCAGGTCGTCCGGTTTCGGCGCGTCCCCGCTAGCGACGCTGCTGCGATGCTCGTCTCCATCACCGGCGCCGACCCTGCCGAGGCTGCCGTGGCGCTTGCCGCTGCAGGCGGAGTGGTGGCCCGCGCCCGCGACTTTCTGGCCAGCCCGGCACGCCGAGAGGCCCGCGCGATCATCCTGCGGACCCTCCGGGATCTTGCGGACGCCGACGAACTCGACGTGCTGGTCGCGGCCAAGGAACTGCTCGCCGCGGTCAAGGCGCCATTGGAGGACGTGAAGGTTCTTCAGAGCGAAGAAGCTGCCGAGCAATCGGACTTCCTGGGCAAGGCCGGCGGCAAGGCGCTGGAGGAGCGACACAAGCGCGAACTTACCGGGCGCGAGCGCGAGGGAATCGCCGAAGTCCTCAACGTTGCCGAGAGCTGGCTTCGCGATTGCTTGGTACTGTCGCTCGGCGTGGACGATTTGGTGGTCAATACGGACGCGCTGGACGCCATCGCGGGAGTCGCGGCAATCATCACGCCATCGGCCGCCGCGTCGGCACTGGGCGCCGTGAACGAGGCCCGGCGCCGCATATCGTACAATGTGAGCCCCCAGCTGGCCGTCGAGGCCATGCTCTTCGATATTCGAGAGGTGTTGCGATGCCCACGGTAGTGGGAGTCAAACTCAGATTTGCACCGAAGACCCAATGGTTCGCCCCCGCCGGCACTGAGCCGGTCGAGGGCGATTCTGTGATTCTCGAAACTGATCGTGGCATCGAGGTCGGCATCGTCACCAAGCCACCGCACGAGATTGCCAACTCCGAAGTGCGCGGGCCGCTCAAGCCGCTCACGCGCGTAGCCACCGCCGAGGATCATGTGCGGCTGGAGGAGTTTGCTGTCCAGGAACGGGCCGCAATCCCCGTCGTGCGAGAGCTCATCGCACAGCACAAGCTCGACATGAAGCCCATCGAGGTCGAATACCTCTTCGACGGCGACAAAGTGGTCTTCTACTTCGTCGCCGAGGAGCGCGTGGACTTCCGAGAACTCGTCAAGGATCTCGCCAGCCGCTTTCATGCGCGCATCGACATGCGCCAGGTGGGAGTACGCGACGAGGCGCGCATCGTGGGCGGCCTCGGCCACTGCGGCGAGCAGCTGTGCTGTGTGCGTTTTGGCGGCGAATTTCAGCCGGTTTCCATCCGCATGGCCAAAGAACAAGATCTCCCGCTCAACCCCTTGAAAATCTCGGGACTCTGCGGCAGACTCATGTGCTGTTTGCGCTATGAGTTCGAGGCCTACAAGGACTACAAAGGCCGCGCACCCAAAAAGGGCGCAATCATCGAGACACCGTTGGGCTTGGCAAAGGTCGCCGAGCTCAACACCCCGCACGAAACCGTGGGACTTCGCTTTGAGGATGGCAGGCGCGTAAGCGTCCCGCTCGCCGAGATGACCTGCAACAAAGGCTCCGGGTGTCCCTGCTCGGTAAGCCGAGAAGCTCTTGAGGCGGTAGGCAGCACCAGCACGGCACTGGCCTTCGCGGCGCTGGATCGCGAGACCGAGGCCGCGGCAAATCCGCAACCTGCCGAGAAGCCACGCGAGCAGAGGCGGGAACGTTCGGAGCGGCGCGAGCCGCGCAAGACCGAGCCGCGCAAGGCCGAATCGCGAACGAGCGAGAAGCCACAGAC